>NZ_JBQWIF010000034.1:0-61365 GCF_052958135.1 Pseudomonas sp. SZ40 | reverse complement strand
CCATCGTCGTCCATATCCGGCGGCACGCTGCTCGCGTCATCCGGCAACGTGCCCAGCTGAAGCTCGTAGTCGTTGGATATACCATCGCCATCGCGGTCAGGATCGGCGTTATCGCCTATACCGTCTTTGTCCAGGTCTTTCGACTCAGTCGGATCGTAGGGAAAGGCATCTGCCTCGTTGGGCACATTGTCGCCGTCACGATCATCATCCAGGCTATCCGGAATACCATCGTCGTCCATATCCGGCGGCACGCTGCTCGCGTCATCCGGCAACGTGCCCAGCTGAAGCTCGTAGTCGTTGGATATACCATCGCCATCGCGGTCAGGATCGGCGTTATCGCCTATACCGTCTTTGTCCAGGTCTTTCGACTCAGTCGGATCGTAGGGAAAGGCATCTGCCTCGTTGGGCACCTTATCGTTATCAATGTCGCCATCTAGGCTGTCCGGAATACCATCGTTGTCCACATCCGGCGGCACGCTGCTCGCGTCATCCGGCAACGTGCCCAGCTGAAACTCGTAGTCGTTGGAAATACCGTCGCCATCGCGGTCAGGATCGGCGTTATCGCCTATACCGTCTTTGTCCAGGTCTTTCGACTCAGTCGGATCGTAGGGAAAGGCATCTGCCTCGTTGGGCACCTTATCGTTATCAATGTCGCCATCCAGGCTATCCGGAATACCATCGTCGTCCATATCCGGCGGCACGCTGCTCGCGTCATCCGGCAGCGTGCCCAGCTGAAGCTCGTAGTCGTTGGAAATACCGTCGCCATCGCGGTCAGGATCGGCGTTATCGCCTATACCGTCTTTGTCCAGGTCTTTCGACTCAGTCGGGTCGTAGGGAAAGGCATCTGCCTCGTTGGGTACCTTATCGTTATCAATGTCGCCATCCAGGCTGTCCGGAATACCATCGTTGTCCACATCCGGCGGCACACTGCTCGCGTCATCCGGCAACGTGCCCAGCTGAAGCTCGTAGTCGTTGGAAATCCCGTCGCCATCGCGGTCAGGATCGGCGTTATCGCCTATCCCATCTTTGTCCAGGTCCTTCCACTCGCTTGGATTATCCGGGAAGGCGTCCAGATCATTGGCTACACCATCACCATCGCGGTCGCTGTCCAGTGCATCGGGTATGCCGTCCTTGTCCATATCCGGCGGCACGCTCTTCGGGTCGTCGGGATCGGTGCCGACCTGCTCTTCGTAATCGTTGGAAATCCCGTCGCCGTCGCGATCCGGGTCGGTATTGTCGCCGACACCATCGCCATCCCGATCACAGAGCAGGCCGAAGTCGACCTTGCCCAGCTGCGCCGCGCTGTGGGTAGCACGTGCCAGCGTATCGAGCGAGATATTGCTACCCACGGCGCCGCCGTAGAGACGCGAGGCATATTGCTGGGTAATGCTGCCCTTGGCGTAGACGAAACCGGCCAGGGTGGCGTTGGAGCCGAGTACGACGTTCCCCTCGGCCAGCACCAGGAGGCGCGAGGCATCACCTGGCTGCTCGTAGGCTGTGGCGTTCATCATCGCCTGCCACGGTAATTCGAGGTTTTTCAGAACGTGCAGACGCACGGTTCCGGCGCCGATCGGAACGATTTTCGACTCGCTGCCTAGGGTCAGGCGGTCGATCCAGTAATCACCTGGGGCCAGCTCGAGGGTAGCGCGATATCCCAGTTCCACTTCCTTGAGCAGGTATTCGCCAGCCACATTGAAGCGCGCCTTGGCCAAGCCACTGACGTTGAGGCGCTGCCACTCCTTGCGGCTCCCATCCAGTGTCAGGTTGCTGGCAAAGCCGACATCCTGCCTGAACGAATTGCTGGTGGTGCGAAACGCCGGCAAGGCGGGAACCGGCGCCGGAGTAAAGCTGGCCTGGCAGTCCTGAGTACCGCAACTGCGCAGGTTGGAAGCGAAGCTGTTGTCCACGCGGCTGGTGCCCAGGTACGCAGAGGGGGCATCACGCAACTGTGCGTTCAGAGCGAAGTTGATGCGGCCGGAGCTGCCGTGGGTTTGCAAGCCCCTGGCGAAGGCAGCTACGCAGAGGTTTGGCTGCTGGGCTGGCGGAGCCACCGCCGGGATGCTCTTGGCATCTAGCGGATTGCTGCCGGCAACGCGCTCGCGCTCGTCGTCGTAGCCATCGCCATCGGTGTCGTCATCGAACAGGTCGAGGATGCCATCACCGTCCAGATCACCGCGCTCCTGGCACTGTTTATTCCAACTGGCGCTGTTGATCGCCGCCATGCGGGTTTCCACCCGGGCGGCGCTGCCAACCTCGGCGCTGCGAGCATTGACGGCGCCGGTCAAGCGTGCGGCGAAAGCCGAACTGTAGACTCCCTCGACATACACCAGGGCGTTGATGATGCTGGCCGATTCTTGGGAAAGGTTGCCGCGAACGAACAGTTGCAGCCCTTCAGGACGGCCACTGCCGTTGTCCACCGCATTGATGCTTGCCTGGTACGGCAGGCTCAAGGCACTGCCTACCATGACCGTGGCGGTGCCGCTGGCAACGCGCAGTTGGCTGTTGCTGGCCATATCCAGCCGACCGATCCAGTAACGGCCCGGTGCGAGGGTAACCCTGGCGCCATAGCCGAGGGTCAGGCGCTCGATGTAATAGGCTTGATGCCGCGGATTGAAGCTCAGGGTGGCGGCGCTTTCCAGTTCGATGGCACGGTAGCGATTGATTTCGTTGCCACCGGCTTCGCCATTGCCCAGATAGCCCAGACGCAGGTCGTGCTGGCCACTGATGACGGGTAGTTTGAGGCTGCCCAGATCGGCAGCAGCCACGCCACTGGCGCTGCAGTTCTGGCCGCCGCAACTGGGCGAGCCGAAAGCATTCTGTACGCGCAGGGTGGCAAGTGCAGGGCTGGGGCTGTCAGCCAATTGACTGGCCCACTGGAAGGTAATACCGCCGCTACCATGGGTTTGCAGGCCGGAGCTGAACACCGCCCGGCAGGACTCGGCCGCCTGTGCAGCGCCCGCAATCAGGCACAGCAGCCCTATAAGCAGCCGGTCACCCGCGCGCTTGCCCCCCAGCATCCCCATAATGTTCGCCCCAGCCCTGCCGTCGTCCCTGATTGTTGCCGGCTGAATGCGCGGCCCTGGTCTTACGCTCGTCTAGCGCGAGCTGTACTGCACTTGCACTGCTTTCAACGCCTCGCTGCTCAGGTTCTTGACCACCTGTTTGAGCGCCTGGGGTGCCAGCTTTTCACGAATCGTGCCGCTCACTTCTGCCAGCGGCTTGGCTGGTAATTGCTGCTCGGCGGTGACCCGCACCAGCATCAATTGGCCGTCGACGTACAGCGGGGCCACGCTGCCGGCGGCCGTGGGCTCCACCAGGCTGCGCAGCGGTTGCTCCAGCAACTCCACCTTCAGGCGGCTCTGCCGGTACTGCAGCGGCTTGCCGGCCTGGCGCCAGTCGGCTACCAGTTTTTGCCAATCCTTGCCTTGCACCTGCGGACCGCTGAGCAGGGTGATCAGCTCGGTGCGTTGTGCCGGCTCCAGTTCCTGGTCGCTGGCGATGATCTCGAAGCTCTTTTCCACACCACCGCCGAACTCATCCTGATGGCGGTTGTAGTAATCGGCCACCTGTTCAGCGGTTACCGGCTCGGGGTTGGCGTGAGCCTCCAGGTAGTGGCGCACCAGCAACTCTTCACGGTAGGCCTGAGCCTTGAGATCCAGTTGCTCACGCTCGCTGGCATCGAGCTCACGCTCGGCAAGCAGCGCCATGGCCCGGCTGCTCACCAGGCTTTCGAGAATCTTGCGCTCCACTTCCTCGTTGGCGAACAGCGGTGCCGACTCGCCAAGGGTGCGCTCGATGGTCAACTCAAGCTGAGCTCGGGTAATCGGCGTTTTATCCACCGTAACCAGCGTGGCCGAAGGCTCTACCGGCACCTCGTTCAAGGCCTGCTTGCTGTCGTCCTTGCAACCCGCCAGCAGCACCGCAAGCGCCAGCGCGGCGCCAGCCCACTTAACTGGCTGCACGGTTTTCACCCGGCTTTTCGGCGTTGTCGACGTCGGCCTTGGCTGCTTCAGGCTGATCATTCTTCTCGATCTTCGCCGCCGCCTTCAGACGCTCCAGTTCGGCCGCCTTGGCTTCCTGGCGCAAACGGTAGCGAATATCACCGGCCACGCTTTCGAGCGGCTGCTTGATCACCTGCGGGCCTTCCAGCACTTTGACGATATGGAAACCGAATGGCGTGACGATGGGCTCGGACAGCTCGCCAGCCTTCATGGCGAAGATGCGGGTGCTGAATGCCGGGTCGATCGCACCTTCCTGCAGCCAACCCAGGTCGCCACCGTGCTGGGCGGACAACTGGTCCTCCGAGTACTCCTTGGCCAGGGCGGTGAAGTCTTCCTGAGCGTTAGCCTTGGTGTAGATGGCACTGGCCTTGGTCAGCAAGGCCTGACGCTCGGTTTCACTCAGCCCCGGGTTGGCCCGCACCAGAATATGGGCAACGTGGATCTTCTTGGCCTGGAACTGGTCGGGGTTGGTCGCATAATAGTTACGCACCGCCTCGTCGGTGACGCGCTCGCGCAGGAACTCTTCGAAGTAGCGGCCGATCAGCATCTGCTTGCGGAACTCCGCGACCTCGGCCTCCACCTGTTCAGCGGGAAGCAGCTTCTGCTCTTCGATCTGCCCGGCCAGGCCTTCGCGCTCCAGATAATC
Source organism: Pseudomonas sp. SZ40 (assembly GCF_052958135.1). Classification (NCBI taxonomy): domain Bacteria; kingdom Pseudomonadati; phylum Pseudomonadota; class Gammaproteobacteria; order Pseudomonadales; family Pseudomonadaceae; genus Pseudomonas; species Pseudomonas sp. SZ40. The sequence goes on along the minus strand of NZ_JBQWIF010000034.1, from coordinate 56,718 downwards.
ATCCAGCTCACGGTTCACCAGCTCAGGGTTTTGCGTCGGCACGCGCTTAAATTTGAGGTAGGCGTCGAACTGAGCCTGAGTAACGGGCTGGCCGTTCACTTCGGCGATGGAGTCGGAGTTCGAGTCGCAGCCAGCGATGGCGACCAGCACGGCGAGCACGCCCAGTCTGTGCAGCATATTCATCCTGATTGTTCCTGTCCTTGGGGAGTAGAAGGGCTATGGCGGGCTATATATAGCATTTAGCCATTGCGCACCGGTAATGGCTCACACTTTTTTAACTTTGCGGCCCACCATAAGGATCGACGATGGGTGGATGCTCATGCTGCCCTGGCCATTTGGTAGCGATAGCACGCGTACCCGCCGGCAAATCTGTCAGGCGGTTTACGGAGCCCGTGGCACTGTCCACATAGGCCAGGCTGACCCGGGTGGCGCCCTGGTGCTCATCCTCGACCACTGCCAGCAGACCCAGGCCCCAGGGCTGCCGCTCGAGAGAGAGAATCCGCGGCGCGTTGCCAAAGTCGTCGCTGAAGTGCAACTGCGCCAGTGTGTGAACCGTGCCCTTGGAGTCCATACGCTGCAACTGGCAGTCATGAACGAACAATGGCTGGCTACCCAGGGTGGCAATGCCAGAGCCGCATGCATCAAGCACCGGCATATCAGTTCTAGACTGTTGATCCGTATGACGGCTGGAGCCGATCACTGCATAAGGCGTCTCGTAATAACCGCCATCGGTAGTATTCGCGCTCACCCAGACCTTGTTGCCCTGAATACTCATATCCATCACATTCTCGAACTCTTGCTGATTGTCGGCAGACTCGAGCACGTCACCGCTGAGGATATCGACTCGCTCAATCAGAGCCTGCGACAGCCCATTAGAGGGGTTAAGACGCTGATGGCTGGTCCATAACTGGCCTTGGGCGTCGAAGTCGAATGCTGTCACTGGATTAGCCAATGTGGAAAGTCGCTGTGGCGTGCCAGTCAGACCTTGCTGGCGATACAGCGTGCTGCGGCCATCGAGATTACGCAGGGCATACAGTTCGAAGTCTGGCAGATCGTCGCTGGACAGCGGATTGGTGCCCAGGCGAACTTCAAGCTCATCAGGGAACCCGTCACCATCACTGTCCGGGTTGCTCGTACTGGTACCCAGTACCACTTCACGGCTGTCGCATAGCAGGTCGAGATCGGTATCCTCGCAGGCGCTGAAGTTGGCCAGACGCGAGCGCTCAATCTTGCTGATGCCGTGCAGGGCCTCTTCGCCCAGGCTGGTCAATACCGCCTCGGTATCCTTGAAGCGGCTTTGCCCATGCTCCAGCGCGGCGAACTGCATCACACTGCGCGCCTCACCCGCCGGAATCACCAGCCGGTAACCAATACCGGCCTCACGGATCCCATCATAAAGACGCATGCTTGTGGCATCGAGGATCGAACGCCCCGCTGAATCGGCAAATACCGTAATCATGCGTGCATCCAGCTCGCCACTCTTCAGAGTCCAAACTAGAGAGCTGTCCTCGGTACCTAGCTGCGTATCACCCGACGACGTACTCAATTGGGTCGATTGCTGGTGATTATACGACTGACTGGTGGCATAGCGCGGCTCTACCACCATGGGTTTATCGGTCATGTTTACGAATCGATCCAATACCCGCAGAAAACCGCGCCCATCTTCGGGCACATAGAACTCACGACTGATGGCTAGACCATCACCAGCACTATGCAACGGCGTCCGCAGGGCGCCTTCAGGACTGCGAACAAAGTAACCATAATCGATAGAATGGCTATTGAACTGGAATAGCCCCTGGTTAATCTGTTGCCAGCCGTCACGATCAACAATCTCGATCCGGCCACTATTGCTCACGCGATAGCTGACTCCGGACTCAGTCAGCAGATACTGATCGCCCTGGCGAATGTCACGCAGGTCATCTCCTGCCTTCAATGGGTCGCTGCCATCTACAAATAGCTCATCGCCATCATTGCGCCCAGCACCGTCGCTATCAGCCTTGTACGGCGAGGTCTTACTCACACGCAACTCGTAAATATCGGATAGACCATCACGATCACTATCACGGTTTAAGGGATCGGTACCTGCAAGAGACTCCTCTAGATTGCTCAAACCATCGCTGTCGTTATCTTCATCTGGAACGAGATCGCCATAGCGGTACTCGAACAGGTCAGGCAGTTGATCATCATCACTGTCAGCTTCCAGTGGATTGCTACCGTTCTGAGCCTCGGCACCATCAGGCAGACCATCGTCATCACTGTCCGCTTTCTTGGGATCTGTACCGCGCGCTATCTCATCGGCATCGTTCAGACCATCACCATCGCTATCAGCAGCCATAGGGTCAGTGCCGTATTGATGGAATTCGTCATAGTCACTCAGGCCATCGCCATCACTATCAACTGAATGCGGATCGGAGCCTGCCTGCTGCTCTTCAAGATTACTCAGCCCATCACCATCCGGATCGGCCGTTGCTATACCTGGCTCGGCAACAAGTGGATCGAAACCACTGTACAACTCGAAGCCGTCCCACAAGCCGTCACCATCGGTGTCGCGAGCATCCGGGTCGGTGCCCAAAAGCAGTTCATTAGCGTCGGAAAGCCCGTCTTGGTCGCCGTCAGCACGGCGCGGTAGATAACCCAGCTCGATCTTGTAGCCATTATTCTCATCCGGCACGTAACTGATTACCCTGCCCTGCAGATGGTTGTCAGACGTTCCTACGTTATGCTCAACCCCCGTACCACTGCGTACGAGATAACCATGAAGACGCCTGATATCCATTGCGAAAGAAACGCTATTAGTCGACGTATAGAAGTAGTTGTAACGCGAGTACCAGTCGCCCTCCAGAACGTCGTAGAACCGCTCTTCGATACGCCCGTCACGATGCAAGACTACTTGAATCGTCATAGTGCCCGCGTCCTGAGCCGCATACGGGCTGCGCCATCCCATCCAAGTCAAGATGACGCTATCGGCGCTCTCCTTGAGATACATATCACCACTCTCGAAACGACTGCCAAGGGGCATCATCTCTACAGAGCCGATAAGTAGTCGCTGCTCATAAGGCCAGACCTCAACTTTTGAAGAGGGGAAAGCAAAGCCAGACGGAAGCATGAACTGCACGTAATTGGTATCAACGTGGTGCCCGAGCTCATTTTCCAGTGGCTGAGGCACTTCGCTGTCATCCATGACCAGTTGCAGTTCTCCAATATCGTTCTCACCGTCACGATCCAGTTCGACGGCGTGCTGCAGGCTCAATTGCACATCGAGAACTCGGTGTTGCAGGTCGATAAGCCAATCAGCTTTCTCGCGGCGCGCTAGGGCGTCGAAACGGAAACGACCATCGGCGTCGGTGAGCTGAGTGAATGCAGGCTCGCTGTTCGCTTGGGCAAGCCTTGCCGCAACAGGTTCTTCTGCGCAACCTTCACCACCACAGTGTTCGCCTTGCTCGCCAAGCAGCGACACAACCACACCAGCCACCGGACGCCCCAGCACATTGACCACACGGCCCGTGAGTACTGTAGGCGGCGGCTCCTCGACGACTACGTCCAGCATAAGCTCGCTGCGGTTACCACTGACATCGCTAGCGACCAGACGCAGACCAAGATCACCCAGTTCACTCATGGTAATAGCGAAGTTCAGGTCGCCACCGATGGACGAGCTGTCGAGTAATTGATCGCGCTGCCACAGCTCGACGGAGCGGATCAGACCGTTATCAGTAACGCGCGGTTTGAGCTGCAGCTCGTCACCCAGGTAGAAGGGGCTATTAGGCAGATTGGTAACAATCACAGGTGGCTGGGTATCGGCCAAGCTAGGTTCGTCATCCTGGCCATCAGGAATACCATCACCGTCCACATCTGGGTTCTGATGGTCGAGACCTAGAGGGATTTCGTCGGCATCTGGCATACCGTCGTTATCGGAGTCGATAAGAGTCGGCCAGTTAGCCAAGTCTCGCAGTTCCTCTACTGTCATGCCCGATTCGACGAAGCGCGGATCCTTCAGCTGCTCTAGAACACGGCGTACTTCACTACGGCTCTGGTTGAGCACTACATAGTGCATGAGCACCTTGCGCCCGCCTGCAGGGATAGAAATCGTCGAATTCATTTGATAGTTGTTATAGCCGACATATGGCAGATAAGACTGCTGCCCACCATTATCATTAGGAATGCCGAACAGCAGACCTAGGGCTGATACGCTGTCGCTGCCATCGATAGCGTCGTCGATCAGCACATAACCATCCTCGAACATATCGTTCACTAGACCACGAGTCTGGTTATAGGTGAGGTAACCGTCTATTCGCCAGGATGCCGATACCGGCTCATTGGAAGGATTCTCGATAATGTCAAGGTATCGAACATAAGTACCGTCAGCGGGGGCATACACTTTGCGGTGGACTACAAGATTGCCGCGTTGAGGTGCCAGGGTCAGTTCCTGTCCATTCAAGCGGAACTTATAACCACCGGACTCTGACCAATATTGACTGTTATTGACAGTCAATATATTTGCCTGCTGCAACGTGCTTCCTGAAGCAGAATCGATACGCCCATCGGCGGCGTAGATAGTCCACCACTGCTGGTTTCGCAGCTGCGGATGGCTATTCCATTCAGTACCTTCATAAGCCAAGTCAGCCTCAGCGATCGGCTTGTCGCCCCGCCGACCAATAGCCTCAAGACGAAGATCACCGATGTCGCTGAGGTCGACGCTGTCTTCCAAGGACTCGACGACCAGCACTTTAGTGGCGCGCATCGGCTGTGCACCGAACAGCCCGCTGGCAGATACATTGATTTCACGGTTCACCGTCAACAGGCTCAGGCTGAAACGACCACTGCTATCGGTGACAACGCTGATGCCTTCAGCGCTAACCGATACGCCAGGCAATGGCTTGCTCAACATATCGACCACGCGACCACTGAATCGGATGCTAGGTGTCTCCTGGATAGCGATCTCCAGCTTCGCCTCTGCACTGTTTCCATTGCTGTCAGTAGCACGTAGCACCAGATTGCTTTGAGCCGCATCCGGCAGGATCACATTGAAACGCTGCTCGCCACCACTGTTGCGGGTTTCAAGTAGAGTGCCGTCCTGGAATAGCTCCACCTTACGGATTAGTCCGTTGTCACTAATAAACGTAGTGACTTCAAGTGCCTGACCAGCATACAGACGCTTAGGTGGTAGCGCTGCGAAACTAACGCTAGGTGCAGTGATGTCGGCTACCAATGGCTCGCTATCCTGGACATCCAGCACACCGTCACCATCGGTATCAGGATTAGCGGGATCAGTACCCAGGCGGATTTCGTCGGCATCGCTCAGACCGTCTTCATCTTGGTCATAAAAGGCGAAGAAGTTCACCACTTTGCCTGCCAGGCTGGCGTCGATATTGTCCAGGCCCAGTCCTTTTAGGCCTCGCAGCTTGGCGGCGGTGGCCACGGCCGCATCGCTGGAGCCCTCCAAAGTGGCGAAGTGCATGATCACGCGGCGCTCGCCGGCCGGGATGCGGATCTGATAGTCGGTTTGCCACAGGCGGCCACTCTGGTTGGCGTAGCTTATGCCCTGGCCACGGTTGCCGTTGCCAGCAAACACATGTAGCAGCACCGGACGGGTTGCAACCGCGGTATCGCGCAGGGCCAGAAAGTCGTCGGCGGTGGTCAACTGGGTATCACCGCTGCTAGTGACGACCGCCACCTGGCTATTGTTAGCCGCGCCGTAGTAGGACTGCAGGCGCACGGTGGCCACTTGTTCCTGGTCAGTAGGATTGTCCAGCACTTCCAGGTAACGCACATAGGCACCGCCGGCGCTCGGCACCAGCACGCGGCGGCTGACCACTAGGCTATTGATGCGACGAGCTTCGTAGTGGTACTCACGACCGCTGGCCGAGGTGCTGGCGCGGTTGTAGCGGTAGTCGTAGCGGCCACCGTTCACATATAGCTGGAACGCGCGGTTGCTATTGATGGCGCCACCGGTGCTAGACCAGCCGTCGGCGTTCTCGGCAAACGTGAAGCTACGGTTGTTCTCGTCGGTGGCCGACCAGTACTGCGACACGGTTGGCTTGTCGTCGCCAGCCAGGTTCGGGTTGGTTCCATCAACAAAGCGTTCGTTGATGTCCTGACGGCCACCGGCATCGCTGTCCACCACCTTCGGATCACTCGCCGGTACGCCTTTGACCTCCCAGCCATCGAGCAGCTCGTCGTTATCGGTGTCGGCGTTGCGCGGGTTGGTGCCAGCCAGGAACTCTTCCAGGTTGGTCAGGCCATCGTTGTCGGTGTCGTCGGTGGCCGGGACGCTCAATAGGTTGTTGTCGATCTCGAACTTGTCGGACATGCCGTCGTCGTCGCTGTCGGTCTTCAGCGGATCGGTACCATAGGTGTAGATCTCGGCGTAGTCGTCAATGCCGTCGCCATCGCTGTCAACCAGCGCCGGGTTAGTGCCATGGTTGATTTCATCCGGGTCGAGCACGCGGTCCAGATCGGTGTCCCGGGTCAGCGGGCTGGAGTGCCAAGTCAGCACTTCGTCACCATCGCTCAGGCTATCGCCATCTGTGTCGCCCACACGCGGGTTGCTGCCGGCTTCCTGCTCTTGCAGGTTGTTCAAACCATCGCCATCCGTGTCTTCGGCAGCCTCTCCGTTAGCTTGTTTAGCATCGAAACCGTAGCGCTGCTCAAAGCCATCGTGCAGGCCATCACCATCGCTGTCGGCGCTCAGTGGGTCGAGGCCTAACAAGTATTCGCGGGCATCTGGCAGGCCATCTCCATCGCTGTCCACCAGGGTGATCCAGTTGACGATGCCATGTTGCTCTTCGAGCGTCAGATTCGGCTCCTGCACATCGCGGCTGGCCAGTTGCTCCAAGGTGTTGAGCGCACGCTCGCGACTTGAGTCCTGTACTAGGTACTGCACCAACACCTGCCGGCTGCGCGGTGCGAGAGTGACTCGGTAGTTGGCGCGATACTCGTTACCGTTGAACTGGGTTGAAGCCGGGCGTAGTGGCGCATCCGCACTGCCGAATGCCACGCCGGCGGCGTACAAACCACTTTCCGGCGCCGTGTCGTCGGTCAGTAGGTAGCTGTCTTCCGGGTCAAAGGCGGAATCGCCGGACGAGGTTAGTACCACCGTGCGGCTCGCGCGGAAGTTGCCGTAAACGTAGAAGGGTACGGTCATAGGCTGGTCGCTGGGGTTTTCCAGCACGTTGATGAAGCGAGCATAGTTCTGGTCAGCCGGCACGTAGGCCTTGCGGCTGACCAGTACGTTGCCGAGCTGCTTGGCCGGGTAAATCAGCTCCCTTCCATCCAGGCGGGTGCGATAGGTGTCGCTGTTGTAGTTCGTACCATTGACCACTAGGTACTGGGCACCGTCGAAGGTCCAGCTGGAGGCGGAGGTGCCGTTGCTGATGCTGCCGTAGCGGTTGAAGTCCCAACGAACGTTGTTGTTCACCACGCGGTTGTACGAGGTGCTTTCTTCAGCAGCAGCCACATGACGCTCTTCGATCGGCTCGTGCGCGGTACGGCCGTGGGCGGCCAGCACCAGCTCACCGATATTCGAATTGCCACCACGGGCCAGCTCGAAGACCTCGCTGGTAGCCGAGACCAACTGGTTGCCAAAGCGAGCCTCAGCCTTGACCCGCGGTTCTAGCGCCAGTGTGGACGCGGAAAGAGTGAAGCGGCCCTGGCTGTCGCTGGTGACGGTGGCAGAAGAAGGCATCGGACCGGTGCCGTTGCTGAAACTCACCTCATCCACGAAAGACCATGGGCCATTGGCTCGGAAGCTGAGGCGTACATAACGGCTCCTAATGTTCACGTCGGCCAGCGTCAGCTGAACATGTGGCGCAAGAGACTCTGACTCCGGCTCACGATTATTGGTATTACTCGGCGGCGTGTTGAGGGCGCCGACAACGACCCATTCATCGCCCACTTTCTGCAGGACATCAAACGAAGGCAGGACCACGTTGCTCAGATTGTCCTGAGTCGACCCAACTTTGACGGTGCTGACATGTGTTATCTGCCCGAAGTCAAAATCGATATTCATGGTCCGAGCAGTCCAGCCCAGCCATTCGTAAGCCCTGCCCATACCCAGGTCAGTCGCGATACTCGCCGTCCCAAATTGCCCATCGATCAACTGCCGTCCAGTGTCGTCGCCATAGCAGTAAGTACCGCAACTCGTGCTCTGGTCCAAGGTGTAGGAGACCGGCTTGATGCGCTCGGCCTCGTAGCCGTCGACCAGAGTCACCTGGGCGCCATCCACGGCGCGGCCATTGCCATCCAGCACTCGGCCGACGACCTGAGTGCCGGCGTCGTCCATCAGTTTCAGACGGCGCACTCCGCTGCGGCTTTCGTTGCCGTTGGTATCGCGGGCACTGGCCTCGACATCGAGCTGCGCACCTACGGCTGGCACACGGATCACATGTTGGTAGGGTGCGCGATCATAGGTCGCCACGGCCACGCCGTTGACATAGAAGGTCACGCTGGCGACACGGCCATCGTCACTGGCATCGGCACGCAGGCGTAGTTGCTGGCCGTGAGCCAGGCTACCGCCGGCTGCAGGCGATACCAAGATCACGCTCGGTGCCTGGATGTCCTGCTCGGTTGGCGCGCTGTCTTCGCTATCAAGCAGGCCGTCCTTGTCCATATCTGGGTCGAGCGGGTTCAGGCCAGCCTTCACTTCGGCACCATCGGATAAGCCATCACCGTCGGTGTCCGCCACCTTCGGATTGGTGAGGGTCTCCAGCAGTTCCTGTTTGTTGCTCAAGCCGTCGCCGTCGTAGTCCTGGTCGGCATCCTGGGCGCGGCGCGGGTTGAGGATGTCGGCGTAGGGCCCCTTCAACTCGATAAAGTCGGACAGACCGTCACCATCGGTATCCGCCAGATCCGGGCGGGTGCTGTAGCTATTGATCTCGTCGTAATCAGTTATGCCGTCATCGTCACTGTCAGCTTTTCGTGGATTGGCGCCATTACTGATTTCGGCAGCATCCAGCACACGGTCGAAATCGGTGTCGTCATTAAGCGGATCGCTGTTGTGCTGATCCACTTCGGCGCCGTCGGTCAGGCCATCCTCGTCACTGTCAGCGGCGCGCGGATGGGTACCCAACTCCTGCTCACGCAGGTTGCTCAGGCCGTCGCCGTCGCTGTCCAGGTTTTGCTCGCCCGCCACTAGCGGATTGAAGCCGTACTTCACTTCAAAACCATCAAGCAGGCCATCGCCATCACGGTCGGCAACAAAGGCGCTGGTGCCATTGGCATATTCATAGATGTCTTTCAGACCATCGTTATCGCTGTCTTTGAGCGATAGCTCATGCATATACACCAGCATGTTCGGCAAGTAGATGTTGACCAGATTGGCTTCGGCGCTATATAGCGAGGCATAGCTGTAATAGACATGGCCTTGGCCATAGACATAGCGGAACGACGTCGCGGTCTGCTCGGCGCGCGGGCCTGCAAGTGTTAACGGCACCACACCCGGAGCAATGGACGTCAGCGCGACACGGGCATGCATATGCTCGCTGAGGTTGCGCTTGGCCCACCAGGAACCTGCCTTGCCCTCGGCGATACCATCAGTACGCTGAGCTGGGTACAGCAACCCATTGCTCGCCGACACCGCCGCACTGAGCAGCGGTTTGCCAGGCAGCAGGGAGCCTATAGACGTATTGTCGTTGTGGGAGTTGTAGATCAGCGTGCCGCCATTCTGCACGAACGGGAACACCTTACTAGCGGCGATCGACGCTGAGTAGCTGGCGAAATGCTGATCAATGAACAGCATATCGATCTGAGTCAGGTCGAACGTGGCGAGGTTGCTGATCAATACGGGTTCATAGCCTGCGGCCCGAATGATCTGTTCCAACAAGGCGTTGCTCAGATACCCCACCCGCACCTTCGGCGACACCAGGGTAATGGCGCCCACATCGGTGGTGCCGCCCCATACCGGTTCAACGTCCGCCGAAGTTGCAGTCACACCCTGGCTGCCGAGGATGCCGTTGGCGATCACCTGCACATGGCCCGGCGCAACCGGTACACCGGTGAGCACGAAGCTGCCGTCTTGAGCGCTAACGCCGGTGATGCCGAGGGTTTCCACCTGGGCATTGGCGACTGGCTGGTTACCACTGTCGACTACGCGGCCGATAACGGTGGTCAGCGGGTCGGTCACCAGTGCGAAGGTATGCTCGCCGCTGCTGCCCTGGTTGTTATTGGTATCGGTAGCGATCAGTTCCAGGCGCAGGCTGTCTGCATCGTTAGGTAAAGCCATGGCGTATGTGAACGGCTTGCTGGTCAGCAGCGCAATCTGGGCACCGTTGAGACGCACGGAGACTCTGGTTACTCGGCCGTTGTCCTGCGCATCCGGGGTGATCACCAGGTTGAGGCCTTTGATCAGCTGTTTGCCCGGCGCCGGGTTGACCAGCGTTACGGTCGGCGCTTGGGTGTCTTTGACCAACGGCTCCTTGTCTTCGTCGTCGCGCAGACCGTCGCCGTCGGTGTCAGCTTTCAGCGGGTCGGTGTGCAGTTGGTCGACTTCCACGCCGTCTTTGAGGGTGTCGCCGTCGGTGTCCGGGTTGTTGATCAGAGTGCCCAGCAGCGCCTCACGGGCGTTACTCAAGCCGTCGTTATCCTTGTCACCATTACCGTCGCCTGCGTCGCTTGGGTTCAGGCCCATATCCAGTTCCAGCTTGTCTGGAATGCCGTCGCCGTCGGTGTCTTTCTTCAGTGGCGAAGAGGCCGGGATATTGCTGACCTCCTGACCATCGGTCAGGCCATCGCCATCGGTGTCCGGGTTCAGCGGGTCGGTGTGGTGAGTACGCACTTCAGCGCCATCATTCAGACCGTCACCATCGGTGTCGGCTACCCGCAGTTTGGTACCGGCGGCCTGCTCTTCGAGATTGGTCAAGCTATCGCCGTCGAAGTCTTCCGCGCCGTCTTCGATGCCGTTGCCATTGGTGTCGCGCAGGGTCGGGTCGAGGCCGACGGTTTCCAGTTCCAGCTTGTTGTTTAGCCCGTCGCCGTCGAAGTCGCCCAGCGGGTCGAATACTTGCAGGCTCAGGGCATTGCCCACGATGACTGGCGTGGCAGGTGTACCCGGCAGGGTGCCGCTCAGGGTCAGCGGCAGCAGGGCGCCGTCGGCTACCGTGTTATTAGCCTGGGTGAAGAAGGCCGGCACGCTCAGGGTACGGGTCGGGCCGTAGTACCAATTGAAGCCCTGGCTCTGACCATTCAGCTCAGCACGGCCATTGTTGATGTTCCACCAACCGAGGTTGTCAGCCAGCACCATCGGTACCTGATAGCTCTGGCCAGCCAGCAGCTTCACCGGGCCGACTGCATTGAACAGTGCGTGTGGAGCGCATAGCTCGCCGCCCTGCTCGCGCACTTCATCATTGCGGGCCACGCCACGCAGGCCGGAGTCGCTGGTGTCGAAACTGTAGCAACGGCCCAGTTGCAGCACCGGCTGAGCGCTGAAGCTCAGGGTGCGACCGTCATTGCTGAGGGTCGCGGTACCGTTGCGCACACCGGTACCTTCCAGCAGTTTGATGGCGCTACCGCTGTCCAGATGCACCGGCTCGTCGTAGTCGAAGTAGGCACGCAAGGTGGTGCCGTCGCGGGCCTCGATCACGCTACGGATGATTTCCGGCGGTTGCAGGGTGAAGTTGATGCGGAACTGGCTGGCCAGATTCAGCTGCGGCAGCGCCGCTACCGGACCGGCCAGGCTGACGATGACTTCTTCGAAGGTCTCGTCGCTGATGGCCAGCCACGCCTGCCCCTGCACCAGTTCGATCGTCGCGCCGCCAACCTGACCATTGATGGCCGCGGAACCACTGACACTGGCCTGCACGCCAAGGTTGGCTGGCTGACCGTCGAGCTGACTGATACGGTTGCCGAAGCGGTCCTGCAGCATCACTTGCAGGCGCACATCCTGTTTGACCCCACGGGCCAGTACATCGCCCGCAGCCTGGGTGCGGCCCTGGTCGTTGAGCAGGCGCAGGTGGCTGGCGGCGGCCGGCAGTACATCCAAGGTAACCGCGGAGACGTTGGTGATGGCACCGGCACTGTTATAGGTATAACGGATCGGGTTACCACTGCTGCTTACCGGCAGGCTGAACTGGCCGACGGTCTGGCCAGCTTGCAGGTTCAACTGGGCTCGACCGTCCTTGAGAGTGACGCGCACCTGTTCGACGGTCTGACCGTTGGCCGTGGTACTGCCGATCTGGATGCCGGTGCCTGGTGTCACATGGAATTCGCTGGTCGGCAGGGTCAGTTGCAGTACGCTGGCTTGGTCGTTGGCCACGTTGTTCAACACCAGGTCCTGGGCCTGGATCGTCAGGGTTGCGGTGCTGCCTGCGGCCATCGCAGGCAAGTAGCCCAGCAGCAGGTGACGTGTCGGCCCGGTCTGCACGCTCAGGCTCTTCTCGGCGCGTGCAATCTGGCTGAACTGCGGTAAATCGGCCCACAGTTGGTAATCACCGGTAATGCGATCAGCGTTCAGGGTCCAGCCAGCATAGCCACTGGCGTCCGTGGTGCTGGTGCCGAGAGTTTCGACATAGCCGTCGCTGAGGCGGCGCAAGCGCCACTGCACCGGCTGATCCGGCACGCTGCGCGCAGCGGCGTCGAGCACTTGTACGCGGTACAGCGGACGTCCCTGCACGGCCACGGACGCCGGGTTGTCGCTACCTTGCAGGTTCTGGAAGCGAATCTGGTTCGGTGACTGGGTCAGAGCCACGCTGTAATCCTGGCTGAGTACCTGCTGGCCGATGCGGTCGGTCAATTCGACCTGAATGCGGAACTGGTCGTTTGGCAGCACGCTATCCGGCATGCGCAAGTCACGAGCGTAGCTGTTCCAGTGGTTGCCGTTGGCGCAACGGAAGTAGTCATTGTTGCCACGCTGGCAGCTGAACAGCTCCTGGCGAACATCACCGATGCGCTGCAGGACACGCACATTGAGGCTGCCAGTGTCGTCGACGGCATTCAGGTTATCGAGGTTCAGGCGTGCCAGACCACCGTACACGCCACGGCTTGGCAGGGTAACCTGCAGGGCCTGGGCATTCGGCGCCTGGTCACGGACTACCCGCAGATTTTGCGGCGCAGCTTCACTGACCTGGCCACGACTGTCGGTAAGCAGCACTTTGAAAGGCTGGCTGAGGCTGCTGGCCACACGCTCGGTGCGTTTGTCCTGAACGGAGAAGGTCCGGCCGTTGATTGCCATTCCGCTGACATCGTAATGGTCGGTAAAGCCATTCCACACCAGATCCACGGCCTTGATGCCGACATCATCCCTGGCCGACAGCTGCACGCTGAAGGTGCTGCGTTCGATGACCTGCGCTGGCAGCAGCAGATCGGTGACTTCAGGGAACGCATCGTCAATCACCGTGACGCGCAGCTCGGCACTGCTGGTATTACCAGCCTGATCACGCACCTCGATGCTATAGACCTGCTCGCCCAGGGTGGTGGCGGCGTCCTGATACGTCAGCAGATTCTTGCCAAAGGCCACGGCAACCACCTGGCCATTGCGGGTCAGGGTGGCTTTGTCCAGGGCACCATCGGTGTCGGCCATTTGTGCCTTGATGGTGATCGGGTAGCCACGCACTGCCTTCTTGCTATCCAGGAACACGGCGGCGCCTTCATAGCTGAGACTGACGGTCGGGGCCTTGGTGTCCTGGTGGCGGTAGAAGCGCTTGGCGGCAGACTCGGCGCTATTGCCGAATACGTCCACGGCACGGGCTTTCAAGTACTGGCCGGTAAAGCGGGTATCCAGAGCCAGGCTGGCCTGGAATGGCTCGGCCTTGCGCACGGCCACGCGCTGCCACGGCCCTGCAGGGTCGGCTGCGAGCAGGAATTCCACTTGTGCCAGGGGCTGCTGACTGCCGGATATCTGTGCACTGGCGGCCAATGGTAGAGGCAGCCAGGTGTGCTCGTCGGCGGTCAGGCCGACCGTGAACGGGTTGGCCACGCCTTCGCCCGGCATCAGGAACAGGTCACGGGCGACCGATTCGCGCACCACGCCAAATACGTCTTCGCTGCGCAGGCTCAAGGTGATGTTCTGGCCACCCGGCAGGCTGGACGGCAGACGCAGAGCGGTCTGCTTCAGTGCCTGTTTGAGGTTGCCAACTGGCTGGCCATTGATACTCAGCGACATACCACGCAGGGCGTCGGTGCTCAGGCCCAACGGCAAGGATTGCGCCGGGATAATTCGGCTGGCAGCCAGTGGCGTCAGCAGAGCTGCATCGGCTGCACCCAGACCATACGGCAGCTGGAACACTTGTACGCCCTGGGTACCCAGGCCTACGGCCAGGCGATTGTTTTCCACGCTCAGGGCGGTGCTGCGCTGGGCCAGCAGCAATTTGCTGTCGGCAACCACCAGGCCGCTGCCCGGTTCCACCGCATCCAGACGCACGCCTTGCAACTGAGGTTGTTCCAGCCACAGCAGGTTGCCGCCCAGGTATAGCTGGTTAATGCTGGTGCCGGTCAGCAGTTGGCTGCGCTGGCCGCTACGCAGGTCATAGCGCCAGGCACTATCGCCCAGCAGATAGAACAGGTAGTCGCCGGTCAACGCCAGTTGGCGCACTTCGCCGCCCAGTTGCCCACTGAGTTCACGGATCGGGGATTCAGCATCGTTGCGCAAGTCGACCAGGAATACTCGACCGCTTTCGCTCAATACCGCCACCTGCTGGCCACGGGCCGACAGTTGTCGCAGATTTTCCTGGGTGGTGATGACCAGACTGCGTTTGCTGTTCAGGTCGCTCAGGGCAGCCAATTGCAGGCTGCCACCGGCGGCGACGATCAGGTGATCGCTACTAACGGCCAGGTCACTGGCTGCCACGTTGCTGAATACGGTGCGGGCAGCCAGGGTGCTGCGGTCCAGCGCCTTGACCTGTTGCTGCTGGTCTTGCAGCACGAACCAGGTGCTGCCACTGACGGCAACTCGGCTGGCCGCCTGGGTAAAGGCGGTTTCCGGGTACAGGTTCGATTGCCAGGTGCCGCTGCCGTCCTGACGCAGCACCTGAATGCCGAAGTTGTCGGCAGCGACCATCAGTTGGCCGTCACGCAACGCCAGGCTTTCCACATTGCCGCGGGTTGGTACGACAGCAGTACGGCTTTCGTACAGGCTGACGTAGCCATCGGCACCACGCACCGGAGCCAGCACCTGGCCTTCGGTACCACCCAGCCACAATTTGCCGCCAGCCCACTGCGCGGCGTCCACCGAGGCAGCTGCCAGCGACCAGTTGCCTACGCGCTGCTGGGTAGCGGTGTCGATCAGTTGAATGCGTTGCGGCGCCACGGCCAGCACCTGGCCCGGCAAGGCGAACAGGCGCTTGGCACCCAGGCTCAATTGCGTCGAAGTGCCTTTGAGACTCGCGTCCAGACGCCACAGGCGGCCGGTATTATCGAGGACCTGCAAGTAGTCACCAGCACGCACTACACTGAGCAGCCCCTCACCCGTGAACGTCGCCTGCGTCTGGCCGCTGGCGGACAGGCGCAGGAGTTGCCCACTGGTCAGGGCCAGGAAACCGTCGCCATCAGCCAGCAGAGCACGCACTTCGCCATCCAGAGTCTGGCTACCACTGGCTTTGAGCTGGTTGCCCAGGGCATCGAACCAGAACAGGTCCCGCGAGCTGGCGGCGAGAATGCGTTCACCCTGCACGGCCAGGTGTTGCAGCGGCGCAGCGACGGCCACATTGCCTGCGGTTTGCAGATTGTCATTGGGGTCGAGCAGGGTCAGGCCGAAGCCTTTGATGCTCAGCAGCAGGTATTGCTGCAGGTAGTCCATGGCAGCGATCTCGCCACCCAGGCGCTGGCGCAGACCACTGCCATCGTGCAGCTCGGCGCCGCGGGCCAGCCACTGTCCGCCCACCTGCGGCAGCAGGACATCGAACGGCACGCGCACGGTATTGCTTTGCAGGTGCCAGGCATCCACCACAGGAGCACTCCAGCGCTGCTCCTGACGGTTACCCAGCTCGTCATCGATCAGTGCCCGCACACGCAGCTCTTTCAAGCCGGCTGGCAGGCGCACGCTGAGACTGTCGCTGCCACTGGCCAGCAACTGATCGCTGCCATTCAGGGCTTCCAGGCTCAAACGGTAACGCGCGGCATCCACGCCATTGAGGCGCAGCTCGACCTGGCTACCGGCATACAGCACGCTCGGCAGGCCGCTGAGGGTCGGCTGAGGCAATTGCTGAGAAGGAGCCACGCGCAGATTCAGCTGCTGCTCGCTGTAATGGAAATCGCCAGCGAAGTAGGCGCGAGCACGCAGGGTGAAGCTTTCCTGCACGCTGACTTGCGGCAGGCGCAGGCTGAACTGCCCCTTGTCGCCGGCAATCAACAGACGTTGCAGCGGTTGACCGTTGAAGCTCAGCAGTTGCAACTCGACCCAGGCAGGCACTTCGCCCACCTGATAGCTGAGGCTGAGGTCACTGCCTTCGGCAAAGATCTGGTTGTTGCCAGCGCCGCTCAGGGTCAGTGCAGCACCTGGCTGATTGGCTTTGGTCAACAGGCTTAGAGCACGGCTGCCAGCGGCATCCTGCCATTGCAGGCTGGCGCTATCGCTACCTGGCAAGGTCAACCAATGGAAACTGCTGCGCAGGCCGTTGACGGCACGCTGAGGCTCGCCATTGGCACTGAGGATCGAGACACTGCCATCGCTGCCGGCAGCGAACTGGCTGGCCAGTGGCAGGCGTGCGCCTGCGCTCAGCAGCGAGCCGTCATCCGGGCTGAGGTGCGCGGCTTGTTGGGTGCCTGCAGGCACTACGAGGCTGAGCTGCTGGCTGCCGGCGTGGTCGCTCAGTTGTACGGTCAGATTGCCCGACTCACTGGCCACCAACCAGGCTCGGCCCTGGGCAAACGACTCACCCAGATAGTCGTCCAGCTCACCTTGGTAAAAGTATGGCTGCGCGGCCAGAATCTGGCCCTGCTCGTTACGGAAACTGATATCGGCACTACCCAATGCGGCCTCGGCCGAAGCTGACAAGCCGCCGACCAGTACACCGAATGGCAGGCGTACGCCTTGTGCTGTGAATGCATCGCGAGCCGGCGCGGCGACAGCCAGAGGCTCCACTACCAACTGCTGGGCGCCATCACGCACTTGCAGGGAGATCAGTTGACCAGCGACGAAAGCCATGGCTTCGCGCTCGCTGCCCAGCGCACCGACGCGCTCGTTGCCACGCCAGGCCTGCCAGCTATCGCCGTACAGGTCTTCACTGACCTTCAGCCAGCTCAGCTCACCGTCGAATACAGCCTGGCCAACCTTGCCACCCACCGGCAGCGCATCCGCAGTGCCCAGGCTCAGACCGCTCTCGCTGGCAATGATTGACTGGCTGCTGACCGCCGTGGCGGTCCAGCTCAGCAGGCGCTGACCCTGCAAAGCGAAACCAAGGCGCTCAGCCAGTTCTACACGCCCGCTGCGTACCAGCTGCGGCAGACTGCCGTCGTTCAGTTGCAGCCAATCCAGACCTTTATCGGTCAGCACTACCAAGCGTTGGCCATCGACCTGCACCTGACGGATCTCGTCGCCCAGGCTCACCCCGATCAGATCGGCGAAACCGGTACTGCCGACGGCGTAACCACCGATCTGCTGGCCATGGCGTACGAACAGCAAGTCGCCGCTGCCACCCAGCAGGCTGCCGGCAATCGGTTGCTCCATGGCGTTCTGCCAGGTATCGCCATGCCAACGCCAGACGCGCAGGTAATCCTGGCCGTCGCGGCGAACCTGTGCAGCGAGCAGCGAGCCGGTGTAGCTCAGTTGGCGAACCTGGCCGCTGTCACGGCTTTCCAGTACGCCCTCGAGGGTCCTGACTCGGTAACCATCGCGCTGCTGGTTCTCGGCCCATGCAGCCCCCTCGGCATGACCTGGCAGCGCACTCAGGAAACTGGCGCGATAGCCGGTATCGATATCCTCGCGGCGGCTTTCCGCTTGCAGGTAAGCGAGCTTTTCCAAGCTACGCCTGGTGGTCTTCTCGTGGCCAGAACGATCACGCAGCAGGGCGTCCAGGTGCAGGGCGCTGCCTTGCACACGGCTGTTCCACACCTGGCGGGTCGCACTGAACGGCAATACCGCTGGACTGGCCGCGTCGCTCGGGTCGAACAAGTTCAGCATCGAGGTGCCGTTGAAGTCCACCATACTGGCCGGTGGCGGCACTTGCAGCCACAACTGCGAACCGGACAGCAACGTACTTGGCGGCTGCAGATCCAGGCCGATGTCTTCGCTGATACCAGT
This sequence comes from Pseudomonas sp. SZ40, assembly GCF_052958135.1. Taxonomy (NCBI): domain Bacteria; kingdom Pseudomonadati; phylum Pseudomonadota; class Gammaproteobacteria; order Pseudomonadales; family Pseudomonadaceae; genus Pseudomonas; species Pseudomonas sp. SZ40. Next base: position 38,555 of record NZ_JBQWIF010000034.1, on the reverse strand, counting down.
ATCGGCATGCAGGTTGAGGATGCGCTGGCTGCGCAGGGTCTGCCCTTGCCAGCTGGCTTGCAGGCGCAACACCAGGACACCATCGGCAGCCACCTGCGGCATGGTGACGGCGAGCTCGATCACCTCATCGCCATCAGCAGTGCGAGCGATGCTGCGCGGCGCCGGGTTGCCAGCGTTCTGTGGGTCACCCGCGATATCCAGATACAGGCTGGCCTGCTCCAGTTTGCGCAGGCGCACACGCACCGGCAGGGTTTCGCCGGCCTGCACATGCTGGCCATCGGCAGGCATCAGGAAACTCAGCTCAGGCGCACCGGCCTGGCTATCGTAAGGCTGCAGAGTGACGCTGGCCGGTGCACTTGCCAGACCGTTGAGGTCGACGGCGCGGGCAACGATGCGCAACGGTTGGCTAGCGTCTGCGGCGACGGGCACCCGCAGGCGGTTCGGGTCACTCAGACGCTGGCAGTTGGCCGCGTCGCTGAAGGTATCGGCAGCCTGGCTGTTGATACAGGCCTCGACGTGATCGATACCGTAACGGTCGTAGCTGCGCAGGATCACTTCAGTGATTTCTCCGCGTGGCACGAACTCGCCATCCAGCGGCGCGATGATCGACAGTTGCGGCGGCGTGCGGTCGGACAGCAGGTCATAGCCGACCTGGAAGTAGCGGTAGCTTTCCTGGCCGGAAAGCCCGAAGCCAACGCGCAACTCAGCGGTCAACGGCGCCCGGCCTTGCGTTGCACCGGGCAGATCCTTCAGCCGCGGATGCAGGTAGTTCAGAGAAACCAGGCCGCTGCTGCGGTCAAAAGCGGCAGCACTGTAACGGCCATCCAGCACACGAATCTCGGTGGATTTGACCAGTTCCAGATCACCCAGGATCTGGAAGCGCAGATCGGCCGGAGTGCTTTCTTCGACCGGCGCTGGCAGGGTGCTGAACTGGCCAAGGTTGAGGTCGGGTGCACTGACCTGAGCATCGAAACGACGCTCGCTGGTGTTGCGGCCATCACTGGCGCGCAGCAGCAGGCTGAAGCCCTGATACTGGCCTTGAATGTCGAGGTCGAAGCTGCCTTTCTGGATGCTGATCCAGTCGGTTTTCCAGGTCTGACCACCATCGGCGGAGACACGGTAGGCGAAGCCCAGCTTGTCACTGGCCTGCACGTTATCTACCGCGCTGACTTGCAGTGTATAACGGCTGCCCAGCTTCAGTTGGGTGGCGGCGTTCAGCGGCTGGCCTTGCAGCAACACTTGCAGGGAATCCTGACGCGGCGCAAGACGGTCTTCGGCCTGGTAGCTGCCGGTGTAAGTGCCGGCCAGGGTCACACCGTTGTCGCGGGCGACGTTATTGGCAGCGTCACGTACACCGGCCAGGGTCACTTGATAGAGGGCGTTGGCTTCCAGCACGGCATCGGCACGCAGGCGCAGTTCCAGGCGGTTGCCCTGAGTGATCACAGCGGCAAAGCGGTTGGTGACGTCTTCGCTTGGCTGGGCGTGGGTGTCGTAGTCCTTGAAGACCTTGACCACGCTGGCGCTCTGCACGCTTAGCGGCTCGTCGGCTTCCAGCACCAGCGGCTGCGAGGCGCCCAGGGCACTGATCAAACGTACGTTTGGCAAGGTGTCATCGACGGCGGCCAGCCATTGGCTTGCCACGCTGTCCACACGTTCACCGCTGGCCTCACGCAACAGCGCCACCTGATACTGCCAGCCGGGCTGGCTACGCGGAGTGACGAAGGTGATCACGCCGTCGCCCAGCGTGAATGTCACCTTGTTACTGGCGCTCGGCAAAATGCCCTGGCCGGCCGGGAACCAATGCAGGCTCAAACCTTCGGACAGGCCCTGAGCCTGAATGGTGACAGGCGTGCCACCGGCATCACTGATCACCTGCCCCTGTGCATGAGCCGATACCACCGAGTCGATGCTCAAGGGGGTGACCACCGACAGCGCCGTTGGCAACACTGCACGCTGCAGGCCGTAGCGCACGCTCACGCTATACAAACCGGCTTGATCCATTTGCAGGCTGAAACTCAATTGGTCGCCAGCGGCATTGACCTGCAGTTGCTCACGGCCGAGCACACGCTCGCCGATCTGCAACTCATCGATCAGGTTCAGTTGACGGCCACGCAGCACATAGGTGCGTGCAACGCCAGTGACGCTGCGGTTCGGTTGCAGGGCGTCCAGACGCATGAGCTCAGCACCGAAGAAGTCCACGGCATCCACCAGCCATGGCAGGTCGAAATGGACCTCAGCACCGTTGAGCCAATCCAGTGGTGCCTGGCTGACCTGCAGACGATATAGGCCAGCCGGCTGGAATTGCGCCTGCTGGCTGATGGCACGCAGCTCGCGCCCCAGCAGCTGGGTACTGGTGGCCAGGGCCTCGCCGCCCAGGCCTGTCACGCTCAGTTGCGCTTCTCGCCAGGCGTAATCGGCACCGGTAAAACGCAGACCTACCGGCTCATCGGCCGCGGCCAGGGCGTCAGGGTTGAGCGCCCAGGTGTTGTTCATCGGGATCGTGGCATTCAGGTAACTGGTACCGTTGCGCCACTCCAGCAGATCGCCGTGCAGCTCCAACTGGGTCAGGCTGCCGACTTCGGCGCTGCCCACGGCCAAGCTGGCCACTTCACGGGCGCGGAGCATGCGCTGACCATCCAGATCGAGATCGAACACTTGCAGGCGGCCAGCATCCAGCCAAGCCAGCAGTTCGCCCTGGGCGGTCAGTTGAGTAACGCGCCCTGGCAGATCGAACTCACCCAGCACCGGCTCGCCACGGCCGCGCAGCAAGGCGGCGCGTTGCATCACTTGCAGACTATCGCTGCCTTGCAGATAGACGCGGCTGCCATCCAGCCACAGGCGCTTGGCACCGTTCAGGCCGTGGGCATGACTACCCAGCAACTGGTTACCCTCACGGGCGTTGCGGACTTCCAGTCGATCGCCAAACAACAGGTAGGCAGCACGGTTATCCAGCGCGATATCCACCAGACCAACCGAGTCAGCCACAGCGAGTTCGCGCAGCTCCGGTCCTTGCACCTGCCCTTGGAAGACGCGGGCGCCGGCTTTGAGTAGCAGCACATCACCGGCCAGACGCACATTCTGGAAGGCGATCTGCCGGGTATTGGCCAACGCTGGCAACGCTTGTGGAGCGTACAGGTTGCTCAGGTCGAACACCTGTACCTGGGCTGTATCGGTGAGCAATGCCACATAGCTGTCGCTCATAGCGATATCGCGCAGGTTACCGCTGGCTTGCCACTTGGCCAGCAGTTGCGGGGTACTGCCATCGCGCAGGCTGGATAGCTGGACATCACGACCACTGGCACTCAGCAGCAAGTCGCCGACACGCTGGTAGAGACTGACACCGTCGAGCTGCCTCTTCACCGGCAGTTCGATGCGCAGACTGGCATCGCTGGCAAGGTCGCCGACGAAACCAAGGTTGCTGACTTCCACCAACAGCGGGCCGAGGTGGTCTTGAGGCACGCTAAAGCTCAGCAGGTCGGCGCGTTCCAGACGCACATCGGCAATTTGCCGGCCGTTTACCCGAACCACGGTGGCTTCACCGAAACCACGGCCTTGCAGGCCGATGAGTTCGCCGGCATTGAAGATGAAACGCTTGCTCTGCGCAGCCAGCGTACCGCTCAGTCGGTCATACAGCCCCGCCTGGTCGATGCGCGGATCGGCCACATAGGTGATTGCGGCGGCACGGAACAGCTCTTGATTGCCCTGCTGCACGCGCACACCAACAGGACGGTTGCTATCCGGGTTACTCACCAAACCTGGCAGGCGGAAGCGAATCTGGCTGTCATCGCGGTAGACGATGTCGCTGGCGGGAACCCGCTGGCTGCCCACTTCGATGATGGCATCGACGCCGAAATCATGACCGCGCAGGGTGATTTCGCTACCGCCACGCCAACTGGCCTGCCGCGGCGAGATGCTGTCCAGTTCGGGTTGCGGCGCGTCGTCGCTGATGAAAGCAAAACGGTAATCGGCGCCCAGCGTCTTGCCCTGCTGGTCGCGCAGGGCACCACTGAGGCTGACCTGATAGAGCTTGCCGCTCTGCAACGCGGTGGTCGGGCGCAGCACCAGACGGCCAACACCGACCTGTGCCGCCTGACTGGCCACTGGGGCACCATCGAGCAACAGTTGAACGAGCTGGCTACCCTGGTCACGCAACTGAGCGTTATCCAGCAGGCGGTTGAATTGTACTTCGATGCCAGCGTCCTTCGGCAGACGGCCAGAAGGCTGCGGCTGCTGACTGAGGATGGTCAGGTTCTGATAAGCCAGAGTGTTGAGACTACCGCCCAGGTAGGTTGCGGCCTCAAGGCTTGGCAGCGGGTTCTCCGCGGGTACGCCATCGAGGTATACGAAAGCGCTGCCAGCGTACAGAGCCTGACTGCCAAGAGACAGGCTGTTGACGTTGCCGACCACGCTGAAATAGTCACGCAGGCCAATGCTTTGCTGAGTGCGGCCATTGAGCCACGAGGAAATATCGAATAGCTGCACGTCGCCCTGCCCGCCTGCGACGTAAAGGGTTTGCCCGGCCAGTTGCAGTTGACCCGCGAACAGGCTGCCACGGCTGACCAGATAAGTGAGCTTGAGATCAGCCACTGGCGTGGCATCGGTATCACTGTCCAGCACGAAGCGCTGCACCGTCGCATTTTCGCCGCTCGATACCAACAGTCCCTGGCTGCTGATCAGCAGATCTTCGGGGGTGAACGGGTTTCCAGCCTGGTCGCGAGTGGCAACACGACGCAGCACACGGAATTCGCCACTGGCCAGTTCAACTTCCAGCAACTGGCGCTGGGCCGGCAAGGTCAGCCACAGGCTGGAGCCAGCCAGACGCAGACGCCCCGGCGTACCGCCCAAACGGGTTGCGCTGATCAGGCCCAGATCGACGAGTTTCAGTTCACCACTGATGCGGTACTGACGCACGCCTTCGTTGCTGGCGACGTACAACAGATCATCGCGGGTGGCCAGGGCGGTTATATCGCTGGCCAGCTCCAGTTCATTGATCTTGTTCGGTTCGGCCGGCAGGGTCAGATCGAAGTGCAGCAATTTTCGGCCACCAACGGCGAAAAGCTGGTGATCGTTGATCGCAAGGTCGGCGAAGCCGGTGCTGCCCAGACCGCTTGGGGCTTCGTAGTGGTAGGGCTTGAGCTGGCCAGCGAAGTCGCGGTTGACGATGACCGGGTGCACCGGGTCGCTGATATCGGCCACGAGCAGGCGCGCGGCATTACTGGTCACACGGGCGACGCGGCCCTGACTATCGACCTTGTCGAAGCTGCCGCCAGTCACGGCATACAACAGTTGACTGCTGCCATCGTCCAGACGGGCAATAGCGGAAACCGGGCTGGCCATATCGCCAGGCAGGTTCACCGAGCCGGTCGGAATACCGGTGTAGAAATAATCCACCGGCGACAGGCTTTGCTCACCGTCGAACAGTTGGCTGGTCACTGCCACCTGGGCCTTGCCAAAGGCGCCAGCGGGAGCACGCACTTCGGCGCGATTACTGCTGAGGATCTTCAGATCACCGGCCAGGCCGCCGGCGAAACGCACCTGCATGTAATGGTTGAAACCACGACCATGCAGGGTCACCAGGTTGCCGCCCTGAGGAGGTCCTGTCTGCGGTTGCAGGTCGTCGATCTCGATCTGCGGCAATACGGTCATCGCGCCTTGACGCAGGTAATTGAGGCGCTGGTCGATACGCTCTACTTTCACCGCCAGGCTGGCGCTGATGCTGCCCATTTGCAGGTCAGGTACGTCCACGCGCAGTTCGCTGTCGCTTACGCTTTGAATCTGCTGTGGCTGCAGACGTGTTTCACCCAGCCACACCGTCAGTTGCTCCGCGGCCACGCCAAAACCGCTGCCTTTGATCAATGCGCTTTCGCCACCGGTAGCGTGGAAGTAGTGCAAGCCTGCAGTCGCTCCGACCACACGCTGGACCTGGCTGATCAGCGGGCGAATACCGGTGCGACGCTCGAGTTGCAGCACGAAGGCCTGACGCAAGGCATGGCCTGCCAGATCGGTAAGCGCAGTGCTCACCTCAATACGCAACGGGCCTTGATAATCACCCTTGAAGCGCAGGTCCACCTGACCGCCGCGCAAGGTATTGATACCGGCCATCTCGAAGGCATCGACGGCCAGCGGTTGACCGCCCTCACCCAGTACCCGGATGGCTGAGGCCAGGTGCGCCGGGTCGGTATTGATCAGGTTATTGAAGGCGACAGTCACCCCTTCGTTGCTGCCCAATACGGCACCGTTGCCTGGAGTGCTGGAGGCGACGGCGAGGTATGGGGAGGTATTGATCTGCACCCCCTTGCCATTGCCCTGCATGATCTGGCCGCCGACACTGAGCAATTCACCGCTGCTCTTCTGCTCCTGCCAGTAAATGGTCTGGTACTGGCCCGTCGCATCGGCTTCCAGCAACAGATAGCTGTCGCCAGTGCCAACGCTGATCAGGCCTTGCTGTACCTGCAGGGTAATCTTGCCAATGGCCTCGGCAATCGAGCTGGCGGCCACGGTGCCTCGTTCGATAGCCTGTACCCGGTAGTCGAGCTGAGCGCCGAAGTCCTTGAAAGTGGCCAGGTACAGCTGTTTGTCGCGCAGGAACAGCACATACAACTCGCCGTTGAGCCACTGCACATCTACCGGTGCACCGAGCAAGTCCGGCTTGAGGCTGCCATCGAAGACAATGTTTGGCAGCGGAGCCTGAGCACCCAGCTCGTTGCGGCCGATTGGCAGGAAGCGGATATAGCCGGTCCCCAGATCGTTGGCAGCGGCCACGGCCAGCGCACCACGACCGGTTTCCACGGCCAGGTCGACCGCGCGGTGGCTAGGCAGTGTCAGGCTGGACACCAGCAACGGCTTGCTCAGGTCGTTGGCATCCACAACCCGTACCCCGTCACGGTCGTTGGCCAGGTAAACCAGGCTGTCGAGCACTTCCAATCCCAGTACAGGTTCGCTCAGGCGCAATTGCGAAAGGCGAATCGGACGTTCCCACAAACCGATGTCGTAGATTTCCAGGCCAGCGGTCATCAGGTAACGATTGCTGGAGGTCGGCTGGGCGCCAGCTTTGACGCCGACGAACAGACGGTCACCCACCACCTGTGCAGCACCGATCTGCATCGGCGGATAATTCGGCAGCAGAATGCCGAGGCCCTGTGGCAGGGTGTAGGACAGCGACCCGACCTTGATTTCACGGGTCGTGGCACCGCTTGGAATGCGCAGGAATACATCGTAGATGTCAGGGTCGATCACGCCCGGCAGAACGAATCTGAATTCACGCTGAGTGACCACGTTGTCATGCAGATCGATGCTGATGCTGCCTGGTTCTTCGACAATGGGGCTGCGACCGGTATAAATCTCGGTTTCGCCATGGCGTGCACGCAGTACCACTCTGGTACCCGGCATCAATACGTCCTGACCAGCGCCGATGGTGATCAGTGCACCGCCCTTCTTGCTCGCCGAATCAGGGCTGACGCTGTACTTGACCTGCTCCAGCGCTTGCTCAGTGCCCACGACCAGAGCACCGAGGTAATCGGTACGCAGACCACCGTCGTCCAGACGCAGGTGCCATTGACCCGGGCTCAACGGCAGCATGTCGAGGGCATGGGGAGCAATTTCCAGGCGTTGCGCGCTGACCCATTGCAGTTCGATCGGGTACTGGTTAATGAAGCCTTTTACCGTACTGGAGAAGCCGCTGCCGTGAATCACCACTCGGTCTTGGGCGCCACGGTGGAAGCTGGCATTTTCCAGGTACTTGATCGCAGGCTGCATGGCGCCAGTTGGTGCAACCTTGAAATCGACCTGATACGGCGCCCATAGGCCGGCACCGCGCAGATTGCGCGCCTGTTCCAGGCGCAGACGCAGCTGCGCGCCCGGTGCAGGAGTAAAGCGCACTGCCACGCGGCTGGCGGACTGCCCGTCACCGTTGAGGGCGTCGATGGTCGGGCTGCTCAGCAGTCGCTCGCCGTTGCTCATGTCGACAAGACGCAAGCTGCCAGCGGCGCGCAGGGACTCAAGCGTGACCGGCTCATTGAAGGTCAGCTCCAGCGCCTGCTCACCGGCCGGCAGTATGCCGCCCTGCTTGACGCTGGCGTCCAGTACCAAGGCGCCAGGTAGCTCGAGCAAGGTCAGGCCAGCGGTACCGGAACCCGCAACCAGGCGGTTGTTGAACAGGTCCAGAGCTTCGATACGTTCCTGGTTACCGGCCGAGACCACGCGTGGCTGCAGCGGCTCACTGAGGTCGACCACCACTACCCCCGTATCGGCAGAAACGAACAGCAAGCTGCCCGCCAGGCGTAGACGCACACCACGGCCAGCGCTGGCCTGCAGCTTCTGATCGAGGCTCAGCAGCACACGCTCTTCAGGCTCGTCGCGGTTGATGATTTCCACCCCACGACTGCCAACGGCTGCGATCAGATAACGGCCATAGCTGAGCATGTCCTGCGGATTGGCAACGAAACTGTAGCGACGAGCTTGTGCTGGATCGAACAAGTTCAGAGCGCGGATCTCCCCCTCCTTGCCGTCCACCGGCACGCCGAGCGATTCTTCCCAGCCTGGGCAATTGACCCAAGCGGCGCCTTGAACCTGGCCGCCACTGAACAGCCAGCCATCGTTGAGTTGCAGCAAGGCGCCACCCTGCAGGCCAGCGGGGCCGGCAACACGTACCGGGTCTTCGCCATTCTGGTAGTTCAAGGCCAGCAGGCCACCTGGCGCAGCGTCTTCGATTCTGAACGCACAACTGTCTGCATTCGGAGGTTCGGCGACAACGGATACGGCGGCAGCAATCAGCCCGGGGCCTTGCTTGACCAGGCGACTGATCGGTGCCTCGAGGTCTTCTTCATGAATGGTTTGCAAGCCGTTCTGTTCATCCAGATTGAGCCGCGCCACACCACCCAGTCCACTGGCCACGTAAAGCCGCTTGCGCCAGGTATTCTGCTCCCACTCGAGGGTCGGATTGACGCGCAGAGAGTCGAAGCCGACCTTGAAGTCCTGGGCCTGCTGACGATCGAGAATCTCCTGCTCTTGCTCGGTCGGCTCAATCGCATAGACCGACTCCATGCGCTTGTAGATGGCATCTGCCTGCATCTTGAGGCTCAAGCGTGTGGCATCGCTTGGTAACGACGAGGCACCACCGACCAACAACGGTTTGCTCGCGTCCTGTACCGAGAAAGATGCCGCACGATACAACTCGGGCAGCCAGCCACCGGCCGGCAGGTTCTGCTTGCCGTAACCATTGACCATGTAGCCGCCGTTGGTAATGGCCACACCCGTCTGCTGGTCGATCCACACATCACTCGGGAATATCAGGGACGGGTGCAGCTCGGACTGCTTGCGCAGGCCATAACCGAAACCGCGAATACCGGTGAGGTTGGCCTGGTTGCCGTAACGGTCTTCACCGAGCACATCGACCTTGCCAGGTGCACCGCGTGGCGAGGTGACACGCATACGGTTACTGGCAAGAACCTCGATACGACCAACCGGCAGACCGCCGAAACGTACCTTGAGACCGTCCATCACGGTATTGCCCGGCTCGAAGCCATCACCACTGACAGTCACCACGGTATCGCCGGCCACCGGGCCCCACAGCGGTACCAGAGCGTCGAAACGGATTGGCGCGTCCACCAGCAAGGCACCTTCGAGCACGGCCTGCTGCCAGATGCCATCGCGCTGGACTTGCAGGGTCAGGTTGTACTGACCGGCATTCGGCAACGCTGGCACGCTGACTTTCAGTACGGCAGGCGCGCTGCTGTTATCACGGGTAACGCCTTCGATCTGCAGGGCTCGGTCGCCGGCATACAGGCGCACCTGAGCCAGATTGGCCGGAATGCCAAGAGCGCTGACGCTGATCAGGCTGACGGTGTCGCGTGCGACGCGACGCGGAGTCACTGCCTCGATGGACAGTGCATCATTGCGTGCGCCACGGAAGGTCAGCGGCACGCGCTGGTCCTGGGCCAGGCGCTGCAGCACGAAGCTATCGCGAGCGCTTATCGGCTTCACCGAAGCGATACCGGCCTTGGCCAGCAACGTCAGGCGCTCGCCCACGCTGAGACGGTCAGCGGTGCTGGATGGCAGCAACAACCGGGCATCGTTATTGGTGATTTCCACGGTTACCGGCAGCTCTGCGCCACGGCTATCGAGCAATCTGAGCAGACCATTGTTGGCGGGATACAGGTCGATGGCTTTGTTGAAACGCGCAATCACCTGCACGCGGCCATCCACCTGACGATCGAGGATGCCGTTGGCTGGGTCAATGGCGTGCAGTTTCAGCAGTACATCCGGCACCACTTGCAGCAAGCTGCCTTTTTCATCGACACCGCCCGAGTGGGCCGAGTAATCACCCGCCACCACGCTCTCCACGCTGCCGCTGGAGGTCATGCTGCGGCCGACGACAGGTTTCAGCGGGTCGGTTACGTCGACCATCAGCACACCCTTGTCGCCACGCGCGACATAGAGGGTGTTGCCATTGAAATCGAGATCGTAGACATAGCCGATGTCGTTGATACGCGCCACGACGGTAGGCGCGCTCGGGTCGAGCAGGTCCACCACAGCCACGCCACTGGCACCGGCTGCGACGTATGCGTAACGTCCCTGCAGCGATACGCGGGTGCCCGGCAGGTCGAGCTTACCAAGGCGGCGCAGCCCAGCACTGGCGCTCTGGCTGTAAACCTGCAAGCCACCACTGCCGATGGCCTCCTTGGTCAGCAGGCGGTTGCTGCGGTAATCGAAGACACCACCGACCGCCACGATCAGGCCACTTTCGCCAGCAGCACCGGCTTGTGTCGCCACGTCCAGCATTGGCAGTTTTGGCTCGGCGGCCAGGCTCTGCACCAGATAGGTTTTGTTGGGCAGGAAGGCGTCGACGATGCCCAGGCCTTCTTCGCCCATGGCCAGCAGCACCCGTGCATTGCGCACGCGCAGGCCACGCACGGCGGTGCCTGGCAGCTCCAGATTGCCGATAAGGGTCGTTTTCGCCGGGTCCAGCTCGTCGAAGGCGACGGTGAACAGGCGCGCTGCATCCGGGGTACCGCCGCTGCCCAGATGGACGGCAGTGATGTAGACACGGTCGGTACCGCGCTCGAAATAGGGCTCCACGCCTACGGCGATGAAGCCGCTCGGCAGGCCAATGCGTGAAACGATACGGTCGTCGGAGCGGTCGCCGTTGCGGTCGATCAGGCGCAACAGGTCATCCGGGTTCAGTGGTTTCTGCGGGTCGGCGGTGTAGTTACCGGCATTGAGGTCATAGACCAGTACCCCAGCCTCGCCCTGAGCGGCAAACAGCAGACTACCTGATGGGTCCAGCGCCATATCGTAGATACGGCCCTTGTCGCGAATCTGCGATTGCGGTGGCTGCTGGTAGGTGAACGCCTGGCTGAGGGTACCGAGCTGACCATTGGTCAGTTGCACACGCACATCGACAGTGCCAATTGGGCCTGCCGGGGCAACCACTTCCAGCGTTTCAGCGTCGAGCACCTTGTATTGCAGCGCCGGTATATCACCGAAATGCACGGTCATGGCGCCGCTTTCACTACGGAAGCCCTGGCCTTTTATCTGTACACGAGTGCCGCCGTTCAACGAACCCACGGCGGGTGCCAGCGTCCGCAACAACAGTGGCTCCACGAACTGTACGGCGCCGACTTTGGAAGCCTTGCTGCCGTTACCACTGACCACCTGCAGACTGGCTGCACCAGGCAAGCTGGACGGCGCCTGAATACGATAACGAGCGGTGCCGTCTGCCAGGGTTTCGGCAAAAGCCCCGGTTGCTGCCTGGCCGGACACGCTGAACTGTACTTGGCCACTGGCACCACGCAGCACCACATCCAGATCGCCACCGCCGACGTCGAGCATACCCGGCGCAGTGCTGACGATTTGCACCTGAGCCCCACCAGCGCTACCGGTGCGGAAACGAATTTCATGCTCTAACAAGCCTCGGCTGCGGCGGCTGGCCAAGTCGCCTTTGAGGATCAGGCGGTAGCTGTGGTTGGCCAGCAGGCTCTGCCCTGGCTGAACGGTCAGTACGCGCTGATCGCTGCTGCGCTGCAGACTGAACGGTAGCTCCACTGCTGGCTGATTGTTTTGCGCGTCGCGCTGCAGCGTAATGAACTGACGCAACTGGTCGTCATCCATGGTGCTCAACGGACGGGTGAATTGCAGAGTCAGCGGGCTATCCAGCGGCATACCGTCCGCTTGATCGGCAGGAATGGAGCGCACCAGTTCCAGGGTCAGCAGGTCCACCAGGCCGAGATTGGAGATCACTTCCTCGCCCAATGGGGTCGGTACCGAAAACGCCCCGATCCCCTGATCGGTAAGCACCATAGGTGTGCTACGCGCAGGTTTGAGCAGCAGGCCGCCAGCGGGCGACCTGATGCAATACGGCAGCCCCAGGGCATCGAGCAAACTGATGTTATCGGCACGACTGAAGTCGTAGAAGCCCAGATACCCGATGGAGCCAAGTTCGCAACTGGTCTTGTCGCTGGCCGCCTGAGTCAGGTTCAGTGCAGTGCTCGACTGGGCCAGAATGCCCTGGCTGGCGCCAGGCACGCTGAAGCCGCCGGACAGATAACGCCCCTGTTCACGAATGAAGGCCGGACGGCTGGCGTCGTAAAGGTTCAAGCCATTGCCGGTCACGAACTTACTGCCATCGGCGGTGATGCCGGTGAGGCCGGTGACGCGCGAATCGCCCACTTGCGGCAGCGACGGTCTGCTCAGGTCGAAAATCACCCGGTTGCCACCGTTGGCCACGTGCAGGGCATCGCCGATCACGCTGATATCGGTAACGTTGCTCAGCGCCAGGGCACGACCATCGACGGTGGCGGAGGTGAGACGGCGCACCACGCTCGGGCGCAGCGGGTCGGCAATGCTGACCACCACCACGCCTTCCTTGCCGGCGTTAATCAACAGCAGGCCCTGATGGGCGACCACTTTCTCGGCCACGGTGCCGTTGGGCAGCGGCAGGCTGTAGCGAATGTCGCGGTCCTTGCCAGGCGGCTGCTCGGTGAGCATGTCCGGGTCACGGGTTTCGCGGTCGTACACCAGCAGCACGCTACGGCTTTCGTATTCGGTATCCAGGTAGGGGAAATCGTAGCCACGGGCGGTGACGTAGAGCTGTTTCTCGGCCAGAGCCATGGCGCTCGGTTGCAGGTCCTGCGGCAGGTTGTAATACCCCAGGCCATGACGCGGCGCGGCTTCGGCGATCTTCGCCGGGTCGTATTTGACCAGGCTGATCCAGCCCGGCGCGTAGTAGTGCTGCAACTGCTCGAGGTTGAGAAGACTGCCCGGGGCCGGGCCTCTCAACTCGCCACGGCCAAGCACGTAGAGCATATGCAGTTCGCTGTCGGCGGCGAGGTCGACGATATTGCCCGGGGGCAGCTTCAGCGGGTCCGGCACATAGCTGGTGAGTCGGCCATCGGCGAGGGTTTTCAGGCGCGCGTCGATTTCCTCGATGGTCATCGGCGGTTCGGTTTCCAGGCTACGGTCGAGCTGCAGGCGGCCATAGAACAGGGCATTGCGTTGTACGTAGTGGCGACCAAGATCGTCGGCCAGTTCGATATCGATAAAGCCGCGATAACCGCCACCTTCATCGTCACGCAGGTCCGGTACCAGCAGGCTCATCCGCTCGGCGCTGTACAGGCGCAGATCATCGGAGCCGACCTTGAAGGTCTTCGCCGTCGCCGGTTCACCGCTCTTGTAAGCAGTGAGGGTCATACCGGCGTGGAAGCCTTTACCCACCAGATCGACGCGGTCGTTCTTGCCGGTCTGGGCCACGCGTACCACAGCAGGCGTGAGGTGGGAAATGCTCAGCTCATCGACGAACACGAAGCCACCGAGCACGGTGTCGCTCAGGCCGGCAGCGGTGGTGACGGTGACCGCAGCAGGGCCTGGATAATTCGGTACGGTTTTCGCGTAGATCGTGACGATACCGGTATCCGGATCAGCCACGCGGCTTTCCACTACCAGCGGTTCCCCCCCCACAGACAGGCGTGGCTGTTCGCCGAAGTGGGTGCCGCGCACCACCACCTGGGTACCGCCACGTACGTCACCGACGTTCACGCAACCATGGCGCTCGGCGCTTTCTCGGGTACAGATGCTGATGATGTCGGGGTAAAGCGCATCGGCCGAAGCGGTGCTGAAACTGAACACGTAGTCGGAAGCCAGCACCTGACCGGTTACGGGTTTCAGGCCCTGCTTCAGGCGGACGTAATAACGCTGACGCGGTAGCAGGTTCTGGCCGTCTTTACGCACCAGTTGAATACGTCGCTTGGTGGTATCGGTACCACGAGCAGCGAAGGACAGCTCGAACTGCGCGGTGACATCGCGACCAATCTGCGCATCACCCTCCAGTACCTGCACGTAATCGCTGAGCAGCGTATCGCTCGGCAAAACGGCCGAGAGCTCGATAAGGATCTGCGAAAGCTGGGTGCTGACATCGGTCTCGCCCACTTGCGGGCTGTGCTGCAGCACGGTCAGCGCCGGCAGATCGATGCGACCGATGCCACCTCTGCCGGCCGCCACCTGAATGGCTCCACGGGCCAGGGTCAGGCCGCGCACGCCGAAGTCATCCAGAGTAGCGTTGCGCTGCACCATTACCGGGACGCTGGCATCCACACCACTCTGGCCGACGCGCGCCAGGTCGAGGATCTGCACCAGGCTTTGCGACGGTTTGTCTTCCTGATCGGAAAGCAGTTGGGTGACATAGGCCAGGTTGCCGGATACATGCACGTCGTAGAGACCGTCTGGGGTCTGATCCGGACGATGCGGTGCGATCTCCACCACCTGCGCAACACGTGGCTGATCCGGTTCGCTGATGTCGATTCGGCTCAAACGCGCACTGTCGCCGCTGCCAGCCATGTCGGTCACGTACAGCTGGTTGCCCACCAGATTAAGACGGTTGGCAACACCCAATGTGTCGACCCTCGCCACGATGGGCATGGCCGGAGTGCTCAGATCGGCAACTACCACCCCCTCTTCCGAGGCGGCGATATAGGCGTAATGGCCACGCACTTTTACATCGCGGGCGAAGCCGTTGGGTTTGATGTAGCCGACGTGGTAAGGCGCGGTCATGTTGGTAACGTCGATGACCTGCACGCCGCCGTTGCCGTTGGCGACCAGGGCCAGATTGCCGCTGCGGGTCAGACCGTAGACATCCGGGTAGGGCATGTCCACACGGCCCAGCAGCAGGTACGGCAGACCGAATTGGCCATCACCATTTTTCTGTCCGAACAGCAACAGCTCACCGGCGTTGTTATCCAGGTACAGGGCGCCGGTGCCTTCGCTTGGGGTATCGCCGCCGTGCCAGTCTTGCTTGATTTCCGAGGTCAGCTGATCGGCGAAGCTGCAGTTGCCCAAGTCCGACAGGCAGCTGCCGCCGGTCATGCCGGACTTGCCTGCCAGGACGATGTTCTCGTCGGTGACTAACTCCCCGATGCTGCCGCTGAAGATTTCCGCCGCGCCGTTGAGCAGTGGCGAATAGGCGAAGAAATCACCGTTGCCGTTGCTCTGCGCTTCGTCCACAGCGTCGAGAATGAAGATACCGGTGCGAGCCGGGGCATTACCGGCCAGGGCTTCGGTTCTGCTCAGCAGGCCCAGGCCCTGTTCGATGCGCAGCGGGTCGATGGTCGACCAGGCTGCGATCATCGCGCCGGAACGGTCCAGAGCGCGGTATTGGTCGACTGCGGTGTAGTGCACTTTCTTCGCCGACACCTGGTCGCCGTTCTGCGGGGCGATAAAGCGCCGCTCGCTGATCGGCCAACCCATTTCGTGGTAGGTGTCGCGGGTGACGGTGTGGTTCGGCGTGACCACTTTGGTCAGCACATGCAGGCGCTCGTTGCGCAGGCCGGTCCGGCGCAGCACATCGCCCTGGCTGAAGTCGGCCCAGTAGATGAAGTAATGCTTGTCCGGATCGCTCACCGGTGTGGTATCGCCACTGGCGCGCTGGTCATCGCGGAACAGTTTCAACGGGTACTGGTCAGCGACCTTCCATTCGCCGTTTTCGTTCTGATACTCGCGGCTCCAGAGCATGCTGACATCGGAAATGGCACCGCCCATGTCTTCGATGGATACCACTGCGCGCAGGCTTTCGCCCATGGTCAGCACATCTTTATCAATCGGGTAGAGCACGCCCAGGCGTGGAATCACCGTATCTTCCAGCTTGCCGACACGTACGATCTGCGACTCGCCAGCCTGGCCAAGTACATCATAGGCGATGGCTTGTACGGTAAAGCCCTGCACCCCGGCAGGTGCGGCGATCAGTGCCCGATAGACATGATCCTGAGCATGGCTGCCGACCTGCTGACCATAGCTTTGCTCGGTGCTGGTCACCGGAACGCCGTTGATATAGAAGGTCACGCGGTCGATGCCTTCCGGGCCGAGGTCATCGAAGGCTTCGACGAACACTTCCACGTCTTCGCCGTCGATCACTACCGCGTTGTCATTGTCCGGCTTGACGATACGGGCATTGGGCGCCTTGTCAGCCTTGATCCTGATGCTGCCCGGCAGATCGACGAAGGTCGACTCATAGCCGTCGAGGTCACGAGCCTTGGCGCGCAGGCGCAATACCTGGTCGACACGGCCGGTGGGCACCTTGAAATGGAATTGATACGGCGCCGCGGAATCCTCACCGAGAGCCTGGTATTTCGGCTCGGAACCCACGGGGCCGATGGCGTAATACAGCGCTGCGGCGTCCACACCCACTTCAGCGTCGCTGGCCTGTACCTGCACGACGATACCGCGGCCTTCGGTCAATTCGGTGACGTCGCCCATGGCGAAGCCGCGTGCATCCAACAGCTTGATGGCGTTGACTTCTGGAGCCTGATTACGCAGCAGGTTGACCGGGACCTTCTCCATGGTCTCGTTGCCACTCGGGTCGCGAGCGATGATGCGCAACTGCAGTGGCAGGGATTCAGGGAGGCTGTCGGTGCGCCCCAGATAATCGGCGATGCTACCCAGGGGCAGGCTGCCTATATAAGGCGCACTGAGCAGCAGGCGATCGACCACCCGTTCAGTGTCATCGAAGGTGCCGTCGGCATTACGGTCAGCATACAGGCCCAGGCTTATCGAGCCGACACGTACGTTGTCGGTCACTTCCAGCTGGTAGGGCAGGTTGCGTTTCTCCGCCACGCTGGCGCCAGTGGCAAGCGGCAGCTTCACCGTCAGTTGTGGTGCCTTGTCGTCTTTGAGCACTCGGACTTTCACCGGCTTGGCAGTGCTGACACTGCGGCCCTTGCCGTCAGCACGTCGCTCGAGAGTGCTGGCAGTCAGGTTGAGGTCGGTGCCGGCCTGGCCATACGGCACTTCCACCAGGAATTCGTAGGGGAAGACCATATCGGTAAGGCTGCGGTCGCCGCCTTTATAGCCGGCAATGTTCAGCACCACGCGGTCGACACCCACGTCGTCCACGGCATTGACTTCTACAAGCAGCAACTGCCCCTCGGTGGTCTCGCTGCCGTCTTTCGGAGTAGCGATGATCACACTCGGCAGTTGGTCGCGGATGATTTCCACGTCCAGGCTTTCTTCGGCGCGGTGCGCATCCAGATCACCATGGGCAACGCCATAGGTGTCTACCGCTTCGATGCTCAAGTTGATGCGGTTGGCCGCCGGATTGGTGCTATCGAAAGCAGGCACCGGCACCATGTAGTTGTACGGCGAGGTGCGCAAACGCTGGATATAAGGGGTCTGCCCATTGCCATAGGTGGCGATTAGAGTGACGTACTCGATGCCTACATCATCGAAGGCCTTGACGTTCACATACAGTGGGTTGCCTTCCACAACCTTGGCGCCCGATGCAGGCTCGGCTACGTCCAGCGTCGGACGCTCATCCGCGCGCACCGGATACCCCACTTCCCAGGCCTGGCTGTTGGCAGCGTCGAAGGCCTCGACACGCACCAGCACATCGACCCGTTTGATCTCGTTGGTGGTCAAACCAAAACTTTTCAGAATGGTTGCCAGACGCTCCACATGGAGCAACTGACTGTATTCAGGCGTATCGATGTTCAGAGTGGTAATCGGCTCGTAGTCGTCGGCCGGGATCCCGTCGATGCTGCGTACCAGAGCGAAGTTCTGTTTGACGTAAGTGCCATCGTTCTTCAGCACGCCATAAGCGCGGGACAGTGTCAGACGGTTCACCTTGACGTTGTCATAGCCCTGGAAAGCGACGGTGAAGTCACTGTCTTCCGGGGCGCCGAAACCGATTGCCGGGCGCTTGATCGCCGCTTCTGGCTTGATCAGGTCTGCCATTACCTTGATCTGCCGCTCGAACAGACCTACAGCGCCGTCGGAGTCTTCGATCTGCGCAGTGAGGTTCAGCGTCTCGTTATGACGGATCAGGCCTTGCGGCACCTCCAGCACGAACGTGCGCTGCAAGGCATAGGGACTGTTGCGGCGGCCAAAATCATCGGCAATGCCAGCATCGTAGTTGGCATGCAGGCTGTCGTGAATGCTGGCGAACGCTGCATCGACCACCAGATCTCCGCCAGCGGCAATGTTGCTGGCGGTGGAAACCAGCGGCAATGGCACACCGTTGGCGAACACTTTCAACCGCGAATCGGTGAGCAGACGGTCATCGGCAGCCACCAGCCCAACACGGATGCGGAAGGTACCGGCAACGATTTCCTGGTCTTCAGCCGGAGCAGTAATGCGAACTTCCGGCACCACGTTGGTCAGCGGGTGAACCAGGAAAGTCCTCTCACTGAGATTGCCATACGTATCGGTCAGCTCGAGTCGATACTCGGTCGGCTCGGTCTGGTCGAACAGAACCTCGGTCTTGTCTGTCGCCACCAGCGGAGGCGCTGCCGGGCAATTGACCTGGAAGCCACGCTCATGAACAACTGCCGCCACACTGCCATCGCGCTTCAGGCGCACGATGCGATAGGTAGCCAGGCCGGCATCATCACGAAGAACCGTGTCGAGGCGGAAACGCTCGTTGATGCGCACCCAGAACTCGCCATAGTTGATACGTGCAGGGTCTGTCAGCGCTTTCTGGTAGCTGCCGTTGACCCAGTAGGTATTGAAACCTGAGAAGGTCAGTTGCGGTTTTTCGTTCGCCTGAAGCGGATAGATCAAGCTGTGCTCACTGCTGCGACCGCTGAAATCTTCGGCGATCAGGGTCAGCTCCAGCTCACCACTGGAGAAGCCTCTGGGCACGGAGTACGGCACTTGCCAGGTGGTCTGCCCATAGCTGACGCCAAGGTCGTGTACCACACGGCTGCGGTTTTCAAGCAGCCGTAGGCTTTTGAGAGCAAGACTGTCGTCACTGAAGCCCAGTTTCAGGTCCAGCTGCTGCATAGGGATCGCCACTGTCCCGGCCACCGGGCTGATCAGGCGTGAGGTCGGTGCCTGCTCGTCGAGAATCAACGGCTGTTGCAGCAAAGCGCTCAGGGTTTGCTCGCCGCGCTCGTGAGCGAAGCGATCGGTGGCGTGGCCAAGCAGGGTGACGTTAGTGCCCTGAGCTTCCACTGGGACCGGCATCAGAGTGGCGAAGCTCTGATCGTTCCGGCTCTGCGAGCCACTGCGTCCCAGTTGCAGGAAGGCGGTTTGCGCGGGCGCACCGATACCGTCCTGCAGCAGCAGGTTGATCGCGTAGCGACCCGGTACGCGCGTACCACTGGCGGCGCCAACATCGGCCGCTCCCGATTCCTGCAGGGTGAACTGCAGCTCGCGGATGAACGCCGGAACACCGCTACGCGGGCGTAGCACCAGACGCGTGACGTCTCCATTGACCAGGCTAGTGAAATCGATCAGCCCGTTGGGCGCCTGCACCTCACGCAGCGTCGGGCGAACCTCACAGAGGTTGCGCGAGAAGGTTTCCAGCTCCCACACACTGCTCGTGTCGCCGACTTTCAGCGTTTTCGGAGCATTGGACTCTTCGTCGCCCTGCAGGGTCAGACGGCCAGCGGCTATATTGAGGAAGGGTTTTTCGTTGTAGAGCAGCGCGCCCTGCCAATCCCCGGCTTCCGGGTAGGCAAAGGCGATCTGGGCAATGTTGCGCTGCATCGTGGCGGATTTCAGGGTGAGCCCCTTGGCCGCCCGTGAGGTGGTCAGCTCACGCAGGGAGCTGAGCATCAGCAGATGTTCGACGGTACTGTTGTCGTAGTCGTCGGTCACTTGCAGACTGCCACGCAAAGGCTGGCCACGCTCCTGCTGGGCCGATGGCGCGCTGTCACGCCAAGCCAGTTTCGGTGGCTGATCGGCCTGAATCAGTATGCGCCGGGTCTGCAGGCTCTGGTTACCGAGCAGGTCGGTGGCCGTGACGGTGAGCGTCAGGGCGATAGGTTCGGCTTGCGGCCGGTAACGCTCGATATCGATCAGCGTTTGCCGGCCGATGGCCGGCACGTTCACTTCCGCATCACCGAGGCCTGAGGCCTGGGCCAAGACTTCGTTGCGGCCAAGGTCATCGAGCAGACGCACTTCATAAGAAGCGATGGCGGTGTCGTCCTTGAGGTTGACCTGCAGATGGGTTTGCTGGCGATCGAACAAACGCTCGCCCGGCTGCTGAATATTGATCTGCGGGCCGGTTTCATCGGCCAGAACCTTGACGTTGATCGGTGCAGAACGGGTTTCATTGATACCGCGGTCGCGAGCACGCAACACCAGTTGCAGCACCTTGCCGGCATAACGTCGGCCAAGCTCCGGAGTCAGGCGCAGACGTGCATCGAAATCGGCGTAGAAGCGCTGACCGACCAGAACCGCGCCCAAAGTCCCAGGGTTCGGCACCTTTACGGTTTCGACACGGTCCATACGGCTGAACAGCGTCCAGCCAACGACATGCTCTTCACCGCTTTGCGGGTCGATGAACACCGCGTCGATCGCATCAACCCACTGATTGTCGCCGGCACTGCCCTGCAGTTCGAAGCTGGCTCCCGGCGACAGGCTGAAATCACCGGCCGGCTTGTTCAGTTGCAGGGTAGGCGCCTCGCTGTCATCGATGATTTCCAGATCGAAAAGCACCTCGGTCACTTGGCCTGCGCTGTCAGTGGCGCGGGCGCCTATAACGGTGTCTGCCCCCGCCTTGTTGGGTACGCGCAGAGCCGCACCGACATAACCACCTGCAGATTTGTCCAGGTCTGCACCGCTCACGCTTTTCAGCAGTTGAGTCTGGCCACCGCTACGCTGGAAGAACTCCAGCCTGGCAACCTTGCGGTCATCGGTAGCCAGCACTTGCGCGGTAAAGGCTTCACCCTCGTACAAGCGCGCGCCCGGAGCGGGGGCACGAACGCTGACCACGGGAGGCAAGTCCTTGCTCAACGGGAAGCGCCACAACGTCGGCTCGGCATCGTTACCGTACTGATCCTTGCCTCGCAGCTCGATCACCAGCTCCTCGCCTTCGCTCGGCACGACCAGTTCGAACTGGTCGTCGAAGCTGGCAACCTGCTGCTTCTCAGCAAGCACACGGCTATGCAGGGTTTTAGCGCCGCTGACAGCACGCAGGCTGACCAGTTTGGTGTCATCCACACCACGTAGTTTCACCGTCACGGTGTTGCCGGCATACAGCGGCGCGCCCTGCACTGGCGAGGTCACCGCCAGGCGCGGGCCAAGGGTGTCGGCCAGTACCTTCACAGCCAGCTCTTTGCTGTCACCGGTCTGGCCACCATCGTCCACCGCCGCAACCTTCAGGCGTAACTCGCGCGGCTGATTACCCAGTCCAAGTGGCTTGAGATCGATACTCAGACGGTTGACGGTCTCCGGCCCCGGCGTGAGCCCCGCAGCCTGGTCGACACGTTTCTGCCACAGCGGCGCGCTGCCATTGGCGGCCCAGAGGCTGGCCTCCAGGGCATGCACGGCGCGGTCATCGCGGGCCACTACGTCAACGCTCAGGGTGTCCTGGCTGTACAGGCTGCCCTGAGTGGGACTGAGCGCGCGAACCTCGGGTTTGCTGTCATCGCCCACACCGATCAGCACTTTCAGTTCGCTGTCGTTGCCAGTGGCATCGGTGGCCACGGCGCGGATGGGGTAACGGTCGTAGCGCACACCGTCGAGGTGCTTGAAGGCCGGCGCAGCGACGACCTTGATAACCGAGTAGGCCTTCAGCGCGCCGGGGATCTGCTGCACGGTGAGGTCGCCGTCGACACTGCTCAGGCGATCATTCGGATTGCCGGTAAGGTAGAAGCCGACACCCGCCTGCTTGGCAACGCCGTAAAGCTCCAGGCGCTCGACACCAACGTTGTCATAGCCGGTGAGCTTGAGCACAAAGGTGCTCTGCTCCACCACCGGAGCAAGATCCTCACCGGCGTCGCTGACGCTGATGGCCGGCGAGGCCAGATTGAGCACTGGATCGTCTTCGTCTTTGCCCAGGGTCACGTTCACCGCAGGGCTGCGGGCAGTCTGGTTGGCACTGTCCGTAGCGATGGCGTGCAAAACAAGCGGCGTTTCGCTCTCCACACCCGGCGGAGCCTGATAGACCACACTGAACGGCGCACGCAGGTCGCTGCCCACCAGTTTGTCATTGACGTAGAAATCCACCTGACGCAACCCGAGGTCGTCGGTTGCGTTGGCGCGAAACTCTACCGGCTGACCAGAAACCAGATGAGCACCTTCCACCGGGTAGCTCAGCGACACAGTAGGCGCCTGATCACCTTTGACCGGAAGCAGCAGCGGTTCGGACAGGTTGCTCTGCTGATGCAGATCCACCGCCTGGGCACGTAGCTCAAGGGTGCGCCCCAGCCATTCGGCCTTGATCGGAAGCTGGAAGGTGTGACTCGTGCTACGCAGACCGAAAGCGTTGCCGTCATAGTTATCCGTCACATGACGGAATGAACCGACTTCAGTGCCATTCACCTGAAGGAAGACATCGGTGCCACCCTCCAGAGTGTCATCGCTGACTTCCACGGTCACGGCCATGCTCTGGCCGACGGTGGCGATGCTGCCAACTGCGGGCTGGGTGATGCGTGCGATGGGCTTCTGATTCTCCAGCACCCGCAGCAGGCGCGCTGGGGCATCGGCGACACCGCCATTAGCGGAATGTACGCGAGCGGAAAGGCCCAGGCTGGTTTCACGCACAGATATTTCCGGCACCTGCAGAGTGGCCTGCCAGATTTCGAATAGCTGTTTCTTGCCAGGATCACTTTGCAGCGGCCTTTGCTCGAAAGCCGGGAAAGAGGTTTCACCGACTTTGCGACCGTCGAAGAAGTACTCCACCAGACTGATACCGCTTTGATACTCCACATCCGGCAGCACGCCGAGGTTGACCGCGATAACCGCCCTCACCGGGCTGTTTTCGATCACACGCTGTGCGTCGATGGGGTTTTCGAAGATAAAGGTCGGTACCTGCGGACTGCTCTTGGCCACCACCTTTACCGGGCGCTCGGCAGTACTCTGACTTTTGCCAGTGCCGTCGAACGCCACCGCACGCAGACGCAGGATACGACCTTCCAGCTCCTGCTCGACAGGCAGACTGAGGCTGTAGGGTGGCGCCAGCCGGCGGCCCACCAGGTTGTCGTCGAGCCAGAACTCGACACTTTTCACCGCCACGTCATCACTGGCAGTGGCATTGAGCTCCAGCACGGCACCCACCGCGACGCTGGCTTCGGGCTCCAGCTCAACGGAGGGTACGGCGTCTTCTGCAGCCACTGGCAGATCAACGCCGATTTCCGGGTAACGCTGCAGACGCGCATGCAGGGTCAACGGGCTGGTAGCAGGGATCTGCGCGCGAGCTAGCAGTTGACTCTGCTCATTGCGCTCCAGGACACCCTCGCTACCGGCAGGCAACTGCAGCTCCACCGCAAGACTGTCAGCGAGTGGCGATTCGCTGCCGTCATCAAACACCGCGATCAGCGATGGCAACGTCTGGAAGCCATTCAGGCGTGGCAATACCAGTGCCTGGCCGGCGACTTGCCCCTCATAACGAAGGGCCGTCAGCCGGCGGCTGAAGTCGACGTTCACCGGCAGGCTGATTTCGGCCAGACCTGGATAGCTCACATATATGAAAACTGCCTGGCCATTGGTTTCTTCGAGAGGATAAACGACCCCTTCAGCGCTGACCCAAACCTTGCTGGTATCGCCTGAGCGATAGCTGACGCCGCTACCAAGGCCGGCCAGGGGCGTGATACCGCGGAACTCGAAATCCACCTCAGGCACCAGCCTGGCGGACTGCAATGCATCGCTGAACAGCAAGCGGTCGGGGTGCACGCTGATGGAGCGTGCAGCCTCATCGACGTTATCGCCGATGAAACGGATATCGGAATAGCTGTTCTGGTTGCCGGATGCGTCCACTGCCACGGCCTGGACCATCACCAGGGCATTGCGCGCCACTTCATCGGCAGACAATGCTTGGTCGAGGCGCTGGCGCAGAGTGAACGAACGCTGGCCATCAGTACGTGGAAACACTCGCACGCCCTGGGGCATACGCAAGAAAGCAGTGGCTTCGGCACGACTGACCACACCACCAGCAGCGCGCAGATCGGAAGCACGCAGGCCGGTAAGGGTAAAGCTGACATAACTGAGGTCGACGTCATCACCCGCATCGAAGCTGGCTAGCAGGAACTGCCCACCCTCACCGGATTCGATCGCTAACTGGGTCAGCTCGAGCTGCGGCGCTACGCGCTCCTGCTGGAAGGTTTCGCTGTAGTCTTTCTGGGTGCCGTCGGCAAACTTCAATTGCACCGCTGGCTGCAACGCGCTGGCGCCATCGATGCGGAAGGTGAAAGAGCAACTGTTGGGGGCGTCGCTGTCGCGCGCGGCGTCGATAGGCAACAGACGTTGCGAGGTAGGGATGATGGTGACTTCTGCAAGCTGCCGACAATCGGTAACCGCCAGCACATAGTCGCTGGCGCTTCCGGTGGAGCCGAGGGCGCTAGCGGCACGAATATCGAATTCTGCATCCGCGAACGCGTCCGATGCGGCCAGCACGAAGAGCGCGGCAAGCATGCGGCAAAACCCGAGAGAGCGGCATCCGTGCAGCATATTCGTGATTAAGTTCCATTTAATTTGTGCATCGCTCACAAGGCTGCTGATAGACTCAGCCTTTACGATGGCGAGATGCTATACAGGCGGCTTGGGTATTTCAAGCCTGTTACAAATGCCAAAATGACATTACGCGAAAAAATTGTGAACCAGTGCATGTAAAACAGTGAATCGCGCTGTGAAGGCACCTGCTGTCTTTGCACTTGAAATCACCTACAGATAGTATTGCCGCGCCATTCCAGGGACGATCTTCATGGCCACCTTATTAATAAGCGCTACCCAATTTTTTGCGGTCCGCTCGGTTCGACTGAGCGCGCTTGCAGTGCTTTTTATTGCCATGCTGGTAACGCTCACCTGGCAAGCCACACAATTTATCCGTGATTTGAATAGCCAGCCCCGCATTGCCGGTGCAGCTCGCAGCGAAACAACTAAACCCGACACCGAAGACAAACCCAGTAGCGCCCTACTGAGTTTATTTGGCGCGAAGAAAAACGATGTCGAGTTAGCCGCGCAAGCACTTGAAAAACTTCCAGAAAGTAATCTCAACCTGCAAGTTTCCGCAATTTTCTCAATGGCTCGAGCCGAACAAAGTTCGGTGATTCTGGAGGACGGCGACCGCACCATGATTCTCAAGCCTGGTGAGGAAGCACGCCCCGGCATCGTGGTACAAGCTATCGAAAGCCATCGCATCACATTGAAACGTAACGGAAAACTTGAACAGATCAGCTTCAAGGGCTTCGGAGAAATGCCAGGCGGCAACTCGATAGGCAGCCCACTACCTACTGCTCAGGAAGTCAGCGCGGTACCGGCAACAAGTCAAAACAATGACAACGAAGTCATCGCACAGGCCCCAACAGGCAACCCGCCTGCGACCTCAACGGCCGTCGACCAGAATTTGCCCACTGCTTATCAACAGTACATCCAGCGCAAACTCGCGCAGAACAAGTAGTAGAGTGTCCGCCGTGTCGATCCGAGCCGTTCTGAAACTGTTGTTGCTGACCACTATCTGCGTCAGCCCGATTAGCTGGGCACAAGAAGCCGAGCCGCTACCGGGCGACGAAGTGCGCATCAACATGCAAGACACCAATATTCGTTCGTTTATTGAATGGATTGCCAAGGCCACTGGAAAGAACTTCATCATCGACCCGCGGGTGACTGGCAAAGTTACGGTTATTTCCAATGAAGCCATGGCCCCGGAAGAAGCGTACCGAGTTTTCCTCTCTGTATTGCAAGTCCATGGTTTTTCAGCGATTGAGTCGGCAGACGCGGTCAAGGTCATCCCCGATGCCAACGCCAAACAGACCGGCGTCCCTCTGGTGGACGACAATGCACTCAACGACGACCAGCTCGTGGTTCGGGTCATCCGCACCGATCACGTCCCGGCCACACAGCTGGTGAACATCCTGAGGCCAATGGTTCCTCAGGTCGGTCACCTCGCCGCCTACCCGGACAGTAACGCGCTGATCATTTCCGACCGAGCTTCCAACATCAACCAGTTGCTCAAGCTGGTGGCCGAAATCGACCGTGCTGGCCAATTCGAGATCGATGTCATTCCGTTGAAGTTTGCCAACGCCAAAGAATTGTCGGCCATGCTCGGAACCCTGGTACCGCAAGCCGCCGGGCAGGAAGGTGGGAGCAAAATGAGCGTTTCGGTGGACGAGCGCACCAACAGCATCCTGATTTCCGGTGACCCGAGTAAACGCCAGCAACTGCGCGACGTGCTCGCCAACCTCGACCGACCCGGCAACATCATTCGCGACACTCAGGTGATCTACCTGCACTATCTGAAAGCATCCGAGCTGGCGCAAATCCTGCAAAACGTGGCCACCAGCCTGCAAAAACAGGACAAGGACGTCGGCATCAGCAGCGCCGACATCTCCATCCAGGCCAACGACACCACCAATGCCCTGATCATCAGCGCCCCCCCGGCCATCATGGACACCGTCCACGGTGTAGTGAAACGTCTGGATATCCGCCGCGCTCAGGTACTGGTGGAAGCCGTGATCGTGGAAGTATCGGACAACAAGGTCAACGAACTGGGAGTGCAGTGGAAAACCTCGGAAGGCGGCGATGGGCTGTTCGGCGGTTTCAAGTCCTCGCTCAAGGGCAACGCCATCGACAGCTTGCCCACCAACCCGCTGAAGCTCGACGCAGGCCTCAGCCTGGGCTTCTACAACAATGGGTCGCTGCAAGCTCTAGTACGCGCACTGTCGACCGATGACTCGATGAATATTCTGTCCACGCCCAACCTGGTCACGCTCGACAACGAGGAAGGCAAGATCGTGGTTGGTCAGAACGTGCCCTTCGTGACCGGCAGCTCGACAAGCGCCTCCAACCCCTCCACCAACCCGTTCCAGACCATCGAACGGCAAGATGTGGGCATCACCCTGAAAATCAAACCGCAAATCAACGAAGGCGACTCGGTTACCCTCAACGTCTACCAGGAAATCTCCAGCGTCAGCAGCGACACAAGTGCCGCCGATATCGTGACCAACAAACGCTCCGTCGAGACTCGTGTGCTGATCAAGGACAACATGACCCTGGTGCTTGGCGGCCTGATCTCCGATGAGGTTCGCGACGCCGGCGACAGGGTGCCGTTCTTTTCCAAAATCCCGGTGATCGGCCGTCTGTTCCGCAGCGATCGCAAGGAAGTGGCGAAGAAAAACCTGATGGTGTTCATCAAGCCCACCATCATCAATGATTTCGACCAGGCCAACCAACTGACCGAGGGCAAATACAACTTCATCAGGGAGCGCCAATTGCGCTACGCCGAGCAGGATATTCGCAGGAATGTGCCAACCCTGCCCGAGCGCGTGAGCGCTCCCGAAAAAGAGCTCAAGGTCGCGCCACAACCCCTGACAGCAGCCCCCTGATGACTGCCAGCATCGGCACTGGCCAGACAGTTACAGCGAGTCCTGATGCATCCCTTCAAGCTCGCTCAGTGCGGGCTTCGTCTTTTGACGACAGGGCTTTAACCTCACACGTTCTCGCTGGCACCCGGGCTAGTCCTGAACACCTCATCGAGCGCCAACGGACGATCGGCAAGGCCCGCTGTCAAAGCTCCCCTGCGGCTAGGGCCTTCACCACTCAGAGTGCGGCCAACTCCCCAGAATCAATCGCCTCCGCCCCCACCAGAAACTTCTGCCGCAATAACGTCTCACGGGTTATCGCGACCAGCGCATCGATCTGCATGTCGGGCATTTCCGTCATGTAAGAGAGGCAGAAGCGCGCCGGGGGAATGGGTGGGTCGCAGGGCAGGGTTTTCAGCAGGTTGAGGGCGAGCATTTCGCGGATCAGGGGTACGGGCAGGATGCCGATGGCGTGGCCGGCGGAGACCAGTTTGGCCATGAAGCTCAGGGAGTTGCTGGAGTGAAAGGCTTCCGACGGTGCGTTGCCGCCCTTCAGCCAGTTCTCGACCACCGAGTAGAGGGTCGAGGGGGCGGAGTGGCTGACGATGGGGTGGCCGGCCGCATGTTCCGGCAGGAAGGGGTCGGCGTCGATGGCCAGTTGCGGTGAGGCGACCCACTGGAAGGTCATCCAGCCGATGAAGATGTCGGTGACGTCCTCACGGGTGGCGGGGTTGGTGAGCAGCGCCAGGTCGAGTTCGTGGTCGTTGAGCTTGCGGTTGAGCACGGCACCGACGTCGATGGTTATTTCCAGGGTGATCTCGGGAAAGTGTGCCTTGATCTCGGCGATCACGGCGGTCAGGCCGACCATCGCCGAGCATTCGTCGGCGCCCAGGCGCAGCCTGCGGTGCTGCTTCTGCTTGGCGGCGAACTGCTCGAGTTTCACGCTGTTGTTGAGCGCCAGCTCGGCGTGGCGCAGGGCGATATGGCCATCGGCGGTGAGGGTCATGCGCTGTTTGCTGCGGTCGAACAGCTTGACGCTGAGCAGCGATTCCATCTCCCGAATGCGCGAGGAAATGGCCGGCTGGGTAAGGTGAAGGTGGCGTGATGCAGCATGTACACCGCCCAATCGGGCAGTCCAGTAGAAGGCCTCGATCTGCATCAGGGTAATACGCATGATAAAAATCTTCCCCTCTTCTGTTCGTTGATTTTTATTATCGCCAGAAAAACATGCTTGCTAGGATCGGGCTAACTTTCTTGCCCAGAACGAATAATTAAATAGCGCATGTATATTATCGAAGCACTTCCTGAAGCGATTGATCCAGAAGAACTTTCCGTTCTTTTGCGCGCCGAGCCCGCGACTATTGGGCACTTCATTACCACCGGCATATTGAGCCCACAGATACGGGCGCATTTCGAAAATCTGCGCACCGTTGGCACTGCCGTCACGGTGAAGATGCCCGGCGCCGACGGCGGGATCTTACATTACGCGATGGGTTGCGCGAGGCCTGGCGATTTTCTGGTGGTCGATCGCTGCGGCGAAAGCGTGACCGCTGCCATGGGCGGCGCCATGGCCTATGCCGCCAAGCAGGCGGGCATTGCCGGGATCGTCATCGACGGTTACGTCACCGATCTGGGCGAGATTCGTCAGCACGGCGTACCGGTCTGGTCCTGGGGCGCCAGCGCCATCACCACGCGGGTGAAGGGCGAGGAAGGCGAATTCTGTACCGCGGTGCAGTGCGGTGGCGTCGTAGTTCGACCGGGTGATGCGGTGATAGCCGACGAGAACGGCATCGTTATCCTGCCACCCGCCCAGGCATTGGCCCTGGCCCGCCGCGCCATCGAGTTCCAGGAAAACGAGAAGCACACGTTGGCGCGCCTGGCTCGCGGCGAGAAGTTTCCCGACGTGGTGGGCTCGCGCCCGCTGATCGACGCGGCCATCGGCAAAGCACGCTGATAGCGCCGCTCCATCGATAAACCGGCATCACTGCGCGCAAGGTCAGGCGCCACGACAATTCCAATACTGACCCGCTGCACTTTTCATCAGGTTTCTGCCCCGTAGCTCCCCCAAAAGAACAACAGGACTACCATGAAACTGTACTCGCTCCCCAGGGTGATCCTGGCTGCGCTGGGCTGCTCGATTGGCGCCAGCGCGCTTGCGGACGATGCGTCGTCCATCCATTTCAATGTGGTCGGTGGCGGTAGCCACAATTACACCTTTCGCGCCGTCGAGCGCCCGTTCTGGAATCAGACCCTGCCCGCCAACTCGGGCGGCAAGGTCAGCGCACGCCTGATGGGGCTGTCGGAAAGTGGCCTCAAGGGCCCGGAGATGGTTCGCGTGCTGCGCTCCGGCGCGGTGGAGATCGGCATGGGCGTGTTCGCCTTCGTGGCGGGCGACGATGCCGCCTTCGAGGGCATCGACCTGCCCGGCATGGCCGCCGACATCGAGACTTCGCACAAGATCGCCAATGCCTACAAGCCGGTGCTGGAGGCACGCATGGCCGAGCGCCACGGCGTCAAGCTGCTGGCCACCGTGCCCTATACCGCGCAGGTGTTCTTCTGCCGCGATGCCGTGCATGGCCTCGACGATCTCAAGGGCCGCAAGGTCAGGGTACGTGGCCGCAACATGGCCGACATGGTCGGCGCACTCGGCGGTTCGCCGGTTACGCTGCCGTTCGCCGAGGTGGTCACGGCGATGCAGACCGGCGTCATCGACTGCGCGGTAACCGGCATGGGCTCGGGCAATGCCGCCAAGTGGTACGACGTGGCGGGCCATGTCTACGATCTGCCGGTGGACTGGTCGATCGGTTTCTACGCCATGGGCCTGCAGCGCTGGCAACAGCTTTCCCCTCAGGTGCAGCAACTGCTGCAGACCCAGGCGCAGGTGCTGGAGGATGCCCTGTGGACGGAAACCGCCAGGGAGAACCGCTATGCGCTGGCCTGCAACACCGGTGCCGCCGACTGCCAGATTCACCACCCTGCCGACATGCAGGCCAATGCCCCCAGCGACGAGGAGCGCGCCAAGCTGCGCGCCGTGGTGCTGCGCATCGCCAATGACTGGGGCACGCGGTGCGGCGCCGACTGCGTGCAGCGGTGGAATGCCACGGCGGGCAAGGCGATCGGCATCAGCCTGAAAGATCCCTGAGCACGGCGAAGGCCTCGCCCGATGCGGCACTTGCCGCACTGCCCTGCAACCGTTCGCGGAGAAACCTGCTCATGCAACGTACCGATACCCCGAGCCTGCGGCTCATCAATCGCATCGCCAAGGTCAGTGCCTGGGTGGGCGGCATCGCCCTGATGGGCTCGGCCCTGATGATCAGCATCGACCTGCTGTTGCGCCGCCTGTTGGGCTTTTCCATGGGCGGCGCTGACGAGATCGCCGGTTATGTACTGGCCATCGTCAGCGCCTGGGCGTTCCCCATCGCGCTGCTCAAACGCTCCCACCTGCGCGTGGACATCATCTACTCGCGCCTGTCGCTCAAGCCCAAGGTCGGCTTGGACCTGCTGGCACTGGCTGGCATGGCGCTGTTCGTCGGCACGCTGCTGTTCCATGTCGGCGGGGTGCTGTGGGATTCCATCGCCTATCGCTCGATTTCCACCACGCCGCTGCAGGTGCCGCAGTGGATTCCCCAGTCACTGTGGTTCGCCGGGTACCTGTTCTTCGCCACCACCATCCTGGTGCTGGCCTACAACAGCGTGATTCAGCTGCGTCAGCAACGCTGGGCGGCGGCCAACGCGCTGATCGGCATCAACTCCGTCGAGGAGGAGATCGAAGAAGAATCGCACTCCGGCCGTCCTCACGACATTACCCGGGAGGGCCGCTAGATGTTGGCTTTCACTCTTATCGTGCTGCTGGGCCTGCTCGGCCTGAGCGTCGCTGCGGCGGTCAGCGTGGGCCTGCTGGGCATGTCGCTGGCCGAGCTGTTCTCGGCGCTGCCATTGAGCAACGCCATGGGCGAAATTGCCTGGAGTACCGGCGCCGAATTCCTGCTGGTGGCCATTCCGCTGTACATCCTGATGGGCGAGTTGCTGGTCTGCTCGGGCGTGGCCGGGCGCATGTACAGCGCTGCCGACAAGTGGCTGTCGTGGCTGCCGGGCGGCCTGATGAACTCGAACATCGGTGCTTCGGCACTGTTTTCCGCCACCAGCGGCTCCAGCGTGGCCACGGCGGCGACCATTTCGACCATCGCCCTGCCGGAGCAGGAGCGCAAAGGCTACCCGGCACCGCTGTTCCTCGGTTCCATCGCGGCGGGCGGCACTCTGGGCATCCTGATTCCGCCGTCGATCAACATGATCCTGTTCGCGTTGATCGCCAACCTCTCGGTACCCAAGCTCTATCTGGCGGCGACCATTCCCGGCCTGCTGCTGTGCGTGATGTTCGTGGCGATGATCGTGATCACCTGCATGATCTGGCCGAAACTCGGCGGCACCCGGCAGCACGCCACCTGGGCCGAACGCCTGGCGAGCATCCCCGACCTGCTGCCGCCGCTGGCGATCTTCGTGCTGGTGGTCGGCGCCATCTACAGTGGTTTCGCCACCGCCAGCGAGTCGGCGGCACTGGGTGTGCTGGCTGCGTTCGGCCTGGGCCTGTGGCGCCGGACCTTCACGTTGCAGAACCTGGGCCAGGCATTCGAATCCACCATGCGCACCAGCGGGATGATCATCTTCATCACCCTGTCGGCGTTCTTCCTCAACTTCGTACTGTCGGCCATCGGCCTGACGCCGACGCTGGTCAGCTTCGTCACCGACCTGGACATGTCACCGATGGCCACGCTGCTGGCGATCATCCTGTTCTACATCGTGCTCGGCTGTTTCATGGATACGCTGGCGATGTTGATCACCACCGCGCCGCTGGTGGTGCCGGTGATCGTGGCGCTGGGTTTCGACCCTTTGTGGTTCGGGGTGATCCTGATCGTGCTCTGCGAGATGGGGCAGATAACACCGCCGTTCGGCATGAACCTGTTCGTGGTGCAGAGCATTCGCAATAAAGGCAACTTCATGGATGTCATCTATGGGGCGTTGCCGTTCTGCCTGGTGCTACTGTTACTTATCGCGCTATTGATCCTGTTCCCGCAACTTGCACTGTGGCTTCCACAATTCGCGTGACGCTATTGATACCTGCGCGATACACGAATACTAACTGGACAAATTAAAACGACTGATTAGTTAAGATACGCTGCAAAAGGACTTGCACTATTACCCATCTTATTTCGCGACGCCGATCAGAAACCCTGCCGGCCACCACAGCCCACTCACTACAGCCCGCCCAACCCGCGGCGGCGCTCGGCTGCCTGAGCGCTTATAAACGGCTGAAATTTGCAAGACAATAACGCGCTAAATCGCGTTACTTATTGGTGCGTGCGCGCCATGGAAGTGCATTGAGCATCACTATCTGCGGTTTTTATCAGCCTAATAAAAACATTGAATCCGACTCTTCGGGTAGTGCCGTTGACACTCGATGGCAATGAGAAAAGAATCAATCACCGCGTATGACAACATACGACTAATAACAAAAAGGTGATACATGCCCGCCTATTTCATCACGGCCAACGCTGCCGTATCGGACACTTTCACGAGTGCCGAAAACAATGATCAAGCAACTTCCTTACTTCGCTCATCTGCCCATTCGCTGGAGAGAGCACCGTGAAAAACATTCTGACTATCTACTTCACCGCGCTGAAAGTGCTGATCGTTTCCAGCCTGGTGTGTATCACCCTGTTGATCTTCTTCAACGTCGTCCTGCGCTACGGCTTCAACTCCGGGCTGTTCTTCAGCGAGGAGATCTCGCGGCTGGCATTCGTCTGGCTGGTGTTCGCCGGGGCCCAGTTGATGCTCCATGAGAACGGCCATATCGGCGTCGATATCGTGACTAGTCGCGTATCGCCAACCGTCGGCAAATACCTGCTGCTGCTCACCCAGGTGCTGATGCTCTACGTCACCTGGCTGTTCCTGGAGGGCAGCTGGAAGCAGACGCTGATCAACCTGCATGTCGGTGCGCCATCGACTGGCGTGTCCATGGCGCTGTTCTACGGCGCAGGGCTGGTGTTCTCGGTGCTCAGCGCTGCGCTGATCACCATGCAGATGATCGACAACCTGAGAAAACCCGCGGGTAGCTACAAGCCGCAGACCGCCGAACCCGACACCCATGTCGCACCCACCACCCAAGCAGGGGTACTGAAGTAATGGCCCTCACCGTCTTCGTCGGCGTGCTGATGGCCGCCATCCTAATCGGCGCCCCCATCGCCTACGCCCTGATTCTCTGTGGCGTGGCCCTGATGTGGCTGCTGGGGTTGTTCGATGGGCAGATCATCGCGCAGAACATCATCAACTCCGCCGGCAGCTTCCCCCTGCTGGCCATTCCCCTGTTCATCATCGCCGGTGAGGTGATGAACAGCGGCGGGCTGTCCAAACGCATCATCAACCTGGCCATCGCCATGGTTGGCCACCTGCGTGGTGGCCTCGGCTACGTGACCATCTTCGCGGGCGTGTTGCTGTCCAGCCTGTCTGGCTCGGCACTGGCCGACGCGGCCTCGCTGACCGCGCTGCTGCTGCCGATGATGGTCATCGCCGGCTACAACAAGAACCGCTCCGGTGGCCTGATCGCTTCGGTCTCGGTGCTCGGCTCGATCATCCCGCCGAGCATCGGCTTCGTGGTGCTGGGCGTGGCGTCCGGCCTGTCGATCACCAAGCTGTTCCTCGCCGGCATCGCTCCGGGGCTGATGATCGCAGTAGCGCTGTGCGTGGCCTGGTGGCTGGTATCACGCCGCGACACCGACGTGAAGCTGAGCCCCAAGGCATCCGGCAAGGAGCGCGCCAAGGCCTTCGTCGACAGCATCTGGGCGCTGATGCTGCCGGTGATCATCGTCGTCGGCCTGCGCTTTGGCGTGGTGACGCCGACCGAAGCGGGCGCCGTGGCCAGCGTCTATGCGCTGCTGGTTTCCGCACTGGTGTACCGCGAGCTGAATCTGAAGGATCTCAACGCGCTGCTGCTGCGTGCCGGCAAGACCACGGCAGCGGTGATGTTCCTGGTCGCGGCGGCATCGATCCCGGCGTGGATGATCACCATCGCCGACATTCCCGGCCAGATCATCGACCTGATCGCGCCGGTGATGGACAACCCGAAGCTGCTGATCCTGGTGCTGATGCTGCTGATCCTGGTGATCTCCATGGTCATGGACCTGACGCCCACCGTATTGCTGCTCGCGCCGATCCTGGTACCGGTGGTGACGGCGGCGGGAATCGACCCGATCTATTTCGGCGTGCTGTTCATGATCAATTGCTCCATCGGCCTGATCACCCCGCCCGTGGGTACGGTGCTCAACGTCGTCTGCGGTATCGGACGAATGCGCTACGAAGCGCTGCTCAAGGGCACCTTCCCGTTCCTGATCGCCGAAATCATCGTGCTGTTCCTGCTCGTCGCCTTTCCGCAGCTGGTCACCGTGCCGGCCGAATGGTTCGCCAAATAACAACAACCACAACAAGGATTCCATCATGAAGATGAAATTGACCGCACTCGCCGCGTTGCTCTTCGCCAGCAGTTTGAGCTTCGCCGCCGAGTACAACTCGCACACCATCAAATTCGCCGCCACCAGCCCGAAGGGCACTCCGCCAGCCATCGGCATGGAACTGTTCGCCAAGAAAGTCAGCGAGCGCAGCGGCGGCAAGATCAAGGTGCGCACCTTCCCCAATGGCGTGCTGGGCGGCGACGTGCAGGTACTGTCGTCGCTGCAGGGCGGGGTGATCGAGATGATGACCTGGAACGCCGGGCTGATGCTCAACCACGTCACCGACTTCGGCATCCTCGACTTCCCGTTCCTGTACACCGACACCGCCAAGGTCGACGCCATGCTCGATGGCGAAGTCGGCAAGATGCTCACCGACCAGTTGCCGCAGCAGAACCTGGTCGGCCTGGCGTTCTGGGAGCTGGGGGTGCGCAACCTGACCAACAACAAGCGCCCGGTGGAGAAGCTCGAAGACATCGCCGGCCTCAAGATCCGCGCTCAGCAATCGCCGCTGTTCCTCGATGTGTGGTCGGCACTCGGCGCCAACCCGACGCCGCTGCCATTCACCGAAGTGCACACAGCGCTGGAAACCGGCACGGTCGACGGTCAGGAGAACCCGGCCG
This sequence comes from Pseudomonas sp. SZ40, assembly GCF_052958135.1. Lineage (NCBI taxonomy): Bacteria > Pseudomonadati > Pseudomonadota > Gammaproteobacteria > Pseudomonadales > Pseudomonadaceae > Pseudomonas > Pseudomonas sp. SZ40. The sequence goes on along the minus strand of NZ_JBQWIF010000034.1, from coordinate 2,711 downwards.
CGCTGATCCTCGCGTCCAAGTTCAACGAGGTGCAGAAGTACCTGAGTCTCACCCATCACAACTACAACCCGCAGATCGTCCTGATCGGCAAGACCTTCTGGGACACGCTCAACGACGACGAGAAGAAGTTGCTCAGCGAAGTGGCCATGGAAGTGCGCCTGGAACAGCGGCAGATCTCCCGCGAAGCGGACAGCAAGGCTATCGCCGAACTGGAAGCGTCGGGCATGACGGTCAACCCGCTGCCGGATGAAGAAGTCGCCCGTATCCAGGAAAAGATCCGCCCGGTCGTCGACAAGTACGCCGCCAAGATCAATCCCGAGCTCGTCAAGAAAGTTTACGAGGCCATGGACGTCGCCCAGCCCTGAACACCTGTTCATGATCTTCCGCCCCCAGGTTCGTCGATTTTGGTAGCCAAGGGGCGGGAGCTGACGGCTGATCGCCCCTTGTGGGAACGGGCCATGCCCGTGATTTCGCGGGCATGGCCCGCTCCCACAGGTACTGCATCAATGGCTGCTTCTGCCTTGGAGCTGCCACGTCATGCACACAACGATCGTGAACAGTCCCTAAGCACCGCAGCGTCGCTGCACGAACAAGCGCGCCCGATCGCTCGGGCGCGTTCTGCCTGTCATAGAGGAAACCCATGAAAATTTCGGTCGCGCAGATACACCCCATTCCCGGCAACCCGACCCAGACCATCGAGAAAGTCGCCGAGCTGTCACGCCAGACGGCACTCGAAGGCTCGCGCCTGATCGCCTTCCCAGAATGCCTGCTCACCGGCGGCTCGTTCGACAGCCGCGAAGATCTGGAGCGTGGCGCTATCGACATCGAAGCGCTGGCCCCACTCCTGGCCGTGAGCGCAGAGACGGGTATCTACATCATCGCCGGCTTCTACGAACGCCGCCCGGACGCCATCTTCAACACGGCAGCGCTGATCGGCCCCGAAGGTATCGTGGGCCTGCATCGCAAACGTCACCTGCCGTTCATGATCGGTGACCGCTTCACCGATACCCCGGATGAGTGGGCACCGCCGGTGTTCGATACCGAGATCGGTCGCATCGGCATGGCCATCTGTTATGAAATCCGTTTCCCGGAAGTGGTACGCACCCTGGCCCTGGAAGGCGCCGACATCGTCGTGTTGCCGGCCGCCTGGCCAGAGCAGGCGCGCATGCTGCCGGACATCTTCAGCACCGTGCGGGCAGCCGAGAACATCGTCTACTTCGTGGCCCCGAACCGTAACGACATGGATGGCGGCATGCAGTTCATCGGCATGAGCCACATCATCGAGCCGTCCGGCAAGACGCTGGTACGTGCTGGCGCGGAAGATGGTGTGTTCACCGTCGAGATCGACGTCGAGAAGGCCCGCAACAAGTCGCTGATCCGTGAACCCGGCGTGTTCGAAGTGCATCCCTTCCGCGATCGCCTGCCCGATACCTACCGCATCTGAGGTGACCTGATGACCAGCACGCTCAAACAGTTGATGGCCCGCTCGCACACCTACGGCATGAACATCTACGGCACGTCGTCGATGGCCATCGAGGTGGCGGGCAACTGGGGTCTGGATTTCGTTTTCATCGATGCCGAGCACACTTCGCTGGGTGTCGACCGCGACATGGAAAAGCTCATCCTGGCAGCCAAGTGCTCGGGTATTCATAGCCTGGTGCGGGTACGCGGCACCCTCGAGTGGGATATCCGCAAGGCGCTGGAAATGGGGGCATCGGGGGTGATCATTCCGCAGGTGCACAACGCCGAGCAGATGCGCACCATCATCCGCTACAGCAAATTCCCACCGATGGGCCGCCGTGGCGGTGACAGCTCGGTGCGCTCGGCCAACTACGCAGGGCCGAACTTCGACTGGGGCAGTTATACCCAGGCAGAGAATGAACGCAGCGTGATCGTGCCGATGGCGGAGAGCTACGAGTTCTTCGACAACATCGACGAGATCCTCGACGTCGAGGGTATCGACGTCGTGCACTTCGGCCCAGCCGACTATTCGCTGTCGCGCCAATTGCCAGTCGACTATCGACTGGGCAACCCTGAAGTGCTGCAACGCCTGGAGCTGCTGATCGAGAAATGCCACGCCCGCTCGATACAGGTCATGGTGCCCTGCTTCCCCGCCGACGGCGAAACCGCCAAACGCCTGCTCGAGATGGGCAGCGACATGCTGCTTATGGGCAGCGACCTGTCCTGGCTCAACCAGAGCGGGCGCAGCATCGCTGCGGTCAAGGAACAGCTGCAATAACCGAGTAAAGCGCCAAACAACGAAGCCCGCATAAAGCGGGCTTCGTCGTTTTAGAGAAACGGGCCATTGCAGGAGCCGGCTTGCCGCGATGCTCTTGACCGCAGCTCGCCAGCAAGCTGGCTCCTACACGTGTCCTGTACCCTGGGCTGAGCGACGCGAAAGCTGGGGCGCGATCCGTAGGGTGGAAGACGCTTCACCCTTCCACCAAGCCCCGCGCGCAGGACGACCTGCTGTAGGAGCCGGCTTGCCGGCGATGCTCTTGATCGCAGCTCGCCAGCAAGCTGGCTCCTACACGTGCTCCGTAGCCTGGGCTGGCGACGCGAAACCTGGGGCGCGATCCGTAGGGTGGAAGACGCTTCACCCTTCCACCACGCCCCGCGCGCAGGACGGCCTGCTGTAGGAGCCGGCTTGCCGGCGATGCTCTTGATCGCGGCTCGCCAGCAAGCTGGCTCCTACACGTGCTCCGTAGCCT
>NZ_JBQWIF010000033.1:0-63312 GCF_052958135.1 Pseudomonas sp. SZ40 | reverse complement strand
CGAGGCGGGCGTGGGTGTGAAGCTGGCCGGCGACATGGCGGCCAGTGCCGGGGATATTCAGATCGATGCCAATGGGCAACTGACCCTGTCACGCATCGCCGCCCGGGACAATCTGCACATCGTCGCCGGCAGTGCCGAGCTGACAGGGCCCGCTTATGCAGGCAGCAACGTCGCCATTCGCGCAACTGCTGAGCTGAGCAACAAGCAGAGTCTCGCCGCCGCCAATAGCATCGATATACAAGCCGGCCGCCTCGACAACGCGGGCATTATCGAAGCCGGCGTCAACAACGATAACAGCCGCAATGCATCCGGCGATGTGCGCATCGACGCGACCGAGGTCCGCAATGCCGGCCGAGCGCTTGCCAGCCGCGAGCTGAAGGTCGATACCAAGGCCCTGGACAACCAGAGTGGCGTGCTGAGCGGCCAGGCACTGGCGTCGGTCAAGGCCGGCAGCATGAACAACCAGCAAGGTCGTCTGCTGTCGCAAGGTGACGTTCAGGTCAGTGCCAGCTCCCTCGACAACGGCAATGCCGGGCTCGTGTCCGCAGGCAATGGCGTTAGCCTGCAAGTCGGTGAGCTTGCCAACCGTGGTGGAGAAATCTCCAGCCAGAAGAGCGTAGCCATTTCCAGCTCTGAATTGGATAACCGCTCCGGGCGGGTCATTGGCGAGCAAGGCGTAGACCTCGATGTCGCAGGCAGGATGCTCAATGCACAGGGCGTCGTGTCTTCCAATGTGCAGTTGGCCGTAAAAGCTGCGGAACTGAATAACAGCGGTTCGGGCACGCTCGTCAGCCAGGGCACGTTGAGTGCACGGGTCGATGGCGTTCTGGACAACAGTGCCGATGGGGCCCTGATTGCGAAGACCCAGCTGGACGTATCGGCAGGTGTCACCAACAACAGCAAGGCGGGCTTGCTCTCGGGCAACGTGCTTAACCTGAGCGGCGACGCGCTGGACAATCGCGGCGGTCGAATTCTCGCCGACGAGCAACTCGGTCTCAGCCTGTCGAGGGCAGATAACAGCGCGGGCGGAGTCATCGATAGCCGCGGCAGCCTGCATGCAACGACCACCTTGCTGAGCAACCAAAATGGCGGGCGTGTAATCGCCGATGGTGACCTGAACCTGCGTGCCGAACTCATCGAAAACGCTGCCCAGGGCAAGATCGCCAGCCAGGGTGACTTGACCGCTCAGGTCACCGAGTTCAATCAGCAAGGCGGCCAGTTGCTGAGTCAGGGCCGTCTCAGTCTGCAGGGGCAGCGCCTCGATAACGGTGGCGGTGGTCTGTTGGCGGCAGGCAACGGCATCGATTTGCGAGTCGCGTCTGTCGACAACCGGGGTGGCGAAATCTCCAGCGCCGGGCGAGTGAAGGTCACTGGCCAAACCTTCGATAACAGCGCATCGGGTTTGCTGCTTGGCGATAGTGGCCTGCAACTGGCCGTTCAGCGGGTGCTCAACCACACCAAAGGCGTTCTTGGCGGGCGAGATGGGTTGCTGCTCGATGGCGAGAGCCTGGATAACAGTGCCGGCGGAACGCTGAGCAGCCTTGCCGCATTGCAACTGAATCTGCGCGGCAAACTCGACAACCGGGAAGGCCTGGTAACCGGCGAAGGGCAGGTGAAGCTGACCGCCAATGAGCTGGATAACCGCAGTGGCGCACTGTCCAGTGCGGGTGACCTGGTCATCGAGGTCGCTCAGGTGGACAACCGCGCTGGGCGCCTACTGACCGACAGCCAGGTCGATATCGCGAGCGTGTCGCTGGACAATCGTCAGGCAGGCACCATCAGCGGCAAGACCGGAGTAGGCGTCGACACCGATAGCCTGACCAACGACGATGCAGGCCGCATCACCAGCGGTGCAGGTCTGAACCTGATTGCCGATACGGTGAGCAGCAAAGGCGGTCGTATTGCTGCCACCGGGCCTGTATCCGTTACCACTGGCACATTGGATCAGCGTGCAGGGCAGTTGGTCAGCGAATCCACTCTGTCGGTGGATCTGGGTCAGGGCGCACTCGATAACAGTCAGGGCGGCTTGATTGCCAGTAAGGGTGTACTGGCTCTGAACAACGTTGGTGCTCTGAACAACAGTCAGAGTGGCGAGATATCCAGTGATCTCAGCTTCGTCCTGGCGGCCAAGTCGTTGGACAACAGTGGCGGTCGCGTCATCTCCGCGCAACAGTTGCAGGTGCGCATCGACGGGTTGTTGAAGAACAGCCTCAAAGGCCTGCTTTCCGGGATGTCGGGTGTGCAGCTGGCGGCGAATCGACTGGATAACAGTGCCGCAGGCCTGGTTACCAGCGGCGCCGATCTGGAAGTTGCCTCCCGCGAACTGGATAACCACGAGGGTGGAACCCTGTCGGCCGCTGCAGCGTTGCAGGTGCGCAGCGAACAGGTGAACAACTCGGCCGATGGCCTGCTGGCCAGCGGCAAAGCACTGAGCGTGGTGAGTGGTGAGCTGAACAACCAGAGCGGTCAGATCATCAGTCAGGGTGAACTGGTGGTCGGCGTCGACCAACTGCTCAATCGCAGTGGCGTGTTGAGCGCCAAGCAGCACTTGCAGCTTGATGCTGGCTCCGTTGCCAACCAGGGCGGGTTGATTTCCAGCACGAGCACGCTCGACCTGTCTGCCACCAGCCTGGACTCCAGTGAGCGAGGTGAAGTATCCGCCAAGGGCAATCTGTACCTGCGGGTCGCCGAACTCATTCAGCGCCAAGGGTCACTGATTGGCGAAGCGGGCGTCACCGTGGATCTGCAGGGTGGATCGCTGGACAACCGTGCTGGCCTCGTTTCCGCCGCTGGTCCTCTGCGTATCGATAACCTGAAGGCGTTGAATAACAGCCAGGGTGGAGAGCTCTTTTCGACGCAGTCCTACCTGCTGGCCGCTGAGAGCGTGAACAACAGCAACGGTGGCCGGCTGATCAGCAGCGGTACCCTGAGCCTGAACGCACAGACCATTCGCAACGATCAGGCAGGCTTGATCTCCGGCTGGCAAGGCCTGGCCATCAAGGGGGGCGCGCTGGACAACAGTGCCAAGGGCACAGTGTCGAGCAAGAATGGTGAGCTGAGTATCGAGCTCAGCGACCAGTTGGACAATCGCGACGAGGGCGCTCTGGTCAGCCAGGGCAATCAACGCGTCTCGAGCAAAGACCTGATCAACAGTGCAGGCATCATCTCGACTCAGGGAGCGCTCGAACTGAGCGTCTCGAATGAGCTCGACAACCGCGCCAAGGGCCTGATCAGCTCGCAAAGCACCATGCACATCGAGGCGCTCAACACCGCCAACCAGGCAGGACAGATCGTCGCCGGCGAGGCGCTCGCCATTCGTGGTGAGAGCCTGGATAACACGGCAGGTGTGATCACCAGCAACGCAGGTATTCATCTGCAATTGGCAGGTGCACTGGTCAATCGCGACAACGCGCAGCTCGCCAGTGCGGGGCCGCTGCGAATCGAAGCGGCATCCGTCGATAACAGGGGCGCAACCCTGGCCAGCCAGAACGTGCTGCAGCTGCTTGCTGCCAGCTTGAACAACGCCGACGGCGGCACGCTGCTGGCCCGTCAGCAATTGGCGTTGCGCCTGACCGGTGCTCTGGACAACAGTCGCGATGGCTTGATTTACAGCCAGGCCGGTGAGCTGCTGGTCGAGGCACAGCGCATCCTCAACGACCAGGGCAATTTGCAAAGTGCCAGTAACCTGCAGGTTACCGCCACCGAGGCGTTCAGCAACCGCGATGGGCGACTGATCAGTAGCGGTGGCAACCTCAACGTGACGGCTGCGAGTCTCGACAATCAGCGTGGCGTGCTGGATAGCGCGGCCGGCCGGCTGCAGTTGGCAGTTACCGGCGAGTTCGACAACCGCAGTGGTACTGCCCAGGGCCAAACGCTGGACGTAACCGCTGCAGACATCGACAACGAAGCGGGGCACCTGTCCGGCCTGAACGGCAACGCCGAAATCGACACCGGGTCGCTCAACAACCGTGACGGCGGGCTCTATGCACGGGGTGATCTCACCGTGCATGCAGCGCATGTCAATAACGGCGGTGGCCAGGTAGCGGCGCGAGCAATCGATTTTAGCCTTGCCGGCGCGCTCGATAACCAGAGCGGCCTGATCGAAAGCGAACGCTCGCTCCTGCTGCAGGCTGGCAGCGTCGATAACCGACAGGGCCGCTTGCGTTCGCTGGGCAGCACTGGCTTCACCCGCATTAACGCCACGAGCCTGGACAACCGCAGCGGCCTGATCGAGACCGCCAACCAAGACCTCTCGGTGCAGGTAGGCAGCCTGGTCAACCAGGCTGGGCAGATCCGGCACATGGGCAGCGGGTCCTTCGGCCTGGCAACTGCGCAGGTGATGGCCGCGGGCGGCAGCTTCGTCACCGGCAGCGCACTCACTATCGACGCCAGCAGTTGGGTCAATGACAGCCTTCTGCAAGCAGCCAGCCTCGTTCTGAACATTGGTCATTTCACGCAGACGGCGACCGGCCGCCTGCTCGCTGCCACGTCTTTCACCGGCACCGGCGATACCTGGATCAACCAGGGTGTGTTGGCCAGTGACGGCAGCATGAGCGTTGCGCTCACCGGTGGTTACAGCGGTGGTGGTCGTCTGAGCAGCATCGGCAACCTGACGCTCGATGCCGCGAACCTGAGCCTGTCGGAAAGCGCCCGTGTCAGCAGTGGCGCGAAGGCTGAAATCGACATCGTCGGTCAATCGAACAACCGAGGTGTCATCACCGCTGTTGACGGTCTCGCTATCAGCGCAGCCCAGCTTGAAAACTTCGGCACACTGGGTAGCAGCGCCGATCTTTCAGTCATCGCATCGACGCTCCGTAACGAAAGCGGCTTGATCTTCAGCGGCGCAGATATGGCGCTGCGCGCAGACGAACTCGTCAACTACCAGGCGGATATCTACAGCCTGGGCGGCCTGGATATCAGCGGCCGTGCCGACGGCAGCGAAAGCAACCTGATCGACAACAACTCCGGGACCGTGGAAAGCGCCGGTGATATGCGCCTCTACGCCAATACCTTGCGCAACCAGCGGGATCGCTTCGCCACTGAGCAGCAGCGTGTGTCAGGCAGCATCGGCATTTATGGTAGCGACAATTGTTCGGGGCAGGGATGCTCCTGGCGTTTCAACTCCACCGAGCGCTTTGAAGATGTAATTGTCTCGGGAAGCGCCTCTGCAGCGGGATTCATAGGTGCTGCTGGCAATTTCACCTTCAGCGGCAATCTATTTGATAACAGACACAGCACTGTATCTGCAGGTGGTGACATCACCATCGATACCGATGTTTTTAACAACATAGGTGCCGGTGGTGGTGAGGAGCGTTTTTATGATGCCGGTTTGTATACGCAAGACCGTGGTATCTACTACGAATTCTTGCGGCAAACGGACTTATACAACCAGTACAGCAATCCGAACTCCCCGAGTTATGACCCTCTGCTGATGACGCGCGAGCAATTCGTCGCAACCTATGCCCCACCTGGGCGCCATGGTAGAACTTCATATACCACGCCTATCGCCGCTAGTGTCGTGGCTTCTGCAATAGTGCAAGCCGGCGGCGCGGTCAAAATCACCGCCAGCCAGGAAATCAATAACAGCGTTCTGCGTTCGCTGGCTACCTACGTTGGCGATACTTCGAAGGGCGTGGATACCACGGTTGCTGCCAGCACCACGCCGCTTATTGCCATTACCACGCAACTGCCACCAGACCTCGCGCAAAAGCAGATCAATCCCCTGACTCTGCCCGGCTTCAGCCTGCCCACTGGCCAGAATGGCCTGTTCCGCCTCAATCAGCAGGGCGGGCAGCAAACCGGAGCGACGTCCGTAACTGGCATTGCCGGCCCTGCAGCCGTCGTCGGTCAGGGCATTGTCGTCGGCAGCCAGGAGCAACATGCCGCAGCCTCGGCCCTGAGTGGGCAGCAGATTGCCGTGCCAGGTGGCACCAGTGCTGGTCAGGTGCCAGTCGTTGCAGGCGTAACGGCACCGTTGGCCGTAGACGGTGTAGCCACGCTGGGCCAGCCGGTCGTACCTGGTAGCAGCCACAAGTACTTGGTCGAGACCAACCCAGCACTCGCCAACCTGGGTAACTTCCTCAACTCCGACTACATGCTGAGCAGGTTGGGTTTCGATCCGGATCTGGCGCAAAAGCGCCTGGGTGATGGCCTCTACGAGCAGCGCCTGATTCGCGACGCTATCACCGCTCGCACGGGCCAGCGCTTTATCGCTGGCCTGGATAGCGATGAGGCCATGTTCCGCTACCTGATGAACAACGCTATCGCCAGCAAAGAGTCGCTGCAGCTCACCGTGGGCGTGAGTTTGAGCGCGGCTCAGGTGGCGGCGCTGACCCACGACATTGTGTGGATGGAAGAAGTAGAAGTTGCCGGTGAGAAGGTTCTCGCTCCAGTGCTGTACATGGCTCAGCCAGCAAACCGCCTGATGGCTAATGGTGCGCTGATCCAGGGCCGCGACGTGACGTTGATCAGTGGCGGCTCGCTGAACAACAGCGGCACCCTGCGTGCCAGCAATAACCTCTCGGCCACCGCCGCGAATATCGAAAACCGCGGCCTGATCGAGGCCGGCAAGCGCCTCGAGCTGATGGCGACCGACAGCATTCGCAATGCCGCAGGCGGCATCATTTCCGGGCGTGACGTGAGCTTGGTGGCACGTGATGGCGACATCATTAACGAGCGCACCATCACCACCGTAACCGGCAGTGGTAGGGACTATCAGTACCGCGCCGACGTAGCGACCGCCGCCTCGCGTATCGAAGCGGCCAATGACCTGAGCGCAATCGCGGGCCGCGATGTGCAGAGTTTGGGCAGCGTCATCAAGGCCGGTGGTGATGCACGCATCGAAGCCGGGCGCGATGCCCTGATCGCCAGCCAGCGTGAAGAGGATTCCTACAGCTACCAAGGCCGCCGTGAGCGGGGTAGTCAGTACCAGGTCACCCAGCATGGCAGCGACGTGCAGGTGGGCGGCGATCTAGCCATCAGCGCGGGCCGCGACTTGGGCGTGATTGCCAGCCGCGTCAACGCGGCCGGGGATATCGACCTGAAGGCCGCGGAAAACATGGTGATCGCCGCGGCCGCGAACGAAAGCCATAAAGAGTCCTTCTACAAGCACGCCGGCAAGAAGGTTGAGCGCGCCGAGACCAGCGTCAGTCAGCAAGCATCGGTGATTGAAGCGGGCGGCAACTTCACCAGCGTGTCCGGCAACGACACCACGCTGATTGGCAGCCAGATCCACGCTAGCGAAGAGGCTTACCTTTACGCCGGTGGTGACATCGATCTCGATGCTGCCCAGAACTTCGATTACAGCTACTTCTACAAGAAGAAAAAAGGCGGCATGTTCAGCAGCAGTAAGCTGCAGATGTCCGAGTCCTCCAACAGCGAAGCGGTTTCCTCGTACATTACCTCGGGGAGCGATCTGACGCTGCGTGCCGATAAGGACATCGCCGCCCGCGGGGCCCAGTTGATTAGCGATTCGGATATCTATCTGAGCGCAGGTAGCAATGTTGTTCTGGATGCAGCTCAGAACGCCAGCAGCCAGGCCAACGCCAAGGCTAAAAGCGGTCTGTTCTCCAGCAAATCGAAAACCAGCAGTTCCGAGGCCTCAACGCTTACCGGTACTCGCCTGGACGGCCAGAACATCGTCATCGAAGCCAATGACGATATCGCGCTGCGCGCCGCAGGCCTGCGTGCTGACGACGCCATCATCCTGGATGCTGGGCGCGATGTATCGGTAGGTACTGCGGTGGCCTCGCAGCAGTCGAGTCAATCCAGCAAGTCCAGCTCGCTGAAATGGCACATCTTCGACTCGCTTGCCACCAATGGCTCTTTGACGCTCGAGCAGAAATCCAAGGGTGCCCAGTCGTCTTCCTCACAGGAGGTTGGCAGTACGCTCAGCGGCGCCACCATTGACGTGACAAGCGGCCGCGATACTGCGGTTCGGGGCAGCACCCTGGTCGCTGACAGCGATATCAACGTAGCGGCTGGGCGCAATCTGCTGATCACCAGTGGTGAGGCCAAGGATGATTCCAGTGCTCGCTCCAGCTCGAAGAAGTCTGGAGAAATTGGCGATTGGTGGCAAGGCGCCACGGGCGTGGTCAGTATCAAGCAAAGCAGCCAGAACAGCACCACTCAGCAACTGGGTAGCCAGATCGCCTCGCTGGGTGGGGATGTCGAGCTGAAGGCTGGGGAAGCCTACCGGCAGCAGGCCAGCCAGGTCATCGCGCCGCAGGGCGATGTTTCGATCACGGCCAAGCGTGTCGACATCGAAGCAGGGTATGACCTGCTCAGTTCCAGCCAGAAGCAAAGCTCCAACCGTACCGCTCTTGGCGGCACCGTAAGCGTGCCGTTGATCGACGCCGTGCAGGGCGCGCAACGCATGATCAATGCTGCGGGTGACACCAAGGACGGACGCCTGACAGCCTTGGCGGCAGCCAACACCGCAATGAGCAGTTACCAGGCTTATCAGAGTGCGATGACGCTGGCTGCTCAGGACTTCACTGGCATCAAGTTCAGCGTCAATCTGAGCAATAGCCAAAGCCAGAGTGGCGGTACCCAGTCCGGCCAGAATGTGGTCGCCAGCAGCGTCGCGGCAGGCCGCGACATCAACATCAAGGCTACCGGTGATGGTGACGCCAGCAACCTGAACATTGTGGGTAGCACCATCGATGCAGGGCGCAACGTATCGCTCGATGCGGATGGCAGCATCAACTTGGTCTCAGCGCAAAACACCGCCAACCAAGACGGCAAGAACAGCAACAGCGGCTGGAGTGCAGGTGTTGGCTTCGGTATCGGTCAGCAGAACGGCTTCACCCTCGAACTGGCTGCCAATAAAGGCAAAGGCTCATCCGAAGGTGAAGCGATCACCCATGCCAATACGTTGGTAACTGCGGGCGAGAAAGTTGCCCTGAACAGTGGTGGCGACACCAACCTGAAAGGCGCTGTAGTCACCGCCAAGCAAGTTACCGCCGAAGTGGGTGGCGACTTTAATCTGGCCAGTCAGCAAGACATCGACAACTACAAATCCAAACAGCAAAACGCGGGCGTTGGGCTGAGCCTGTGCATCCCGCCTTTCTGCGCGGGCGTGTCCACTGTCTCCGGAAGCTTTAGCCAGCAGAAAATCAATAGTGAATACGCAAGCGTCGGTCAGCAAACGGGGATCAAGGCGGGCGATAACGGCTTCCAGATCAACGTTGGCGGCAATACGGATCTGCAAGGCGCCATCATCGCCAGCAATGACAAAGCCGTAGCGGACGGTAAGAACAGCTTGACGACCGGTACGCTGACGCATTCCGATATCGAGAACAAAGCCGAGTACAAGGGCAGCAGCATCAGCTTGAGCGGCAGCTACAGCATGGCTGCTCACGATAAAGAAGGCAATGTAATCGAGGGCAAGGATGGCAAACCTGTTCAGGAAGCCGCTGCGAATGCAGGCACACCAATTGCGCTAAGCGCCAGCGGCAAGGAAAAGAGCACAACACATAGCGGGATCAGTGGTGGGACCATCACCATCACCGACGAGGCGAAACAGCAGGAGCTGACAGGCCAGACTGCTGAGCAGGCAGTTGCCGATGTCAATCGTGATGTCTCCAGTGACAGAGACGGTAGCAACACTCTCAAACCGATCTTTGATCGCAAGGAGATCGAAGCCGGCTTTGAGATTACTGAGCAGTTTGTAAGGAATGTGGGTAATTTGCTGGAGGCTAAGGCGCGTGAGGCGGACTCTAAAAAAGCCTATGCAGAGAAAATTGAGGCTGAGGCAAATAATACTGCCAATGGACTCACCACTGCACAGCGTCTGATTTTGCTGGCTCAGGCACAGGTACTCATGGATGAAGCTAAGGCCATCAATAAGAACTGGGGCGCAGGTGGTACCTATAGGCAAATTGCAACAGCACTGACTGCTGCCGCGGGAGGCCAGGTCAATGCAGGCGCGAGTCAGTTTGCGCAGAATATGGTGGTGAACTACCTGCAGCAGCAAGGCGCTGCTTATATAGGCAAGTTGGTGGAAAACGGCTCATTGAGCGAAGGCAGCCCTTTGCACGCCGCATTACACGCAATTGCCGCCTGTGGCGCGGCTGGTGCTAGCCAGCAGTCCTGTTCCGCTGGAGCGATGGGAGCCGCTGCCAGCAGCGTTCTCACGAAAGTATTCACCGAAACTAGTCCGGATGAAACTAATGCGCAGCGTGAAGCAAAGCGTAATCTGCTTCTGAGCATCGTAACTGGTATCGCTGCTGTTACGGATCCTGATGGTGCCGCCACCGCTAATAATGCGGCAACTGCAAATGTCGATAACAACTGGTTGGCCACACAGCAGAAGGTGCAACGCAACAAAGAATTGGCTGAAGCACAGACGGTTGGTGAACAGTTTAAGATATATGCTAAATGGCAAAAAACATCAGTAGAACAGGATCTGGCTACTGGCGTTGGGCTAGCAAAAGGCTTGAGAGATGGCCTTGCAGGCTCCGGGTTGGATTCGCTTAATACGTTGGCGCGCTTCTCTGCATTTCCAGGGGAGAGCCTTGATGAAATATCTGAGATGATTAACATGCCGGCAATGAAGCAATTGCTGGGTGCAAAGTACGAGGAGATGCAGCAGTCCATCGAAAAAGCCAAAACATCTCTTGATGTTGGTGGCCTAGAGCACGCCGAGAAGTTAGGCATGCAAATTGGACACATTATATCTGTAGCGATGACGCTGGTAGTTGCTGTTGAAGCTGATGCGGTAAAAGCAGCGGGGCAAGCTGCTAGGTTTGGAGTTACGCTAACTAAGGAGAAAGCCGGTGCTCTGATACCAGGCTCGGCTGATAAGTTGGCTGCTCAATTGGCTATCATCGAGAAGTACGGTTTTGATGGAGATGTACCGTTAGCTCCCAAAGAAACGATCGGCACAAAAACGCCAGATGCCCCCCCAAAACTCGAAGGCTTGCCCGCCCCGCAGCCAAATAAATTTGCTGACATTGAGGAGCTGTTCGGTCAAAATTTTGAAAGTATTGATTTGTCACATCTGCCTAACTGGAAGAATGGATCGCTTATAAATGATGGGGTGCTGGGTGAGCAGTTGGCCTTGCAGTTGCTCAATGAAAAAACCGGTCTCAATTTCAAACCATTGCAGAACGGTAGCAACCATGGCTGTGATGGCTGCGCGGTGGCGATCAATGGCGATATGATTACCGTAGTAGTGATGGACGCGAAATCTTCTGTAAATGGGGTGGGTGGCGCGAAGAGTCCCTTGGGAGATCCCGAGGCGAGGTTGAGAGGATGGTTGAATGATGCATCGATTGCAAACTCAGATCCAGCATTGAGAGACGCTTTGCAAGCTGCGTTGACTTCCGAGAAAGCTAACGTTCAAGGCGTGACCGTCAAAGTCGGTCTGCCGGCCCCTGGTAAAACAGGTGTTGCAGAATTTAAGGTGGAAGCATGGCCCAAAAGATAATTCAATACGAGCGCGCGGGTGTGAACCCGAAATGGCCCTCTTACAAAAGTGTCTTAGACCGTATCGCCAAGGGGCCACACGTATCAGATGAGTACGAGTTGAATGGCATTCGTGAGTATGTGACACGCGGTGATGCATTTGCTAAGCCCTCTATGCCTGTTCCAAATAGAAACAATGCTACTCGTAGCAGTGCCGAGTGGATGGCGGTCACACGCGCCCACGAGGTATTGGCAACCGCTGCAAATAATCCGCAATGGCTTCAGGACTTGGCGCATTGGGTTCGCTATTACCAGGTTGGTATCAAACAAGTGTTTTTCTGGGCGTGCCAGTTCGACATCCTGGCTAAAGCAGCAGGAAATGCCCGACGTCAACAAAACTATAATATCCAAACTGCCAGCAACATGATGGCGGCCATGGCGATACTGGGTTGGAAAGATGCTCTGATTTACATGGGCTACCTCAGCCACGCAGCGCTCAATCGCAGGCATCAACTGGTGCTTCAGTACGAAGAGGAGCAACGCCGCGCCCAAGCCTTCATGCTGCGGTTGTTTGCCGATTGGGTGGGCGATGTCTCGCACCAGTGGCCTGCCTATGCTTATGACGAACCCATTTACGAAGCGTTGTTGCTGCATTGGCGTACTCCCAACCCTGAGGACCTACTGCCTTGCCTCTTGGCTGCCTGCGACCGGCATACTTGGCAAAGCGGCAAAGACAGCCTTAAGAACTTCTACGACTTCAATCAAGACTGGCATCTTGAGCGTGTACCAGTGGAAATCCTCTACATCCTGCGCCTGCGGCAGTGGGAAGGTTTGGCAAATCCGCAGAAGATCGATCATCCGTTGATGGCTACACCCTATGATCAACTGCCTCCAGAACAATCTGTGCCAGAATTAGACGAACTTATGCAAGGCGTGCTTAAACGCGCACGTGAGGATTGGCCGCAGTACGACGAAGTGCTGTCTTTGTCGGCACTAAAAAGTGGCCATAAGTAAGAGAAGCATTACCCTTTATGTCATGAGAAAAAGGGGCACCCATTAGCCGGCTTTGCGTCAAGACTCAAAGCCACCCGCTCTGCTTTCTTAAGAGCAGAGTTTTCCAGCGCCGAACCTGATGGGTTGATCCGGTCGAGTCCGTTTCCTCGTTTTTGGCTGCGACCGAGTCGCGCCAGTCACCCATATGGATCAAGCGGTAGCTAACGACCAGCACCGCCCTGGCGGGAAACCCGCCCCAGAGAAACGTTGGTGCCGCCAATGTGTCCAAACCGTTTCACAGAACCATGGCTCGTATAAAAACTACACGTCCAGTCTCTTCTAGCTCACTTGGCAGGCGACTCAGGTACAACACACTCAGGCGGTGGCAGCAGGTCTCCACTCAGACTTGCTGGCTCTCATCCAGCCCCCTTTCCGGCTGACCTGCTGCCACCTTCATTCGCCTCAGGCGAAGCAGCGGTTTACATCAAATGGCTGTTTCTCCTTGAGCATGTGATAGCTCGCCCGGGCCAGCTTGTGAGCCAATGCCTTGGTGGCTACCACATTGTTCGTTTTTGCTTTCTTCTTGTCGAAGAAGCGCTTGGCTTCTTCATTGAAGCGTCGCGCAAAGTTAGCTGCTTCGACAAAGGCCCAGACCAGATAGGCATTGCCGTTCTTCGTATTGCCTTCACCCTTTTTCTTGCCATTGGAATAGTGGTCACTATTCACGCACCGTGCATAAGAAGCGAATTTGCCGACATCGGCAAAGCGCTCGATGCTTCCCGTCTCTAGCATGATCACGGTCGCCAGAACTTCACTTCAGCAAGGCGTACTCTGGGCGCAGGCGCACACCGCGTAACAGGCACTCTTCCAAGCAATGAGAACAATAGGGGACAGACCCTGAGGAATCCCCACAAATCTACTCCAGCACCTGAGCTTGCCGGTGAACCTCGTCACGCAGCAATAGCTCCATCCTGGTGAGTACCGAGCAGGATAAATCGTTGGCCGAGCGCCTGAGGTATTCAAGGCCGACACGCCAGAGCGACAGCACGGTTTTATGCCTGACGCTGTTGCTCTGAAAGCGGATTGCCCTGCCTGTCATCCGAGCTTGAAGGCCGGCAAGGTAAAGCGCATAACAAGCCAGTGCTGCGATCAGCAGCAGGATCTCGATACGCCGTGGGCAGCGCGTTCGATGCAGGTCGAAGGCAAAGCCGAAACGTAGGCTTTTCACATCCCTAAACCCTTCCTCGATCTGCATCCGCTTGCGGTAGATGCCCACGATCCGACGTGCCGTCCAGTTAGCTTGTGGCAGGTTGCTGGCGAGCAGCCAGGGCTCTTGTTCACGGCGAGCGTTCTGTCGGCTGAGCTTGCTACGGGCGATGCTGCCCGTCACGCGTCGGTGTTTTCTACCCCTGGGCCGCTGGTGAATGCCGTACAAAGCAACGCTGTGCGGCGCACTGCGCGTCATCTCGATTTGTCCAAGCGAGCGCGCTGTCGAAGTTATCTGCTGGTAGAGCTGCTTGATCGGTTGCCAGCGGCCTTGTTCATCACGATAGAGGTCACGATTGCGCACACGCCCCACGTAATGCCACCCCTTGGCTTCAACAGCCTGGAACCAGGGGCGACGAAACCCAGCATCGGTCACCAGGATCGGCACGCACTGCTCGGGCAGCATGACTTCAAGTGCATCGAGCAGTTGCTTCTGGCGCTGGGGGCAACCTTCACGATCATGCACGCTTTCGTAAACAGGGAACGCTCGACCGGCCAATGGGATGGAAGCCCGCAGCACGTAAAGATCAGACGCGGCATTGATTGGCGACCAATCCACCAGGATCAAGGGATGATGTAGGGAGCCAAACAGTGCCGTAAGCATTTTCCAGTAAAACAGCAGGCGTTCGTTTTGCAGATGTGCGTTGCCGAGCAGGCGATCCACACGCTTGATCGAGTGCCTGGCGTAAGCCGCGCTCGGCATGGCCCTGCCCAGATCGGTCAGGGTCAGGCGGTGCCCTTGCAGCAAGGCACTGACGCTGCTCATCAAGGCATTCAGTCGCTTGCTGTGGATCGTGGGGAGTGCTCGGGAAAATGCCCTGTGTAAGAATCGTACTGCCTGCATGAGTCTCGGGGGTTGGTTGGTTTGGCGACTACCAAACTGCCCGACTCATGCAGGCATCTTCAAGCTATCCGACTGATCTGCATGGATATTTTGTGGGGATTCTTCAGAATCTGTCCCCTTTTCTTCCTATATTCCCATCTAGGTGATGTAATGCAGGATTATCCCGTTATAAAAAACCTACTCTGCTCTATATTTTCGGTGGATGTTGGTTTGGATGAAAGTGAGGCGTTCGCTGCTTTGGGGCGTGTGCTAAATGATAAGCGTCAGAGAAAAAAGATAGAGCATGAATTGCTTGGGCTTTTTAATGATCAATCTGCTCTTTGGGTTGAGTTGCTTGATAATGACAGTTATGTTGTCTATCCAGCAGATGATAAAAGTGATGCTAAAAGCTACTTGATGGGAATATTGTGGAATAAAGTGTTCCCAGGTGTACCGCTGCCTTAAGGAAAAGGGGCAGATTTATTTTATTGCTGATGGACTAAGCTGAAAGCCTCAATGGAAGGAGGTTGTTATGCCAAGGATGGGACGCATTGTGGTGCCTAACTACCCGCATCACGGGGTGCAGTGAGGCCATAATCGCCAGGTGGTCTTTGTCGGCGATCAGGATTATCAACGTTACATTGCTGATCTGCGCGAGTTGAAAGACGTCTTTGGGATCAAAGTCAATGCCTACTGCCTGATGACGAATCACGTTCATCTGCTGCTGGCGCCCGGTGAGGCCATCGCTGGGTTGGGGCAGTTGATGAAGGCCCTGGCAGCACGTGCCACGCGGTATAGAAATCGTCTGGAAGGGCGCACCGGCACTCTCTGGGAGAGCCGTTACAAGTCCAGTGTGGTCGAGTCAGACGCCTACTTGCTTGCCTGCTGCCGCTATATCGAGTTAAACCCGGTTCGGGCCCGTATGGTTGCCGAGGCAGGTGACTACCCCTGGTCGAGTTACCAGATGCGCGCCACTGATCAAGCGGACAGTGATTGGTTGGATATTGACCCTTGCTTCATCGCGCTTGGCGATACGCCTGAAAGGCGTCGTATCCGTTATATGAAGTTCATGCGCCAAGCTGTAACGTCAAGTGAAATTGAACTGATCCGGACTGCACTTCAGAGAGGGCAGTTAACCGGTAGTGCTCGTTTTGTGGATGAAATAGAGAGAGTTCAGGGGCAACGGATAGAGCTACGGGGGCAGGGGAGGCCTAGGAAAGTGTCAGAAAAATAAATCTGTCCCCTTTTGCACTTTTGCATTCAAAAGGTACTCACATAAATGTATGGGGCTATACTCGAGGTGAAAGCCCTGGCAAAGCAGTAAAGCTGGTTATACCTTTTGATGGTAATGAGAAGGCCTTTGAGGCAATATTGGAAATGCTAAATAGGTAATCAGATGACTCTATTCGAAGAATGTAAAGAAGCACTTGGTGCCGATTTTAGAGTGATTGATGGAGATGGTTTTGTTGCGGCGATGAATGTGTTAAAAAAATATCCAGTCTCAAAGAATGGGGTTGTATGGGAGGAGTTGAGCTTTAAAGATTACGATGGTATTGAAGAGTTGCTGAGTGGAGTTGCTAATAAAATAGATGGTGTGTACGTTCTGGCGGATGATGCTGAGATTCCTTTATTTTGCACAAATTTGAAGCTGATTGCGGAGAATATCTACGATGTTACAGCGTTGTCTCCAAAGCTGTTGATTTTTAACGATAGGGTGATTATGCAGCCTTTATTCCCAACTGAGATGATACGTTTGGGTTACAGAATAGGGGAGGAAAGGTAAAAATGGAAAGATTTGAATGGCACTTATTTAGCCCTTAACTGATTGATTCTAAGAAGAGAGGCCGATCTTGGTCTGCGGTGATAGTTGCGAACATACACCGAGCCCAAAAAGTAGCCGATATGAATTCTAGGCATCAAGCTGTCATTCATCAACGGCAATGTGCCCGGCGACATATATCAAGTGCCTACGCCTTCTCCAACGACCGATGCAGCCAAAGCAATCGATAGGGGCAGGCTGGATGGCGCAAAGAGTCCCCTGAGAGATCCCGAGGCGAGGTTGAGAGAATGGGTTGAATAATGCATCGAAATCAAATTCAGACCCAGCACTGAGAGACGCTTTGCAAGCGGCGTTGGACTCAGGGAAATCCAAGGTTCAAGGCGTGACCGTCAAAGTCGGTCTGCCGGTCTTTGGTAAAACAGGTGTTGCAGAATTTAAGGTGGAGCCATGGTCCAAGAAATAATTCAGTGCGAGCGCTCGGGCGTAAACCCGAAATGGCCTTCTTACAAAAGTGTGCTGGGGCGCATAGCCAAGGGGCCACACGTATTAGATGAATACGAGTTGAATGGCATCCGTGAATATGTTGAGCGCGGCGATGTATTTGCGAAGCCATCAATGCCTGTACCAAATAGTGACAACGTTACGCGTAGTAGCTCCGAATGGATGGCCGTCACACGAGCCCACAGGGTATTGGCAACCGCACCAGATAATCCGCAATGGCTTCTAGAGTTGGCCCATTGGTTGCGCTATTACCAAGTAGGAATTTGGCAGTTGTTCTTCTGGGCGGGCCAGTTCGACATTATTGCCAAAGCGGCAGGCAATGATCGACGCCGCCAAAACTATAGCATCCAAACCACCACCAATATGATGGCCTCCATGGCGATCCTAGGCTGGAAGAATGCTGTCACCCATCAGGGCTATCTCACCCATGCGGCTCTCAACCGTGGGCATCAATTAGTGATTGAGTGCGAAGAGCAACACCGCCGCGCCCAAGCCTTTATGCTGCGTGTGTTTGCCGATTGGGTGGGTGATGTCTCGCATCAATGGCCTGCTTATGCTTATGACGAACCCATCTACGAAGCCTTGTTGGCCGAGTGGCGCACTCCCAGACCCGACGACCTGATGCCCTGTCTGTTGGCCGCGTGTGACCGCCACACTTGGCAAACCGGCAAAGAGAGCCAGAAGAATTCCTACGACTTCAATCAGGACTGGCACTTGGAGCGCGTGCCGGTGGAAATTCTCTATATCCTGCGCCTGCGCCAGTGGGAAGGTTTAGCCAATCCGCAGAAGATCGATCATCCGCTACTGGCCGCGCCCTTTGACCAATTGCCGCCCGAGCAACCAGTACCTGAGTTGGACGAGTTGATGCAAGGTGTGCTCAAGCGCGCAAGGGAAGATTGGCCACAGTACGATGAAGTGCTGTCTTTGCCAGAATTGAGGGGTTGTAAATCAGGGTCAGAACACGATAGAAATAATTGAAGTCGCATTGCGCCGGGATCAGATTACGGTTAGATAACAAGCTCTTTGATAATTTGGAATTTACATCTGTGATGATCCGTTGTTGTCCCGCAGCGTCGAACACCATGTCCGAACAGGTGCGGATACTAAGCAGGTGGCTTCAGCTCTTTTAAATAGTTATCGCTGGCTTTGAATACGCCCCTATACCAACGACCGCCTGGTCCAAAT
Organism: Pseudomonas sp. SZ40; assembly: GCF_052958135.1. Lineage (NCBI taxonomy): Bacteria > Pseudomonadati > Pseudomonadota > Gammaproteobacteria > Pseudomonadales > Pseudomonadaceae > Pseudomonas > Pseudomonas sp. SZ40. The sequence goes on along the minus strand of NZ_JBQWIF010000033.1, from coordinate 45,355 downwards.
GGCGCCCTGTTACCGGTCGTGATGTATTTTTTATTTAAGTGGTCTGAACCCGATTCTTCTGTTTCACAAACTAAAAGAGATGTGTGCGCGCTAGCTGCTGTGGTTATCATGGCTTCGCTCGGTAGCGAGGGCAAGAAAGCGGCGAAGAAAATCGAAGATACGCCTTTTCAGGTAGGTTACTTCAAGCGTCACTGATGCAATGACAGATAATAATTTTAGAAAGCTAGTTAAAAGTATGCGGCAGGATGGGCTCAAGGATCCAGTTATTCAGTATGTGGAGATCAATAGTGTGCCTCATGTCGTAGTAGGTAATAATCGACTGACTGCGGCAAGGTTTCTAGGAGAGACGTCTGAGTTTATATGCAAGAAGGTCGGTTTCCCAATTCCTAGAACCAATTTTCATACAGAAAAAATATGTTTTAGATACAATTGGCTCGGTTAGACAGCCTAGATGTAGGGGTAGTTGATGTGGCAATTTGGCAATTCGTTTTCTTTCTCGTTCCGCAGGACAAGATTTTGAGAGAGGATGGCTCTTCTCCTTTATATTTGGAGCAATTTAAATCACGTGATGTTGATACTCTTTTTGAGGAAGAGATTTCTGAGGAGTTCATTGATTATTGGGGTGGAGGGTGGCTTCAGTTAAGGGAATATGTTTCTAATATGTTTCCCTCTTTACCTTCTTGGAGTGTAGATGCCGAATTCTTTGGTATTGATGGGCAGGTAAGGGTAGAGTTTTGGAAGGATGAAGTAATTTGTATGGTTGATGCGCGTGCCGATGTAAATAAAAGTATTTACTTTTTTTCATCACTAGCAGAAGAATGTAAGTGCGTCGTCATATTAAAGGAAGGTGGTCGAGTAATTGCTCCCTCAAATTTATCTTTGTATGAGGAGTTTTTGAAATCTAAAGCGTATCAGTTTATTCAGAATCCTCACAAAACATTGCTGGATGGCTAAATAGGGGAAAAGGGGACACCTATTAGCCAGCCTCGCCTCAAGACCCAAAGCCACCCACTCTGCTTTTTAACCGCATAGTTTCCAGCGCCGAACCTGATGGGTTGAACCGCTCGAGTCTGTTGCCCGTTCTTGTCTGCGACCGAGTGGAGCCAGTCACTCATATGGATCAAGCGGTCGCTAGGGCATAGGCGAACCGTATCTCTCCTGTCCGCTTACTCCTCAGCCCCATCGATGGCCATGGAGTGCTCGGTTCCATAGCTGGGGAAGTGCAGGCGGAAGCAGCTGCCGCGGCCTGGTTCGCTTTCTACAGTGAGCTGGCCGTTCATTTCATTGACGAAGCCGCGCACCATGGAGAGTCCCAGGCCGGTGCCCTTGCCGTCTGCCTTGGTGGTGAAGAAGGGCGCGAAGACTTTGTCCAGCACCTCGGGCGCCATGCCGCAGCCTTCGTCGACTACGCTGATCACCACGTAGCTTCCCGGTTGGAAGTTGGAGTTGTGATGGGTGAAGTTGGTGCGGTCGAGGTTGGCATCGTGGGTGCTTAGGGTCAGGGTGCCGCCGTCTGGCATGGCATCCCGGGCGTTGATGGCCAGGTTGAGGATGGCGCTTTCCAATTGCTGTTTGTTGGCCTTCAGAAAGCGTGCGTCTGGCGCCAGGCTGAGGTTGATCACGACCTTGCTGCCGACCGCGGTGCGGATCAGCGAAGCCATGCCCAGCAGTACCTGGTTGGGGTCGATGCGCTCCAGTTTCTTGGCGCGCTTGCGAGAGAAGCGCAGCAGGTTGTCGGCCAGCGAGGTGGCTCGATCCACCGCCTCCTTGCAGAGATCGTAATACTTGCTCAGGCGACTGGAGCCAGCGGTCTCTACATCTTTCTCCATCAGTGACAGGGCCATGGACATGCTGGCCAGCTGGTTGTTGAAGTCGTGGGCGAGGCCGCTGGTGATCTGGCCGACCACTTCCATTTTCTGCGACTGGAACAGGGCGCTCTCCAGATGCTGCTGGTTGAGCTCCTGGGCGACCTGCTGGCGAAGGTCCTGCACGCTGTTCATGAAGCCCAGCATGGTGCCGTTCTCATCGAACAACGGGACGATATTGGCCAGCACCGGCACACGGGTGCCGTCGCGACGTTCGACGATGGTGCGGAAGTTGGTCACGGCTTTCTGGGTGACGAGAATATCCGCCAGCGGCGTGAGTTCATGGGGGATGTGCACGCCTTCGGGGGTGAGCAGCTTGTGTGCCCCGCAGAATTTGATCTGGCTATCGCCCAGCTTGGGAGCCTCGCCCCAGATTTCCGCGGCCTTGTGGTTGTATGCCACCACCACGCCCGCTGAATTGCAGAGATAAACGCCTACCGGTAGATGCTCAATGAGTTCGTGGCTGAGCTTGCTTGCCAGAGAAGTACCGGCGGGCAGCAGCAGGCTTATGCTGAGCGAGTTTTCTGACATGAGCTTCTACTGATGCGGGAAGGGGGATATCGCCGGCTAGGTTAGTGCCATTCCCCCCACAGTGCGAGGGGGGGTATCAGGTATTCATCGGAGTGACGCCTGCGAGCTCGAATATGTCGCGGGCGAGGGCACCGGCGCATCGGCTGGCGGGTGTATGCCGGCTGTCCGGTCGTCTCGATGTCGATGCGGTCGCGAGGTGGTATCGCGGTGCCTGGAGTCAGTTCTGGCTGAACTCGCCAAGAATCTGCAGCAGGGTGTAGGCACCTGCACCGAGCAGAGATACCAGCGATACGGTTATGGCGATTGCGATCCAGATCATGGCGAGGCTCATCTAGCGAATGGGGATGCATGCCTGATGCGCGACCAGTCGAGGCATCGTGCTATCAGGGCATGATCAAAATAGAATGAGTCTTGTCGCCTTTGTTCAGGCTATTTTTGCGACCGGTCAGTCATCTTTTGGGACCGTCCAGAACAGCTGGTAACCGTCGTCCCGGTGGGCGATCGTGACGTTATCGTTCTCGCCGATTTCTTCCAGGATGCGCGCCCAGTCATCGGGGCTGTCACCCTCTGCATGGAGCAGTACGGCTGTCCGGGATTTTTGCGCGGCCGGTGAATTGATGGCCCGCGAAACCCGGGCGCCAAGCAATTCGTAGGAGGAGGGTGTCGCTGCAGCTGATGAGGTGCCTTTTGCCATGAGTACTCGCCTTTATTGCTGTATGTGCATACAGTAATGGCGAGATCGACAAATGTCACTCTGCCTTGTCGTTTTGCGAGGGGTGTTGATTGAGAGGGATGAGAAGGACGCGCCGCCATCCGTGCAATGGCTTGAGCCGCTCATCTATGCAGGTGCGGCCAGTCACTTGCGTGAGGCCGCATCACAGGGGCAGCGCATGGCAATTGGTTTTTCCACTCGGCAGAACCGTTGCCAATCAGCTGTCAGTAGCCCAGAGAGCCTTTCAGGTCCGCGTAGACGGCGGTCATCAGGATCTTGTTCTGCATCTGCGCGGCAGACAGCCGGCGCGTGGCCACGAGGTTGCATTGCAGATCGAGGCAGTCGACCTGCAGACCCTCCGAGGAGGTTTCCGTGATGATGTGGTAACGGCCAGCGGTTACGGTCTTGAGTTGCTTGATGAGCATGTCCATGCGATTTCCCTCGGTATGTTTCACGGTCTGTAATTTGAGAGCGGTGCCGCGTGGTTGGCGTTCCGCTTAAATTATTCGCCCTGGCACTGCGTGAGTGTCCGCCCTGGCGATTACAGGTCGATGACGCTGATGCCTGGCGCTGCGGTGCGTGAGGCGAAGCCTGCCGCCACCAGGGCAGTGGCATCCGTGCGTATTTATTCCGGCTGCCGGCAGGTGGGTGATGATGCCTAGGCGCAGGGCGTTCAGCGGGGCGTTTGCTGCTTATTTGGGCGAGCGCTATTCGCGGGCATTGCTGCCATTCCCCGGTCACGCTAGCCGGCAGATGAGGCTGCTGCGCCATCAACTTATAATTGGCGCTGGTGAATTGACGTGCAGAGCTAACTCAGGCGTCAGGTTTTTTGTTATGGTGCATTTCTCTCAGGTAGTCGCTGTGCGGCGCTCGCGCAGGTACGAGGTGTTCGTTTGATTAAGGTATTGGTTGTCGATGATCATGACCTCGTTCGCACGGGCATTTCACGCATGCTGGCCGATATAGAAGGCCTGCAGGTCATTGGCCAGGCCAGCTCCGGCGAAGAATCGCTGAAGAAGGTCCGTGAACTGAAGCCCGATGTCGTTCTGATGGACGTGAAGATGCCAGGCATCGGCGGCCTGGAAGCGACCCGCAAGCTGATTCGCAGCCACCCCGACCTCAAGGTCGTGGCCGTCACCGTGTGCGAAGAGGATCCGTTCCCGACCCGTCTCCTGCAGGCCGGTGCGGCCGGTTATCTGACCAAAGGCGCCGCGCTGGAAGAAATGGTGCAGGCCATTCGCATGGTGTTCAGTGGGCAGCGCTTCATCAGCCCGCAGATCGCCCAGCAACTGGCCCTCAAGTCGTTCCAGCCGCAGAGCAGCAATTCGCCGTTCGATCTGCTCTCCGAACGCGAGATCCAGATCGCTCTGATGATCGCCGGTTGCCAGAAGGTGCAGAGCATCTCAGACAAGCTCTGCCTGTCGCCCAAGACGGTGAACACCTACCGTTATCGAATTTTCGAGAAGCTGGCGATCACCAGCGATGTGGAGCTGGCGTTGCTTGCAGTGCGTCACGGCATGGTCGATGCCACCAGCTGAAGCCACTCCCGTGTTCGATGCCAGTGCCTTTCTCGCCACCTGCAGCGGTCGTCCAGGCGTGTACCGCATGTTCGATGCGAGCTCGAATCTGCTCTACGTCGGTAAAGCCAAGAACCTGAAGAAGCGTCTTGCCAGCTACTTTCGCAAGACCGGGTTGGCGACCAAGACCTCCGCGCTGGTCGGCAAGATCGCCCAGGTGGAAACCACCATCACCGCCAACGAGACCGAGGCGCTGCTGCTCGAGCAGACGCTGATCAAGGAGTGGCGGCCGCCGTACAACATCCTGCTGCGTGACGACAAATCCTATCCGTACGTTTTCCTGTCGGATGGCGACTACCCGCGTCTGGACATTCATCGCGGGGCCAAGAACCGCAAGGGCCGCTATTTCGGGCCGTATCCGAGCGCTGGCGCGATCCGTGAAAGCCTGGCGCTGCTGCAGAAGGCCTTTCTGGTACGGCAGTGCGAAGACAGCTACTACAGGAACCGCACCCGGCCGTGCCTGCAGTATCAGATCAAGCGCTGCAAGGCGCCTTGCGTTGGCCTCGTCGAGCCGGCCGAGTACGCCGAGGATGTACGGCACTCGGTGATGTTCCTGGAGGGGCGCAGCAACGCCTTGAATGCCGAGCTGTCCACCAACATGCAGCAGGCTTCGATGACACTGGATTTCGAGAAGGCTGCCGAGCTGCGTGATCAGATGGCACTGCTGCGCCGCGTGCAGGACCAGCAGAGCATGGAAGGCGGCACCGGCGACGTCGATGTCATCGCGGCCATGGTCAACCCCGGCGGCGCCTGCGTGCACCTGATCAGCGTGCGCGGCGGGCGCGTGCTGGGCAGCAAGAATTTCTTCCCCCAGGTGGCCATCGAAGAAGAGACCCAGGACGTGCTCGTGGCGTTTCTCGGTCAGTACTACCTGGGTACTCAGGAGCGCGATTTGCCCACCGAGCTGATCGTCAACGCGCCCCACGAAGACTATCCCGTGCTGATCGCCGCCATTCAGGAGCTGCGTGGGCGTGAGCTGGGCATCAGCTACCGCGTCCGCGGTACCCGAGCGCGCTGGCAGGCACTGGCGGTGACCAACGCCGAGCAGGCGCTGGGAGCCAGATTGGCCAACCGTGCCCATATGGCAGGGCGCTTCGATGCCCTGGCCGAAGCGCTGGACATGGACGAAGTACCGCAGCGCCTGGAGTGCTTCGATATCAGCCATTCCAGCGGCGAGGCGACCGTGGCCTCCTGCGTGGTCTTCGGCCCCGAAGGCCCGATCAAGTCGGACTACCGGCGCTACAACATCGAAGGCGTGACCGGTGGTGACGATTACGCTGCCATGCACCAGGCGCTGACCCGCCGCTTCAGCAAGATCAAGCAGAACGAAGGCAAGCTGCCGGACATTCTGCTGGTCGACGGCGGCAAGGGCCAGCTGGCGATGGCCCGCGAAGTGCTGACCACCCTCGAGGTTCCAGAGCTCATTCTGCTCGGTGTGGCCAAGGGCACGACGCGCAAGCCAGGCCTGGAAACCCTGTACCTGAACGACGCCGCCCACGAGTTCACGTTGCCGGGCAATTCGCCGGCCCTGCACCTGATCCAGCAGATCCGCGATGAATCGCACCGTTTCGCCATCACCGGGCACCGTGCCCGGCGCGGCAAGACACGCCGCACGTCGAGCCTGGAAGAGGTGGCAGGCGTCGGGCCAAAGCGCCGCCGTGAACTGCTCAACCACTTTGGTGGTCTGCAAGAATTGTCCCGTGCCAGTGCGGAAGAAATCGCCAAAGCGCCCGGTATCAGTAAAAAGCTCGCTGGGTTGATTTATGCAGCCCTGCACAGCGAGTAGAATGCCGCCTCACTTAACCGCCCAGTCGAGCCGATGAATATCCCCAACCTCCTAACGGTGCTCCGCGTTCTGCTGATCCCGATCTTCATCCTGTTGTTCTACATGCCATTTTCGTGGAGCTACTGGGCTGCCAGCGCGGTTTTCGCCTTTGCCGCCGTCACCGACTGGCTCGATGGCTACCTGGCACGTCGCTGGGAGCAGAGCACGCCGTTCGGCGCCTTCCTCGACCCTGTTGCCGACAAGCTGATGGTCGCCACCGCCCTGGTGTTGCTGGTCGCCGAACATGCCAACCTGTGGCTGACCGTCCCGGCGACCATCATCATTGGCCGCGAGATCGTCGTGTCGGCGTTGCGCGAGTGGATGGCCGAGCTGGGGGCGAGGGCGCATGTCGCCGTCTCCAACCTGGGCAAATGGAAGACCGCTGCGCAGATGGTGGCGCTGGTGATCCTGCTCGGCAATCCGCCGCTGTTCGGCTTCTGGGTGCTGATCGGTTACGTATTGCTGATCGTCGCTGCCGTGCTGACCCTGTGGTCGATGGTGCAATACCTGCTGGCCGCCTGGCCGCACCTCAGCGTGACCGCTGAAAAGAAATAACTTTTTTGAATCAAAGGCTTGACTGGGCGTTACGAAGCTATAGAATGGCGCCCGTCGACAAGACAAGCGGGAATAGCTCAGTTGGTAGAGCACGACCTTGCCAAGGTCGGGGTCGCGAGTTCGAGTCTCGTTTCCCGCTCCAATTTAAACGGGCCGTCAAGTACGGCCCGTTCGGTTTAAAGGCTGAGTAGCAGAGTGGTTATGCACCGGATTGCAAATCCGTGAACGCCGGTTCGATTCCGACCTCAGCCTCCAAACGGAAAGCCCCGTAGTCAATGACTACGGGGCTTTTTCTTTGCCTGCGATTTGATGGCGATTTCCGAAGCTTTTGGGCGGAAATGGAAATTCTTCGAGATCGATCTGAAACCCGGGACATGAAGCCTCCACGCTGGCGAGGTGACGCCACGGCATGAGGCGCCGATGCGGCCGCCTCTTCGCGCCGTGCCGGGTTCCCTTATGGGGGCGTTTTCACGCTTCTGTGGGCGGGGTGCTGTAAATCAGCACGCCGTCCCAATCGCGGCTTCGGTGCGATTCATCATCCCTTGGTTCTGACGATCCGCCCGGACTTCACCTCGCCTGCATATTTGTTGAGCCGATCCTCGCCATTGATCAGTACGCCGACCATGCGAAGAATGGCCCAGGCGTCCGCTTCGTTCTCGGTGCCTCTGAGGCGTTCGGCAATTTTGACCAGGTCGACAGATGCCCATTTCAGGTCTTCTGCCACTGCCTTGAGGTCTTGTTTCAATATCTGCGTTTGACGCTGTCCCATAGTGCCTTTTTCCCGTCCGTTTACCCGCTATCGCCCCATGAAGAACCGCCATCGCTGTCGGCGCTGGTGGGAGGCCGATTCCAATGCTGCTCGTCATCGAGCGGCCATGAGCCGTCAATGATCGCCGATTACTGCCTTGGCGCTGAAGCGCTGTTTTGGGATCGGCGCGGCAATGCGCTATTAGAACACCTGCGTTATGGCTGCAATGTGTGCCTGCCGCCAGTATGGATCTGCCGCCGTGGTGCGTGCGGCATATCCCTCGGACGCAAAGGACTCCATCATGAAAAGCCTTTACCGAGCGCTGGGCTTCAGCGCCATTGTCACTCTGACCGCCATGACTGCCGTTACCGCACAAGCCAGTGCGAGCGCGGCACCGATCGTCATGCCCGCCAAGGTTGCGCTGGACAGTGTGCCGGCCAAGCCTGCGGTGCAGACTCCGTTCGCCAGTGCGAGTCGTCCTGAAGACGCCAAGCATATGGAGGTGGCGCTGTTGCAGAATGGTTGCAGTGACCCGGATCCGTGGTACCAATTCAGCGGTATCCAGGCGCTGACTTGCCTGTTATCGGGGCAGTGGTAAGCGCTGCGCCCCGGCCGCAATGCGATCCGGGGCGCTCCGGCGCTTCGAGCGCATCTGCTTCAGGCGATCAATGTGAACGGCTACCCATTGCGGCTTTCCAAGGAGTGTATTCATTGCCGCGGTAACCCTTGTGTCCTCCCTGATCGCCATACCCGATGCACCCGAAGCGGAAACGTCCGCCAGCGACTCCATGATGTTCGGCACGCCGAAAGAGCGTCTGGACTTCTACCGCCGGGAAATTCATTACGAAACTGGCCAGCTATCGAGCCGCACCAACGCCTACCTGGGTGCACAGTCGTTTCTGGTGATTGCCTACGCGTCATCGATGGCCAATACCAATGAGACCTGGGGCGATCTGTTCACCTTGATCATTCCGGCTCTGCTGGCCTTGCTGGGCATCGTCAGTTCGCTGAGCGCATGGCCTGGCATCAGGGCCTCGGCGGCGATCATCGGGCACTGGCAGTTCAAGCAGGACACGCTGTTGCGCAGCGAGCCGCGGTTCGGGCACGCCTATGACGACTCACCGTTGTTTTGCGAAACCGAGGCGTGTGAAGAGCGCTATCGCAAGTCGCTACTGTTCTCGCTGCGCTCGCCCTGGCTGTTCAGCGGCTTCTGGGGGATTCTGGGCGCGTTCTCGGTGTGGCTGCAGTTCGCCACAGCCAATATCTGAAATGGTTTTGACGCTCAGGCGAGGCGGGCGCTGCCCCGGCTCAAGCCCCGCGTGGGCGGGGCCGGGTCTCTATACGACGGGAAGCCAGGCTGACTGGATCAGCGAGTACCCGTCTTGAGGCCGTCGAGGTAATCGATATTGGGCTCCTGAACCTTCTTGCCGGGCTTGGCTGCAGTTTGCAGTTCGCTCTTGAGCTTCGCTTCCAGAGCGTCGATCAGCAGGGACTGGCGTGCCTGGCCTTCGAGGTGTGCCTCGATAGCCCGGATGATCTCGGTGTTCATGCTGGTGTAATTCTCATTGGCCAGGTCTTCGATGCGCTTGCGCATTCCGTCCGGCAAACGAACCACGAACTTGTCAGCGGTGCGAGCGTTGAATACTGGTTTGGTCACGGTAGGCTGCTCCATGTTGGGTGGTAATAGCTATTTGATGCCATGCAGCACAATAGTTCATATCCCTGGACGATCGGCTGTTTATTCATGTTGCTGTGGCCCGTGTCACGCCGGAAAAGCGAATGGCGTAACATCAGGTCAGTCATCAATGGATGGAGGTGAGGATGCTCAGCGCAATTGACTGGATTTATCTTGTGGTGCTGGCCGTGCTCGCCATCAGCGTGCTCTATGCCTACTTCAGGCCTGCCGCGAAGAAGCGCAAGGCCGAACGCGATTCCAGTAGCTCCAGTGGCGGCTCGGGCGGCACCATGATTACCGACAACGATGTTTCGGCGGATGCTGGCGGTGGTGGCGACGGCGGCGGCGGGGGAGATTGAGCAGGGTGCATTCGCGCTCTTGTTCTGCGACAACTATTTCGCTCCGGTGCTAGGTGATCGAACGCTTCGAATTATGGCATAGTGATATTGCATGCCAACCTGGTTGGGCATCCGGTAAGGAAAACCGGCAAGGTAGCGCAGCGCTATCCGAATCAACGAGAAGGAGCTCGATATGAATGCACGAAGTATTCCCTTTCCGAAAATCGCTACCGATACCGGCCTGGCCGAAAGTGTGGTCTCCACCTGGGTCACGCACTCCCGGCCCTATCCGGACGGCAGTGGCTACAAGGTGTTCTTCAAGGTCGAAACCCCAGCTGATGTTCGGCAACTGGTGCCAAGAATGACGCCTACCAACATGCTCATCGTACTGGCCACATGACCGGTAGGCGGTAGCCCTACGGCGAGATAGGGTCACTGGCCGGGAAGGTTTCCTCGAGCGCGTTATCCATCTGCGCCTCCCTGTCTCGCGCCTGGCGGCTGATAGTCACGTCATCGCGGTCAGCGGCGGGGGCGTGTCGCTCGTAGGGCGCTCCCTCCGTTTCAGCGGCGCTCAGAAAGTCCTTGAGCTGGCAATGCCCGGTGATGCCACGCTGGGCGATCAGCGCCGACGCCGCGATCTTGATCAGCCCGACGACTCCACCCTGCCTGATACCACTGACTGCACCCACCACGCCTACGGCTAGTGAGAGCAGGCGTTCGGTACCTTCAACATTGTTGTACGCGTGCATGTGACACCTCATCTGGATGTACCCCCGCATGGAGGTAACGCAATAGTGAGGGGTGTCGCAGAGGCAAGGTTCAGGGTCGCTTACCAACGGTTGAATCAGGTGGCAACGACGGATTTCGATAGGCGATGCTGGCCAGCCGACAGGCGGGACGAAATGCCTCATGCCAGTTTATTTGCGCGAACTAGACTTGAGGGGTCATCAACGTGAGGAAGGAGTTTCCAAGATGATGTCCGTTCTCGAGCAGCGCCACATTGTCGAATGTGCGTTTCTACCGCTGGCCTGCAACTGCTCCATCGATGGTAGTGAATCGGTAACCATCCAGATCCGGGATCCGGTCACATCGCAGGTTTATCTGAATGTCACTGGCATATCCCGTTCCGAACTCTCCACCTCGCGGCAGATATCCCAGCTGGTGGCGCAGCTGCGTCAGGATCTGCGCACGCTGAATTCAGGGAGCGATCGCAAGGAGGCCTGAGGCCGTCATCCGCGCTCGCGGTCAGACAGAGTGAACTGCCTCCCTATCCCGCAGCCTCAGTTAGCAATACTGACTGGTGAAGAGGATGAAGATATGGACGGTGGAAAATTCGATGGCCTCGACCTCGAGCGCTTCCATTCGCTGTTGGCGCAAGAGCTGGGGCTGACCGAGGATGAGCTGGAAACCTGGATGGTGGAGGAGCGTGAGCGGGTCGACGAGGACGGCCAGTTGATCGGCCATGCCGTCACTTTCAAGCACGACATGCCCTTCGATCTGCGTGCTCGCGTGCGCGGCATGGCCGGCGACCATGTCGCCCATACCGGGCTCATCGAGCTGGACTCCTGAGTGCGCAAAGGCGGCGATCGGCAAAAAACCTGAACTCTGGCGGCCGGCGGCGCCTCCAAAATAGCGTCAATCACTTTATGGAGTATTCGCTAATGGCTCGTAAAACTTCGCTGGAAAGCGGCCTGGATCAGTTTCAACAGGAAAGCGCCAAGGAATTGAAGAAACTTCTCGACCAGGCCAGCAAAGCGCTGGGCGATGCCGAGTCCTTTTCTGGTGACAAGGCACACGAAGCTCGTGAGAAAGTGATCGCGCTGCTCAATGAAGCCAAGGGTTCGATCACCGACAAGGGCCGCGAGGCCGTCGAGCTGGGTCGTGAAACCATCGGTAACGCTCAGGATCGCATCGAAAGCAATCCATGGACGTCCGTCGCCGTGGCCTCGGGCTTCGGTCTGCTGATCGGCCTGCTGGTCGGTCGTAGCAGCAAGTAAATCGCCGCCAGCGGGTCGCAGCTTCGGGTTGCGGCACGCCAGTATCGATTCGAGCGCAACTGCATGGTCAGCCTGCGGTCGACTGAATAGCCTCGTAGATCACTGATTTACGGGGCTTTTTATTGCGCCGTTTAACCTTGCAGCGCCGCCTGGGGATGTATATAGTCCAGCCCTCGCACATTTCGCCGCCCCGATGGTGAAATTGGTAAACACAGCAGACTTAAAATCTGCCGACCGCAAGGTCTTGCCGGTTCGATTCCGGCTCGGGGCACCATCTGCAGCTCCAGGCTGCGATCCCTCCGTGCGATCCTCCCTATCTTCCAGATCATTCACGCCACGGGCTCGTCCATGGGGCGTGCGTAGCCTGGCCGCCGTTTTACCGACGGCAAGACCGGCAACCCCTTAGAAGTGAGCCTTGACTAGCAGGCTGATGGCGCTCTGGTTGGTGCCGCCCAGCACTTCGTCGCCCAGCGGGCTGTCGTTGTCGATGCCGTACTTGTGCTTCCAGTAGTCGTATTCGACGCCCACGTAGAATTTCTTGCCCCAGCCCATGGCCTTGGCCAGGTCGTATTTGATCTGCGGGTTGATGTGCAGGTTGGCGTGGTAGCTGTCGTCGTTGTCGACCACCCAGTCGATGAAGCCGTCGATCACCAGGTCGGAATTGCCGACCGGCACGGTGTAACTCCACACAGGGGTGATCTGCCAGACGTTACGGCCGTCGCGCTTGCCATCGGGGCGGCGCAGGTAGGTGTTGAGCTGGACGTAGTCGAAACCGGGAATCGCCAGGTCGATGGCCGGGCCTAGCAGGTAGGCGTCGACGTCGTCTTCACCGAACTCGTAGGTGGCGGACAGCAGTACATCCTTCACCGGGCCGAACGACAGGTCGCTGCCGCTGATCTTGCCGAACGACAGGCGCGGGCTGATCTCGCCGTAGAAGGTATGCCCGTCGCCCGCGCCATTGGTGGCCTCGGTGTTGTACTTGATGCCGTCGACGAACAGGAACAGGTCACCGAAGCTCCAGCCGCTGGCGTGCTCGAACGTCAGCGTCTGCTGGCGAGGCGGGTCGATCTTGAAGTCGGTGCCGTTGAGATAAGTCAGGCTGTTGTCCTGCCAAAGCAGCAGGTCTGCCATGGTCTGCACAGGAGTCAGCAGGCTGCCCGCCAGCAGCAGGGAAGTCGCGGTGTGTTTCATCGGGCGTGTTCCGGAAAATGTTGAGTGATCGGCCCGCCGGTTTCGGCGAGCGGTGGCAAGAGCGGTACTTGGCGGGCTGCAGATGCAGGCGAGGGCTCTGCAATGCCTGTCCCGGCTCAGCGCGGCGCGGGAGTGTACAGCATTTGCGAGGGTGGATCGTGTCGAGGTGAGGATGGCGGCAGAGACGAGAACGCCGTTTCCTCAGGACGAGAAAACGGCGTTGTTGGCAAAGCTCAATCGAACGTGGTGATCGGCCAGCGACGGATCACGCGTCGAGCTGTTTGGCCGTCTCGACACCTGATGAGCTGAGCTTGATGGGGTAGTTGAGGGACAGTTCACCTGCAGTGCCCGAGACGGCACCATCGTGAATCAGCCCACTGTCCTGCAAGTGCTTGAGCGTATCGGCGACCGCGTGTTCGCCGCGGAAATTATCCAGCACCTCCTTGCCAAGGCCGGCAGGGTGAGCGTGCAGCAGGCGGGTGAGAACCTCTTTCTTCAAATCATTGTCAATGGACATGCGAACCTCGCGTTGCGGTGGGTTTCACTGTTTGTGACTGCCTGGCTGAGCAAACGTTTTAGGTGATTACCGTCCTGCCGTTGTAAGCCGCGGGCGTCCTGATAAACTGCTTCGGCGTCGATAACCCTCTCTCATTCAGGGACTTCCATGATCAAGAAATGCTTGTTTCCCGCCGCTGGCTACGGCACTCGTTTTCTCCCGGCAACCAAGGCCATGCCCAAGGAAATGCTGCCGATCGTGAACAAGCCGTTGATTCAGTACGGTGTGGAGGAAGCGCTGTCGGCTGGCCTCAACGAGATCGCCATGGTGACGGGCCGCGGCAAGCGCGCCCTGGAAGACCACTTCGATATCAGCTACGAGCTGGAAGAGCAGATCCGCAACACCGACAAGGAAAAGTACCTGGTCGGTATTCGTCGCCTGATCGACAACTGCACCTTCTCCTACACCCGCCAGGTGGAAATGAAGGGCCTGGGCCACGCCATCCTCAGCGGTCGCCCGCTGATCGGTGACGAGCCGTTCGCCGTGGTACTGGCCGATGACCTGTGCCTGAACCTCGAAGGCGACAGCGTGCTGACCCAGATGGTCAAGCTGTACAACCAGTTCCGCTGCTCGATCGTGGCGGTGCAGGAAGTGCCGATGGAAGAGATCCACAAGTACGGCGTGATCGCCGGCGAGACGATTCGCGACGATATCTTCCGTGTTAACAGCATGGTCGAGAAGCCGAAGCCGGAAGACGCGCCGTCGAACTTGGCGATCATCGGCCGTTACATCCTGACGCCGGACATCTTCGAACTGATCGAGAAGACCGAACCGGGCAAGGGTGGTGAAATCCAGATCACCGACGCGCTGATGAAGCAGGCCCAGGACGGTTGCGTACTGGCCTACAAATTCAAGGGCCAGCGTTTCGACTGCGGTGGCGCAGAAGGCTATATCGAAGCCACCAACTTCTGCTACGAGCACCTCTACAAGACAGGCAGGGGCTGATCGCTCGCTGGCAGGACTGGCTGACAGAAAAACCGCCTTCGGGCGGTTTTTTCATGTTCAGCTTTCGTTGATCGGCTTGGCGCCTGGCCCCAGCGGCTGGCCGTAGCTGAACTCGATGTAATGACCTGCCGGATCCCGCACACCGCAGTAATAGCCGACCGGGTAGGGCTCGTCACGTTGCGCCCAGACCATGCAACCGGCCGCCTGGGCCTTGGCAGCGATGGCATCGACTGCCTCGCGGCTTTGCAGGGCGAAGCCGAAGTGGCTGTAGTCATTGGCCGCCAGGCGCCGCGGCTCGCCACCGGGCATGATCACGAAGATGAATTCGCTCTCGCGACCTGGCTCGGCCATCCACACGATCTGCGAACCCTTGCCGGGCCTGCGGTGGATGACGTGCATGCCGCAGAAGCCTTCGTAGAAATCGATACAGGCCTGCAAATCGGGGACGTGCAGAGCCAGGTGTGTGAGGATCGGGCGCATACGTAGCTCCTTGTTCTATCGAGACTAGACCGGCCGCATCGAGGATAAGTTTGCGCCATGTGCCAGGCGGGCAGGGCGCTTCGTTTACGGTATGCTCTGCATCTGTTCAGGAGGCTGTGATGACCTACGATTTCGATCTCTTTGTAATCGGTGCCGGTTCCGGCGGTGTACGTGCGGCGCGGTTCTCCGCCGGCTACGGCGCCCGTGTGGCGGTGGCTGAAAGTCGCTATCTGGGCGGTACCTGCGTCAACGTGGGTTGCGTGCCTAAAAAATTGCTGGTGTACGGCGCGCAGTTCGCCGATGAGTTCGAGCAGGCGCAGGGTTTTGGCTGGACGCCCGGCGAGGCCAAGTTCAGTTGGCCGACGCTGATCGCCAACAAGAACCGCGAAATCGAGCGCCTCAATGGCATCTACCGCAAGCTGCTGGTGGGTAGCGGCGTGACCCTGCTCGAGGGCCATGCGCGGCTGCTCGACGAACACAGCGTCGAAGTCGACGGCAAGACCTACAGTGCCGAGCGCATCCTCATCGCCACCGGTGGCTGGCCGCATGTCCCCGATATTCCTGGGCATGAGCATGCGATCAACTCCAACCAGGCGTTCTTCCTGGAAGAGCTGCCCAAGCGCGTAGTGGTGGTCGGCGGTGGCTATATCGCCGTGGAATTCGCTTCGATCTTCAATGGCCTCGGCGCGCAGACGTCGCTGTTGTATCGCGGTGAGCTGTTCCTGCGTGGTTTCGACAATTCCCTGCGCACCCACCTGCATGAAGAACTCGCCAAGCGCGGCCTGGATGTGCAGTTCAACACCGATCTCGCGCGGATCGACAAGCAGGCCGACGGCAGCCTGCAGGCCACCCTGAAGGATGGCCGCACCCTGCAGGCCGATTGCATCTTCTACGCCACCGGGCGCCGGCCGATGCTCGAGAACCTGGGGCTGGAAAACACCACCGTCAGCCTGGATGACAAGGGCTATATCAAGGTCGACGACGAGTACCAGACCACGGCGCCATCGATCCTCGCCATCGGTGACGTGATCGGTCGCGTGCAGTTGACGCCCGTGGCCCTGGCCGAAGGCATGGCCGTGGCGCGTCGTCTGTTCAAGCCGGAGGAGTACCGCAAGGTCGATTATCAGAACATCCCGACTGCGGTGTTCAGCCTGCCGAACATCGGCACGGTCGGGCTGACGGAGGAGCAGGCGCGGGAGGCCGGCCACCAGGTGAAGATCTTCGAAAGCCGCTTCCGGCCGATGAAACTGACCCTGACCGAAAGCGATGAGCGCACGCTGATGAAGCTGGTGGTCGATGCCGACACCGATCGCGTGCTGGGCTGCCACATGGTCGGCCCCGATGCCGGCGAGATCGTCCAGGGCCTGGCCGTCGCCATCAAGGCAGGGGCGACCAAGCAGGTGTTCGACGAAACCATTGGCGTTCACCCGAGCGCGGCCGAGGAATTCGTCACCCTGCGTACCCCGGTGAACTGACTTGTCGATGAGCCAGTTGTTCTACCTTGCGGATCTGTTCGGGGTGGCGGTATTCGCCATCACCGGCGCGCTGATGGCGGGGCGCAAGTCCATGGATCTGTTCGGTGTGCTGGTGATCGCCATCATCACCGCACTCGGCGGCGGTACGCTGCGCGATGTGATCCTCGACAATCATCCGGTCAGCTGGATTCGCAACGACACCTACATTCTGGTCGCTTCGCTGGCTGCCGTGGGCACGGTGATCTGGGTACGCCTGACCCGACCGATTCACGAAAAAGGCCTGCTGATCGCCGATGCCTTCGGGCTGGCTGTGTTCACCGTGATCGGTACCGAAGTCGCCCTGCAGTACGCGATGCCGTCCAGTACGGCGGTGATCATGGGGGTCATGACCGGTGTCGCGGGCGGCGTGATGCGTGACGTGATTTGCAACGAGATCCCGCTGATCTTCAAAAAGGAGATCTACGCCACCGCCTGCCTGGCTGGTGCGGTAACCTTCGTGCTGCTGCGCATGCTGGAAACGCCGCATTGGCTGGACACCGGTATTGCCATGCTGGTGGTTCTGGCGATCCGCCTGGCAGCGATCCGCTGGCACTTCTCGCTACCCCGATTCCACCTGCTCGACCGCGACTGATTCAAGAGGCGGCGAGCTGCTCGATAACGCTGTTACCCATCTGTATTCACCAAGGAAGGTCGATGCGTCGTTTGCTCTTGTGTCTGTGCGTGCTGAGCATGGGCGTCTGCGCTGAGGAGGTGGTCAATGACGTCACCGGCCTCAACCCGGTCGTCGTCGAGCGGGTCGTCGTGCCGCGCAGCGAGCAGGATGTCGTCGAGGCGCTGCGTCGCCATGCCGGGCCGGTCAGTATCGGCGGGGGGCGTTACAGCATGGGTGGGCAGACGGCCTCGGACGGTGCGCTGCAACTGGACATGCGCGGGCTCGATCAGGTACTCGAGTTCTCCGCCGAGCGCCGGGAAATTCGCGTGCAAAGCGGTATCACCTGGCGCGCCATACTCGAATACGTCGATCCTTACGACCTCTCGCCGCAGATCATGCAGTCGTACGCCAACTTCACGGTGGGTGGCTCGCTGTCGGTCAACGTGCATGGTCGTTACGTGGGCGAGGGGCCTATCGCCGGTTCGGTTCGTGCCATTCGCGTGGCGCTCGCCGATGGTCAGGTGGTGGACGCCAGCCCGAGTCAGAACGCCGCGCTGTTCCATGCTGCGATTGGCGGCTACGGTGGCCTCGGAGTGATAGTCGAGGCCACGCTGGGCCTGGTGGAGAACACGCGCATCGCCAGAGAAAGCCAGGTCATGCCCTTGCAGGACTATCGCCCCTGGTTCTATCGCGAGGTCGCCTCCCAGGCGGATCTGGTGATGCACAATGGTATTCTCTATCCCAGTGACTTCTCCACGGTGCGGGCCGTATCCTACCGGCGCACCGAGGCTGCCTTGACCGAAGCGCAGCGGCTGAGCCCCAGGCAGCAGGGGAGCTCTATGCAGCGCGCGGGGATCCGTCTCAGCGGTTCCTCCTCGGGCATCAAGCTGCGTGAGGCGGCGCTCGATCCTCTGCTGTTTCGCAGCCCCAAGGTGCAGTGGCGCAACCATGAGGCCAGCCTCGATGTCAGCGAGCTGGAGCCGATATCCGGGCCGGGCTTCAGTTATGTATTTCGTGCCGCCGGCACAGCTTGAGCGCTTCATCGGTGAGCTGGCGCGCCTGACCCATCAGCACCGGGCCACGCTGATCAACGTCTCCATTCGCCATGCCAAGGCTGACCCGGATACCTTGCTGAGCTGGGCGCCCGAGGAGGTTTTCGCTCTGGTGCTCTACTACCGGCAGGGCAGCTCGGACGGCGAGCGGCAGAAAGCCGCAGCCTGGACCCAGGACCTGATAGCCGCAGCCCTGCGCTGTGGCGGGCGGCATTACCTGCCTTATCAGATTCACGCCAGCCGCGAGCAATTTCTCCAGGCTTATCCGCGGGCGCCGGAGTACTTCGAACTCAAACGCCAGCTGGATCCCACCTACAGGTTTCGCAACCGTCTGTGGGACGCCTATTACCCTCGGTAATTATCCAGAGCGAAGCTTCTCGATCACTTCACGGCATCGCCGAGAAACTTGCTGAGAAACTGCTGGGTACGCGCCTGCTTGGGCGCGCTGAACAGCTCGCGGGCATCACCCTGTTCGACTATCACGCCCTTGTCGATGAAGATGGCTCGGTTGGCCACGTCCCGGGCGAAGCTCATCTCGTGGGTGACGATGACCAGGGTGCGATTCTCCTCGGCCAGGGCGCGGATGGTCGCCAGTACTTCACCGACCAGTTCCGGGTCCAGCGCCGAGGTGGGTTCGTCGAACAGGATCACGTCCGGTTCCATGGCCAGCGCACGGGCAATCGCCACACGCTGCTGCTGGCCGCCGGACAGGCGCTTCGGAAAGGCGTCCTCCTTGCCTGCCAGGCCGACCTTGGCCAGCAACTGCCGGCCTCGTTCCAGGGCCACGTGGCGCGGTTGTTTCTTGACCACCACCGGGCCTTCGATGACGTTTTCCAGCGCGGTGCGGTGCGGGAACAGATTGAAGTTCTGGAAGACGAAACCCACGTGCTGACGCAGCTTGCGGATCAGCCCCTGTTGCTGGCCCATCGGCTTGCTGGCGTCGATCTCGACGTCACCGACGCGAATGCTGCCGCCATCCGGTGTTTCCAGCAGGTTCAGGCAGCGCAGCAGGGTGGTCTTGCCCGAGCCGCTGGGGCCGATGATGGCGACCACTTCGCCAGGCGCGATATTCAGGTCGATGCCATCGAGCACGGTCTGGCCTTTGAAGGCCTTGGTCAGGTTGCGAACGGTGATCATGCTTCTGCTCGTGTCCGGTAGAGCCATCAGTTTTCCGCCTCGTGGCGGTTGACCCGCGCTTCCAGGCGGTTCTGCAGATGCGCCAGTACGCTGGAGAGTATCCAGTAGATCAAGGTGGCCGCGAGGTACATGGTGAAGACCTCATAGGTGCGGGCAGTGATCAACTGGGCCTGGCGGAACAGCTCCGGCACCTGGATGGTCGCCGCCAAGGCGGTGTCCTTGACCAGCGAGATGAAGCTATTGCCCAGCGGCGGCAGGGCGGTGCGCATCGCCTGCGGCAGAATGGCACGCATCATCGTCTGGGTCCTGCTCATGCCAATGCTGGCTGCCGCTTCCCACTGGCCGCGATCGATCGAGGCAATGGCTGCACGCATGATCTCTGCAACGTAGGCTGCCATGTTCAGAGAAAAACCGATCAGGGCGGCGGTCAACGGTTCCAGTTGCACACCCAGTTCAGGCAGGCCGAAGTAGATGATGAACAACTGCACCAGCAGCGGCGTACCCCGGAAGAACGAGATGTACACCCTGGCCAACCAACCCAGTGGCGCAATGGCGTAGAGCCTGACCAGGGCAAGTCCGAACCCCAGCAGCATGCCGAAAAACATGCCGCCGAGGCTCAGTACGATTGTCCAGACGGCTCCCTTGAGCAGGAAAGGTAAGGAATCCAGAACCAACTGGAGGCTGTCTTGCATCATTGCGTGACGTCAGCCTTGAACCATTTTTCAGAAAGTTGTTTCAAGGTGCCGTCGCCGCGCAGCTTCTCGATGGCCTTGTTGATGGCCGCCAGCAGCTCAGGATTGCCTTTGCGCAGTGCGATCCCCGATTCCTGACGGGAGAAAGCGTCACCGGCAACGGCCATGCGCTCACCCGTCTTGGCGACCATTTCGAATGCGGCCAGGCGGTCGACGAGAACCACATCGATGCGCCCGACATTGAGGTCCTGGAACTTGGTCGGATCATCATCGTAAGTACGGATGTCGGCCTGCGGAACGTTCTCTTTCAGCCACTGCTCGTAGTTGGTACCAAGGCCAACACCGACCTTTTTACCAGCCAGGTCCGCTGCAGTCTTGACGCTGGCGGCATCGCTCTTGCGGGTAAGAGCCTGGATGCCCGAGACGGTGTAAGGGGTCGAGAAATCGTACTTTTTCTTGCGCTCGTCGGAGATGGTGACCTGATTGACCACTATGTCGATGCGACCCGACTCCAGAGACGCCAGAATGCCGTCCCACTTGGTCGGCTGAAAACTGACTTTCACGCCCAGTTCCTTGGCCAGCGCTTCGGAAAGGTCCACCTCGAACCCGGCGAGCTTGCCGCTTTCGTCCTGAAAGTTGAACGGCGGGTAGGTGCCTTCGAGGCCCACCTTGATGCTGCCGCTGTCCTTGATCTTCTGCAGATCGTCGGCAGCGTATGCCTGGCTACCGAGGCCGGCGCAGAGGGCCAGGCCGAAACTGCCGATAAGGAACTGGCGACGCAGTGTTGCGAAAGTCATAGCTGAACCTCGGGTCTTGTTGTGTGTGGAAGTGCGGCAACTCTAATGGTTCTAGATATATTCTATAAAATAATAAAAAATTATTTGCATATGCCATTTTTATGGCGTCAGGGATTGATACGCGAACAATGCCGGTGCACCGCCGGTATGCAGGAACACGATCGGCTTGCCTTCTGCGAATTCGCCTTTCTGTACGCCATCCAGCAGCCCCGCAAATGCCTTGCCCGTGTAAACCGGGTCGAGCAGCAATCCCTGGCTGCTGGCGAGTAAACGAATCGCATCGAGTGTACCGGTATTCGGTTCGCCGTAGCGGGGGCCGTAATACTCATCCCACAGCTCGATGGACAAATTGTCCGGCACGCTGATGCCCAGCAGTTCGGCGGTTCGTTGCACCAGTCCCAGTACCTTCGGGCGCTGCAGGTCTGCAGGCCGTGAGACGGTGATGCCGAGCACACGCCAATCGGGTAGCAAGTGGGCCAACGCCAGCGCCATGCCCGCATGAGTCGCTCCGCTTCCGGAAGCCACTACCATCGTGCCGCTATCGAGCCCCAGCGCATTGACTTGCTCTGCGAACTCCAGCCCAGCCTTGACGTAACCCAATGTGCCCAGCGCATTGGATCCGCCAATCGGGATCACGTAAGGGTGCTTGCCGGTGGCACGCAGGCGCTCGGCCTTGGCCACCAGCATCACGTCCGGCTCGTTCAGGTTGTCGACGATCTCCACTCGCGTGCCGAACAGATCCAGCAGCAGGCGGTTGCCGTTATGCAGGTAGTTCTGCTCTTGGGTATCGATGGGGTTTTCCAGCAAGGCGACGCAGGCCAGGCCCAGCTTGGCAGCCAGTGCCGCAGTCTGCCGCACGTGATTGGACTGGATCGCACCGGCGGTGATCAGCGTATCGGCTTGCTGCGCCAGTGCATCGGCCCCGAGGTACTCCAGCTTGCGCGCCTTGTTGCCGCCGAGGGCAAACAGGGTCAGGTCATCGCGTTTGACGTAGATGTCCCGGCCAACGTGGTGTGAGAGGCGCACCAGGTGTTGCAGCGGAGTGGCATGGGGTACCAGTTCGAGGCGCTCGAATCGGCTCAGAGCTTCACTGATCATGGGGGGATTCACTGCCGAAAAGGAGGATGAATATCACTTTAGAAGTGACAGCCCGAAACACAACAAGTGCGTAAGCTTCTACTTATTCTCAAAAGAAATATAGGAATGAATTAAAAGTATTTTCATCGTATATCTGCGCGCCGTATCTTCAGCGCGCCGTCCTACCCTGTGCGGCCGACCACCACCATGCCGATGTCGATCCACCGGCAACTACCGAGAACAATCATGAAAAAAACGCTTCTGTTGGCTGCATTGGCCTCCGTCCTGGCTACCCAGGCATTCGCCGCTGAAAAACTCACCGTAGCGGCAACGCCGGTTCCCCATGCCGAGATTCTCGAGCTGATCAAGCCGAAGCTGGCCGCGGAAGGCATTGATCTGCAGATCAAGGTTTTCACCGACTACGTGCAGCCCAACCTGCAGGTCGAGCAGAAGCAACTCGATGCCAACTACTTCCAGACCAAACCGTATCTGGACAGCTTCAACGAAAGCCGCGGTACCCACCTGGTGATCGTCAAGGGCGTACACGTCGAGCCTTTCGGCGGCTATTCGCGCAAGTACAAGAGCCTGAAGGAATTGCCGGACGGCGCGACCATCGCCATCCCCAACGAGGCCAGCAACAGTGGCCGTGCGCTGCAACTGCTGCAGCACGCAGGTCTGCTGACCCTGAAAGACCCGGCCAACATCCAGGCAACGCCGAAGGACCTGGCCACCAACCCGCACAACTTCAAGTTCAAGCAGCTCGAAGCGGCCATGCTGCCGCGCGTGCTGGATCAGGTCGACCTGGCGCTGATCAACACCAACTACGCGCTGGAAGCCAAGCTCAATCCGAACAAGGATGCCCTGGTGCTGGAAAACAAGGATTCGCCGTACGTGAACTACCTGGTAGCACGCCCAGACAACCAGAACAGCGAAGCCATCAAGAAGCTGGCTGACGCCCTGACCAGCCCGGACGTGAAAGCCTTCATCGAGAAGAAGTACTCCGGTGCTGTAGTCCCTGCTTTCTAAAACGCGGCGAGCTCACCCTCGCTGACACAAACGCCGACAGAGCCTTCGCTTCTGTCGGCGTTTTTGTTTTCAGGGTGTCGTAGCGCCGTTGAACTGTTTGCGAAATGCCCCAGGCAATATGCCGGTTACCTTGGCGAACGCTCGAGTGAAGGCCGCTACCGACTGATAGCCCACGGCTTCGGCGACGTCTGCCACGGCGACTCCTTGCTTGAGCAGCCGGGTGGCCTGGCGAACCCGCAGGCTGATCAGCATCTGCCCGGGCGAGGTGCCCGAGAGTTCCTGAAAGCGCTTGCAGAACGCCGAGCGCGACAGCCCGGTGTAGCTGGCCATTTCCTCCATGGGCCAGCTGTGTTCGGGGCGCGCGATGAGCTGTTCGATCAGCGCGCTGAATTGGGGCTGACGGGCCAGGCCCAGCAGGCCGCCGAGTTGTTCGGCCTGACCCTGTTCACGCAGGACGTAGAGAAACAGCAGATGGCTGAGCCGTTCGAGGAAGGCATCGGAAGGGCCATCGCCGCGCGCGCACTCGTCGAGAATCAGCTCGAACAGCCGGCGCGCCGCACTCAGCGACGGATCACCGGCACGCAGCACCAGAAAGGCCGGCAACGCCTGCAGGATCAGGCTGCTCAGGCCCGGGCGGAAATGGAAGAATCCGCAGACCAGGCCGACGCCCTCACGGGGCTGCAGCGGTTGCATCGCCACCTTGGGGCTGCAGCGTGCTGCGTCGGCAGCCGCCGCATTGGACAGGCGATAGCGAATGTCATGGAGCAGAAACACCGCATCGCCTGCATGCAGCGCCACGGGCTCGCCGCCATCGTCCAGGTGCAACCAGCAGTCACCGTGCAACAGCACATGAAAGCTGGCCCTGGCCAGGCCATGGGTACTGGCCTGCCAGTTGCCGCAATAACGACCGACATGGAACAGGCTGGCGTCCAGTTCCAGGCTCTCTAATAACCATTCAAAAGGGGGCAGGGACGAATTCATCTAATGAAAAGACTCAAGAGCAAGTAATAGCGACTTTCTCATATTGTTGGGCTTTCTTATAACCAAGAAAATGGATCGTAATTCGCTCAACCCAGGAGTTATCCCATGTCTCGCGTGACCTTGCATACCGTGGAAACCGCTCCCGTAGAGGCCCAGCCTTTTCTGCGCAACGCCCAGGCCGCTTCCGGGTTCGTTCCCAACCTGCTGGCGGTGCTCGCCAATGCGCCGGCCGCGCTGGAAACCTACGTCACCGTCTCCGGCCTGAACGGCAAGGCCAGCCTCGGCCTGGCGGAACGCGAAGTGATCCAGCTGATCGCCGCCACCACCCACGGCTGCGCCTTCTGCGTGGCCGGCCACACGGCGGTCGCCAGCAACAAGGCCAAATTGCCTGCCGAGGTCGTCGAGGCATTGCGTGCCCGCGGCGAGCTGCCGGACGCCCGTTACGAAACCCTGGCGCAGTTCACTCGCGAGGTCATCGCCACCCGCGGCAATGTCAGCGACGCGGCGTACCAGGCATTTCTCCAGGCAGGCTTCACCGAGGGCCAGGCCCTGGAGGTGATTCTCGGGGTGAGTCTGGCCACCTTGTGCAACTTCGCCAACAGCTTCGCTCACACCCCGCTCAACCCGGAGCTGGAGCGTTATCGCTGGGACCAGGCCGGCGCGTGAGCCGCAGAGGAGATTTCGCCATGCTGGATGCCAACCTGAGCCGCTGGCTCGACGAACAGGCCGGGGCACTGGACGGCGGCCAGTGCGATGCCGAGGCCGTGCTGCCGCAACTGGCGGCTGCCGGTGTGCTGCGCCTTGGCGTGCCGAAAGCGCTGGGCGGCGAGGGTGGCCATGTGGTCGACGCCTTGCGTGCGATAGCCGATGTGGCCAGCCATTCGTTGACGGCCGCCTTCGTGTTCTGGGGGCAGCGGGCGTTCATCGAATATCTGCTGCAGGGCGACAACCCGGCGTTGCGCGAGCGCCTGCTGCCTGCGCTGCTCGCTGGCGAACAGGCCGGCGCCACCGGGCTGTCGAACGCCATGAAGTACCTGTCGGGGATTGAGGAACTGGGCGTCAGTGCCACGCCTATCGACGACGGCTGGATCCTGAATGGACGGCTGCCCTGGGTCACCAATCTGCGCAAGAGCGGCTTCGTGGTGGCGGCAGCGATCGATCTGCCTGATGCCCAGCCGTTCGTGGCGGCATTTCCGGGAGATCTGGATGGTGTCGGGCGCAGCGAGGACCTGCAACTGCTCGGCCTGCAATCCAGCAACACCGCGGCGCTGCAGTTGCACCAGGCGCAACTGCAGCGCGAATGGCTGATCGCTGCCGACGCCAGGCGCTTTCTGCCGCAGGTCCGCCCGGCCTTCCTGGGCCTGCAGTGCGGGCTGTCGATAGGGCTGGCAGAGCGCGCACTGGCTGAGGTACGTGGGGCGCTGGCGCAGCGCTCGATCCTGCATGGCGATTACGAACGACTGGCGAGCACCCTGAGTCTCGAGCGCTTGCGCCTGGAGCAAGGCTTGCATGACGGCACCTTCCTCGCGCAACCATCGGCGCTGTTCGCCCTGCGCATCGGCCTGGCCGAGCGCGTCGCTGACGCTCTGCAACTGGAACTGCAGGCCAGTGGCGGGCGCGCCTATCTGCAGCCCCATGGCGATGGTTTCGCCAGGCGCTGGCGGGAGTCGGCCTTCGTGCCGGTGGTCACCCCCAGCCTGGTGCAACTGCGTGCCGAGCTGCAGAAGAAAGCCGCCCAGGTGTCGGCGTGAGCACGGTACTGCAGGCCCGGGACATCGGCCTCGCTTACCCGCAGGGCAAGGGCTGGCAGCAAGTGCTCGAAGGTTTTCAGCTCGATCTGCAGGCTGGCGAGGTGGTGAGCATCCTCGGCCCCAGCGGCGTAGGTAAATCCAGCCTGCTGCGGGTGCTGGCCGGTCTGCAGCAGCCGAGCCAGGGCAGGGTGGAACTGTTCGGCGAAACCTTGCGAGGCCCGCATCCGCGGGTGGCGGTGGCCTTTCAGGATCCGTCGCTGCTGCCTTGGCTGACGCTGGAAAGGAACGTCGCCTTCGGCCTGGATTTCGCTCGGCAGCCGCGTCGTGAGCCAGCCCAGCGCGAGGCGTTGA
Organism: Pseudomonas sp. SZ40; assembly: GCF_052958135.1. Classification (NCBI taxonomy): domain Bacteria; kingdom Pseudomonadati; phylum Pseudomonadota; class Gammaproteobacteria; order Pseudomonadales; family Pseudomonadaceae; genus Pseudomonas; species Pseudomonas sp. SZ40. The sequence continues at coordinate 19,369 of NZ_JBQWIF010000033.1, read as the reverse complement.
TCGAGCGCGCCATCGCTGCGGTGGGCCTGAGCGAGGCCCGCGGCCGCTATCCGGCGCAGCTGTCCGGTGGTATGGCACAGCGCACCGCGCTGGCTCGCTGCCTGGCGCGCGAGCCGCACGTGCTGCTGCTCGACGAACCCTTTGGTGCCCTGGACGAAGTGACCCGGGCACAGATGCAGCAGTTGTTGCTGCAGATCATCCGTGAACAGCGCACCGCAGCCGTGCTGATCACCCATGACATCGATGAAGCGCTGCTGCTCTCCGAACGTATTCTGCTACTGGGCGACACCCCGGCGCGCACGTTGGGCGAGTGGCACATCGACCTGCCGCACCCCCGTGCGGATCTGGTCGACGAGCTTGGCGCGCTACGCGTCGACATCCTCAAAACCCTACGGCGGGCGAGCCGCGATCACGCACCCTCACCCCTGCAGGAGCCACAGCATGTGCCTGGACGATCCGACCCATTCCCGACGTGACATTCTCAAACTCGCCACACTGCTGACCGCAGCCGGTGCCTTGCCTTTGCTCAACAGCCTGCAGGCGCGGGCGGCCAGCGAGCCCGACGCGCCGGTGCGTATCGGCTACCTGCCGATCACCGACGCCACGCCGCTGCTGGTGGCGCACAACAACGGCCTGTTCGAGGCCGAAGGCATCAAATCCGAGCGCCCGGTCCTGTTGCGTAGTTGGGCCCAGGTGATCGAGGCGTTCATCTCCGGCCAGGTGAATGTCATTCACCTGTTGTCGCCGATGACCGTCTGGGCGCGATACGGCAGCAAGGTGCCGGCCAAGGTGGTGGCCTGGAACCATGTCGGCGGCTCGGGCCTGACCGTGGCGCCGGACATCACCGATGTGAAGCAACTGGGCGGAAAGACCGTGGCCATCCCGTTCTGGTATTCGATCCATAACGTGGTGGTGCAACAGCTGCTGCGAGATGCCGGCCTGACGGCGGTGAGCAAGGCGACCACCGCCAGTCTCGCCGCCAACGAGGTCAACCTGATCGTGCTGGCGCCTTCGGACATGCCGCCGGCCCTGGCCAGCAAACGCATCGCCGGCTATATCGTCGCCGAGCCGTTCAACGCCCTGGCGGAAAACCTCAAGGTTGGCCGTATCCAGCGCTTCACGGGTGACGTATGGCGCAACCACGCCTGCTGCGTGGTGTTCATGCACGAACACGACCTGAACAACCGACCGGAGTGGTCGCAGAAGGTCGTCAACGCCATCGTCAAGGCGCAGTTGTGGACCCGAGACCACCGCGAGGAGGCCGCGCAGTTGCTGTCCAAGGACGGTAGCAATCGCTACACGCCACACACCCCGCAAGTGCTCAAGCAGGTCCTGGCCCCCGCGGCCAGCGAGCGTGAAGCCTACCTGGCCAGCGGCGCGATCCAGCACGGTGACTGGGCTGACAAGCGCATCGACTTCCAGCCCTATCCGTTCCCCAGCTACACCGAGGAACTGGTTCGTCGCCTGAAGGGCACCCTGATCGAGGGCAATAATGGCTTTCTCGCCAACCTCGACCCGGCGGCCACCGCCCGGGATCTGGTCGATGATCGTTTCGTACGCACGGCCATCGAAGCGGTTGGCGGCCTCAAGGCATTCGGCGCACCGGACAGCTTCGAGCGGGTCGAGGAGATTACCGTTTGATCAACCTGCTACGTACACACGCCGGGCCCTGGGGGCTTGGCGTGCTTGGATTGCTGAGCCTGTTCGGTCTGTGGTGGCTGGCGCTGGCGTTGTTCAGCAGTGGCGAGGGCCTGGCAGCACTGTTCACGCCGCAGGCCACCCTGGTCAGCCTGATCGAACTGCTGCAGCGTCCGGAGCTTGCCGAGCACGTCCTGGTGAGCCTCCGGCGTATTTTCATCGGTTTGGGCCTGGCATTGCTCATCGGTGTGCCACTGGGCTTGCTGGTGGGCAGTCTGCGTCATCTGGAATGGGCGACCACGCCGGCATTCCAGTTCCTGCGCATGATCTCGCCACTGTCGTGGATGCCCATCGCGGTGATGCTGATGGGCGTCGGTGATCAGCCAATCTACTTCCTGCTGGCCTTTGCCGCCGTGTGGCCGATCCTGCTCAATACCGCCGCTGGCGTGAAGCAGCTCGACAGCCGCTGGCTGCAGTTGGCACGCAGCCTCAGCGCGACGCGCCGGGAAACCCTGCTGCGGGTGATCCTGCCCGGCATCGTCGGCCACGTGCTGACCGGCGTGCGCCTAGCCATCGGCATTCTCTGGATCGTGCTGGTGCCCTGCGAGATGCTCGGCGTCAGTGCCGGGCTGGGTTACTACATCCTCGACACACGCGACCGCCTGGCCTACTCGGAGCTGATGGCGATGGTGCTGTTGATCGGCGTGCTGGGCTTTCTGCTCGATGCCGCTGCGAGGTGGCTGCATGGGCGCTGGAGTCACGTCTAGCGCCATGCTGGCGTACCGACGATCCAGCCATAAGTTAATTCTAAAACGATATTTAAAAGGAGATTCTTATATCTATATAGTTCGCCCATGCGTACCCGCTGGCTAACCGGCGCGCCGCACGACTGAATACAGGTGCCGAACACCTGCTTCTGAGATGCGCCTTGCTGGCGCCCTTACGTGTGGAGTTGCGCGAATGTCTGCCGTGTCCTTGAGTTCTGCCAATCACCAGCCAACGCAGAATTTTGAAGTACGCCCCTTTTCCGCTGCAGTCGGTGCCGAGATCGTCGGTCTCGACCTCAGCCGCCCGTTGAACGACGCTGATTTCGCCCGCGTTCACCGGGCTCACCTCGACCACAACGTCGTGGTGTTCCGCGACCAGCGCATTACCCCTCAGCAGCAGATCGATTTCAGCCGTCGTTTCGGCGTGTTGCAGATCCACGTGCTCAAGCAGTTCCTGCTGGCCAACCACCCGGAAGTCTTCATCATTTCCAACATCGTCGAGAACGGTCAGCCGATCGGTCTGGGCGATGCCGGCAAGTTCTGGCACTCGGATCTGTCCTACAAGGAATTCCCCAGCCTGGGTTCCATGCTGCTCGCCCAGGAGCTGCCGGAAGAGGGTGGCGACACGCTGTTCGCCAGCCAGCAACTGGCCTACGAGACACTGCCATCCGAGCTGCGCCAGGCCATCGATGGCAAGCGTGCGGCGCATTCCTACACCGCCCGCTATGCCGATGAAGTGTTCAAGGGCATCCGCCGCCCGACACTCACCGAGGCGCAGTTGGCCGAGGTCAAGGCCGTGATCCATCCGGTGGTGCGTACCCACCCGGAAACCGGGCGCAAGGGCCTGTTCGTCAACGAGAACTTCACCACCCACATTCTCGACGTCCCCGAGGACGAGAGCCGGCAGATCCTCACCGAGCTCTACGCCCACAGCGCGAAGCCCGAATTCATCTACCGCCACCAGTGGCAGCCGAACGACATGGTGTTCTGGGACAACCGCGCGCTGATCCATCTGGCGACCGGCTGCCCGAGCCATCTGCGTCGGCGCATGCACCGCACCACGATCCAGGGTGATGTTCCTTTTTAGACGCCTCACCCCGTTGTAACCCTATTTCTGCACCTTTGACTGGAGCCTCGACATGTCGGCAGGTAAGCGCTTTCCCTCTGTTCCCCGTTTTGGCCGCCTCGCCGGTGGCATCGCCCTGAGTCTGAGCTTGCTGGCAGGCAGCCTGGCGGCGCCGCAAGTCGCTCACGCCGAGGGGCAGATCCGCATCGCAGAGCAGTTCGGCATCGTTTACCTGCTGCTCAACGTGGTGCGTGATCAGCAACTGATCGAGAAGCATGGCAAGGCCGAAGGCCTGGACATCAAGGTCGACTGGCAGCAGCTCTCTGGCGGTTCGGCGGTCAACGATGCGCTGCTGTCCGGTGCCATCGATATCGCTGGTGCCGGTATTGGCCCGCTGCTGACCGTGTGGGATCGCACCCACGGTCGCCAGAACGTCAAGGGCGTGGCTTCGCTCGGCAACTTCCCGTACTACCTGCTGAGCAACAACCCCAAGGTCAAGACCATCGCCGATTTCACCGAGAAGGATCGCATCGCCGTTCCGGCGGTGGGCGTGTCGGTGCAATCGCGCTTCCTGCAGTACGCCGCCGCCAAGCAGTGGGGCGACCAGGAATTCAACCGCCTGGACAAATATACCGTGGCGCTGCCGCACCCGGACGCCACGGCGTCCCTGAAGGCGGGGGGCACCGAACTGACCGGGCATTTCTCCAATCCGCCGTTCCAGAATCAGGCGCTGGAAAATCCGGACGTGCACGTGGTGCTCGATACCTACGAACTGCTCGGCCCGAACTCGCCGACGGTGCTGTATTCCACCGAGAAATTCCGCAACGACAACCCCAAGACCTACAAGGCCTTCGTCGGTGCATTGGCCGAAGCAGCCGATTTCGCCCAGAAGGACAAGGGCGCGGCCGCGGACACCTACATCCGCGTTACCGGCGCCAAGATCAGCCGTGAGGATCTGCTGAAGATCATCGACAACGATCAGTTCCAGTTCACCGTCACCCCCACCAATACCTATCCGCTGGCCGACTTCCTGCACCGTGTCGGCGCCATCAAAAACAAACCGGCCACCTGGCAGGACTACTTCTTCGAAGACGCCGCCATCGGTCAGGGAAGCTGAAAACCATGAATGCCCCTCTGCAAGGCCACACGGCCAGCACGCTGAATCCAGGCGCCTTCGACACCGTTCTGCAGGTGGAGAAGGTCAGCCTCGAGTACCGCACCCCGCAGCGCGTCGTACGCGCCACCCACGAAGTCAGCTTCGAGGTGGATCGTGCCGATCGTTTCGTGCTGCTAGGCCCATCCGGCTGCGGTAAATCCACGTTGCTCAAGGCGGTCGCCGGGTTCATCGAACCAGTGGGCGGCAGCATCCGTCTCGACGGCGCCCAGGTACGCGAACCGGGCCCGGATCGCATCGTGGTGTTCCAGGAGTTCGATCAACTGCCGCCCTGGAAGACGGTAAAGCAGAACGTGATGTTCCCGCTGCTGGCCTCGCGCACCCTGGGTCGCAAGGACGCCGAGGAGCGCGCCCTGCATTATCTGGAGAAGGTCGGCCTGGCCGCCTTCGCCGATGCCTATCCGCACACCCTGTCCGGCGGCATGAAAGCCCGTGTGGCCATCGCCCGGGCACTGGCCATGCAGCCGAAGATCCTGCTGATGGACGAGCCCTTCGCCGCCCTCGATGCCCTGACGCGGCGCAAGATGCAGGAGGAGTTGCTGGAGCTGTGGGAGGAGGTGCGCTTCACCTTGCTGTTCGTCACCCACTCCATCGAAGAGGCGCTGATCGTCGGTAACCGCATTCTGCTGCTGTCACCCCATCCGGGGCGGGTGAGGGCGGAGATCAACAGCCATCAGTTCGACCTGCACAGCCTCGGTGGTGTGGGCTTCCAACAGACCGCGCAACGCATCCATCGCCTGCTGTTCGACGAGGAGGTCGACAGCGGCCAAGGCGCCGAGCTGGGCTTCCACGATATCCGCATCGCCTACTGAGGAGATTGAAACCATGAGTCTTTCCCCCGCACGGCGTGAGGAATACGAAATCCCCCTGCAACCGTTGCCTGGCCTCAAGGTCGAGCGCGAGCTGTCTCTGGGGCAGCGCCTCTGGCAACAGGGCTGGCTGCGCAAGTCGGTGATCCTGCTTGGCCTGGCGCTGATCTGGGAGCTCGCGGCCCGTTACCAGGGCAATGACCTGCTGCTGCCCAGCTTCCTGCAGACCGCACGCGCCTTCATCGAAGGCGTGGGCACTGGCGAGCTGGTGGAGAAGACCGCCATTTCCCTGTCGGTGCTGGTCAAGGGTTACCTGATCGGCATCGGCATGGCCTTCCTGCTCACCACCCTGGCGGTGTCGACACAGTTGGGCCGTGATCTGCTTTCCACCCTGACCTCGATGTTCAACCCGCTGCCTGCCATCGCGCTGCTGCCGCTGTCGCTGCTGTGGTTCGGCCTGGGCGAGAACAGCCTGATCTTCGTGCTGGTGCACTCGGTGCTGTGGGCGCTGGCGCTCAATACCTACGCGGGTTTTCTCGGCGTTTCGGAAACCCAGCGCATGGCCGGGCGCAACTATGGCCTCAAGGGCCTGCGCTTCGTGCTGTTCATTCTGGTGCCCGCTGCGCTGCCGTCGATCCTTGCCGGCCTGAAGATCGGCTGGGCCTTCGCCTGGCGCACGCTGATCGCCGCCGAGCTGGTGTTCGGTGCGTCCAGCGGCAAGGGCGGCCTGGGCTGGTACATCTTCCAGAACCGTAACGAGCTGTACACCGACAAGGTGTTCGCAGGTCTGGCCGCGGTGATCCTGATCGGGCTGCTGGTGGAGAACCTGGTGTTCGCCACCCTGGAACGCGTCACCGTCAAGCGCTGGGGGATGCAGCGCTGATACGCAGGGGGCACGTCACCGATCTACCTGGACAGCACGAGTCGTAGGGCGGGCTTCAGCGCACCAGTTGGAAGCACTGTCGGTGGGCTGAAGCCCACCCTACAAGCTGATACGCAGGGGCACGTCACCGACCTACCTGTACAGCACGAGTCGTAGGGTGGGCTTCAGCGCACCAGTTGGAAGCACCGTTGGTGGGCTGAAGCCCACCCTACAAGGGGCACTTCACCTATCTACCTGTGCAGCACGAGTCGTAGGGTGGGCTTTAGCCCACCAGTTGGAGGCACCGTTGGTGGGCTGAAGCCCACCCTACATGCGGAACCGGATCGCTGATCGGCCCACTGCAGGGCATTCGGCACGACCAGGATGCACAAGTAATTTCACTGAATCACATAACGAGAACTACACGATGACCAACACCTTCAAACTCGGCCGCCTAGCCACCGCTTTGGGGCTGCTCGGCGCCCTGGCAACCCCGCTGGCCGCTCACGCGGAAGGCAAGATCAGCATCGCCCAGCAATTCGGTATCGGCTACCTGGTGCTGCACGTGGTCAAGGACCAGCAACTGATCGAGAAGCACGCCAAGGCCCAGGGCCTGGAAGAGATCGAGGTCGAATGGCGGACCATTTCCGGTGCCACGGCAATGAACGAGGCGCTGCTGGCCGGTGCCATCGACGTGGTATCGGCAGGCGTGCCGCCGATGCTCACCGTCTGGGATCGCACCCACGACAAGCAGAACGTCAAGGCCGTCGCCTCGCTGGGTTCGCTGCCCAACTACCTGCTGAGCAACCGCGCCGAGGTCAAGACCCTGCAGGATCTCAGCGACAAGGACCGCATCGCCGTGCCCGCCGCTGGTGTCGGCTTCCAGTCGCGCACCCTGCAGATCGAAACCGCCAAGCTGTACGGCAATGCCGACTTCCAGCGTTTCGACAAGATTTCCGTGAGCCTGCCGCACCCGGACGCCACCGTGGCGCTGACCAAGGGTGGTTCTGAAATCACCGCGCATTTCTCCAGCCCGCCATTCCAGTACCAGGCGCTGGAGAACCCGGACGTGCACAAGCTGATCAGCTCCTACGACATCCTTGGCGGTCAGGCCACGTTCAACGTGCTGTACGCCACCGAGAAATTCCACGACGAGAACCCGAAGACCTACAAGGCCTTCTACGACGCACTGGTCGAGGCATCGCAAATCATCAAGGCCGACAAGGCCGCGGCGGCAGAGACCTACATCAAGGTCGAGAACTCCAAGCTGCCGCTGGCGTTCGTCAAGAAGATCATCGAAGACCCGGAGAACGACTTCACCGTCTCGCCGCAACGCACCTTCATCTACGCCGAGAAGCTGCATGAACTGGGCGTGCTGAAGAACAAGGCGGCTTCCTGGAAGGATTACTTCTTCGAAGAAGCCTACGCCAATCCGGGTAGCTGATAGCGGTGACCAGAAACTAGCGGGCCGTTGAAAAACGTCAGCGATGGCAACGCAGATAGTTTTTCAAAGCCTGCTAGCGCGGGTGATCCCCGCGCGCAATTAGCCCTGCACTGCTGCGCACAACGCGGCAGTCGACTGCTGGTATTGATGATGCGTTCGTTCGTGGTAACCGGCCTGCAGGTGCAGGCCCCCTTGTATGACGGCGGTGCGCAGCCATGAGCTTCGACTGGCCATTCGTTTTATCGACGCTGCCGGCCTTTTTGAAAGCCGTTGGCGTTACCCTGCAGGTCGGTGCCATTGCCATCGCCTGTTCCTTGCTGGTAGCGCTGCTCAACTCGGCGATCCTGGTCTGGCGGGTGCCTTTACTGCGCCGCCTGGTCGGCTTGTACGTCGAGGTGGCGCGCAACACGCCGTTGCTGATCCAGCTGTTCTTCATCTATTTCGCCTTGCCGGTGATCGGCATCCGGCTGTCCGGTTTCGCGGCGGCGATCATCGCCATGACCTTTCTTGGCGGCGCCTACCTGACCGAGGTGCTGCGCGCCGGGGTGGAAGCGGTGCCCAAGGCGCAGATCGAATCGGGGCTGTCCATCGGCCTGTCGCGCTGGCAACTGCTGCGCCACGTGATCCTGCCTCAGGCCGGTCTGCTGAGCCTGCCAGCGCTGTTCGCCAATTTCATCTTCCTGCTCAAGGAAACCACCGTGGTATCGGCGGTGGCAGTGCCGGAGATTCTCTACACCACCAAGAGCTACATCGCTCTGTACTACAAGACCTACGAGATGCTCGCGGTGATGACCGCCTTGTGCGTGCTGCTGTTCCTGCCGCTGTCGCTGTTGCTGGGTGTACTGGAAAGGAGGCTGCAACATGGCCAGTTCGGGTCTTGAGCTGCTCTGGGTGTCGGCGCCACAACTGGCCCGCGGTGCCTGGGAAACCCTGAGTATTTCGGCGTCGGCCATTGCCTTCAGTACCGCTGGTGGGGTGCTTTACGGCGTGCTGCGCAGCCTGGGTTCGGGCTGGGTCGACGGTGTGCTGCGGGTCTATCTGGAAATGTTCCGGGCGATCCCGGTGCTGGTCTGGCTGTACCTGTTCTTCTTCGGCCTGCCGATCTTCGCCGGTATCAGCGTGCCGAGCTTCTGGTGCGCGGTGCTGGTGCTGTCGCTGTGGGGCGCCAGCGAGGTGGGCGAAGTGGTGCGCGGCGGCTTGCAATCTCTGCCACGTGGTCAGCGCGAGGCGGGCCTGGCAATCGGTCTGAATACCTGGCAGCTGTACGGCGAGGTGCTGCTGCCCCAGGCCCTGAAACGCATCACGCCGCCGACCATCAACGTCTATACGCGACTGATCAAGACCAGTTCGCTGGCGGTGCTGATCGGTGTGGTGGATGTGATCAAGGTAGGCCAGCAGATCATCGAACGCACCTACGAGTCGGTGCTGATCTACGGCTTTCTGTTCCTGTTCTTCTTTGTGCTCTGTTATCCGCTGTCGGCCGCTTCGCGTGTGCTTGAACGGCGCTGGAGTCATGCATGACCGCGTTGATCGAACTCGCTTCATTCAGTAAAAACTTCGGCGCCACACCGGTGCTGCGTGCCGTCGACCTGCGCGTCGAACGCGGCGAGGTGGTGGTGATTCTCGGCCCCAGCGGCTGCGGCAAAAGCACCTTGCTGCGCTGCCTCAATGGCCTCGAGCAAGGGCAGGGCGGCAGCCTGCGTTTCGCCGGCCGCGAGCTCAATGGCAAGACCGACTGGCGTGCCGTGCGCCAGGAAATCGGCATGGTATTCCAGAGCTACCACCTGTTCCCGAACAAGACGGTGCTGGAGAACATCCTGCTCGGCCCGCTCAAGGTGCAGAAGCGTCCCTTCGCCGAAGCCCTCGCGCAGGCCGAGCGTCTGCTCGAGCGGGTCGGCCTGCTTGACAAGCGCAATGCCTATCCCCGCGAACTCTCGGGTGGGCAGCAGCAGCGTATCGCCATCGTCCGCGCGCTGTGCATGAACCCGCAGGTGATGCTGTTCGACGAGGTGACCGCAGCCCTCGACCCGGAGATGGTCAAGGAAGTGCTGGAAGTCATCCTGGACCTCGCCGAAGGCGGCATGACCATGCTCATCGTCACCCATGAAATGGCCTTCGCCCGGGCGGTGGCCGACCGAATCCTGTTCATGGACGGCGGCGTGATCGCCGAACAGAACGACCCTGAAACTTTTTTCAGCAACCCGCAAACCGCACGCGCGCAGCAGTTTCTGGAGAAGTTCTCCTACGTGGAAAACATGCCCAAAAGGAAAGCGCAATGACCTTCAAATCTGCCCTAGCATTCCCGTTACTCGCCGCCAGCCTGCTGATTGGCTGCGGCCCGTCCGATGAACCCAAGCAGGCCGCTGCCGAGCCTGCCGCCCCGACGCCACCCGCTGCCGAAGCGGCACCGAGCGACAGCTACCTGGAGAAGATCAAGGCCCGCGACAAGCTGATCGTCGGCGTCTTCAGCGACAAGCCGCCGTTCGGTTTCGTCAACGAGCAGGGCGAGCACGTCGGCTTCGATACCGATATCGCCAAACGCTTCGCCAAGGATTTGCTCGGCGACGAGAAGAAAGTCGAGTTCGTGGTGGTCGAGCCGGCCAGCCGCATCCCGTTCCTGCAGAGCGACAAGGTCGATCTGATCCTCGCCAACATGACCGTCACTCCCGAGCGTGCGCAAGCGGTGGACTTCACCAATCCCAACCTGCGTGTCGCCGTTCAGGCTCTGGTGGCCGACGGCAGTGAGGTGCAGAAACTCGATGATCTGGCCGACAAGACCACCATCGTGACCACCGGCACAACGGCCGATATCTGGCTGACCAAGAACCATCCTGAGTGGAAGCTGCTCAAGTTCGAGAAGAACTCCGAGTCGCTGCAGGCGCTGGCCAACGGCCGCGGCGATGCCTACGCCCAGGACAACCTGGTGCTGTTCAGCTGGGCCAAGCAGAATCCGGGCTATCGCGTTCTGCCCGAAACCCTGGGTGATGAAGCGCCGATCGCACCTGCAGTGAAGAAGGGCAATATCGAACTGCGCGACTGGGTGAACGACGAGCTGGCCAAGCTGGGAGAAGAGAAGTTCCTGCTCGCTCTGTATGACCAGTACGTGCGCCCGGAGCTGGCGGAAGGTACCGATCCGCAGGCGATCATCGTCGAAGGCGGCAAGTGGAAGGAGTGATTCGCTCCTGACGGCAGCTGCAAGTCAGCAAGGCCCGCCCGGGAAACCAGGCGGGCCTTGCTGCATTCAGGGCTCGTGAAGTTTGTCAGACGGTGGTCTGAGGCAGGCAATAGGCAAGGGTGTCGCCTTCAGGACGATTTTTTGCGCTCAGGTTAGAACGATTATTCACTTCGGTTATTTGCTAAGCACTGAAAGATATATCCATAACGTCCATATCCACTTCATGACATCTACGCTGATCGCTGAAGCGTCGTTTCCGACGCTGTAGCACGTTACGGTGACGCAAATCGCTCGATTTTCCCCGTCAACACGCCCGTTTTGGCTGCGCTGCTGACAGCTTGTCTGGTGTGCTGAGCGGCCTAGAATCGCCTCCAACGAAACAGCTTCAAGACCCTTCCAGCCAATCAAGGAGTTCACCATGATGAACGCAATGCAAATGCCGATGAATGCCAACATGCCGATGATGATGGGCATGCCCATGATGATGGCGACCATGAGCTGCGACATGCAGGCCGACTGCATGAACTGCACCATGATGCCGGCTGCTGGCATGGACAAGGCGATGTTCAAGAACAGCGCCGAAATGATGTCCATGATGATGGATTGCGCCATGCCGATGATGATGCACTGCGGCAACATGTCGATGATGTGCATGTCGCAGGACGCCATGGCCAAGATGCCGATGAACATGATGATGATGCCTGCGATGGGTATGGGCATGCCGATGCCGTCCATGCAGTGCGCCATGGAATGCAGCATGAGCGCCGACGGCATGATGATGTGCAAGATGATGCCGATGCCCGGTATGGACATGATGATGTTCAAGCGCTGCTGCGAACTGATGATGAAGATGATGGATTCCGGTATGCCGATGATGATGAGCTGCAATGGCATGCCGATGATGTGCTGCACCTGCTGATTCGACAGCAGTAGACAGTGGCAAAAAATCGCCAGGAGCGATTTTTGACGTCGCTTGCGACCGCCTGTAGGGCGACCGCCAGGGATGGCAGGCCACAAAAAGAAGCCCGGCCTTGCGCCGGGCTTCTGCGTTTTCAGTCCAGCCGTTCCGGATACTTGACCACCAGATAGCACAGCGCTTCGCTGTCTGCCGGGTTGCGGTAGCGGTGTGGCTGGTCGGCGTAGAAGAGAATCGCGTCGCCAGTCGACAACAGGTAGCGCTCCTCGTTGACGCAGACTTCCAGCACGCCTTGGGCCACTACCAGGTTTTCCTGGGTTCCGGGAGCATGCCCATCGGCTTGCTCCTCGGCCAGGGGAGCGAGGCGCAGCTCGTAGAATTCCGACTGTCGAGCGATATCGAACGGGAACAACGCCCTGCTGACGAATGCGCCGCTGGCACTCACCAGACGCCTGCTGGTGCGCGCCGGCAACAGCGCGACGCCTTCGAATGCACGGCTTTCGAGAAAGGCGGCCACCGACACCTTGAGGCCCTTGGCGATCTTGCACAGCACCTTGATCGACGGCGTGCTGCGACCTGATTCGATCTGCGCCAGCATGGCACGGCTCACGCCGCACTGGCGGGCGAGGGCATCCAGGGAGAGGTTGCGTTTGCAGCGCAGGCGCTGAAGGTTGTGGGCGACCAACTGGCTGGTCTGGTCGTCAGGTTCATTGTCGTCGGGCGCGCCGACGACTTCAGGTTTGGCGGGAAAGGGGCTGATCGTGGTCATGGCCCTCAGCTCCGGCAGGCTTGATCCACGTGCGCCATTTGTAGCTGAGCGGCCGGAAAGCTGAAACGACTCGCGTACATGGCCCACATCGCTTCAGCCATGAGCCGCGCCTGGCGGCGTTTACGGTAGCTGGTGAAATCGATCACTGTGGCGGTATGGGTCATGGTGGTTCTCTTGCGCTGTGGCGTATGTGCCGACTCTACCCAGACTTTTTTAGATCCATAAATAATCAATTTTCATGTGGTAATTCTTTTTGGGAATTTAGCTGTCTTGCTAAAAGCTGGTTACAGGAATGGAGGAGGGAAGTGGCCTTTCTAGTGCGTAGTGGAATATGTTTATGATAAATAGATTCTTTTACGGCATAAGGCCATCAAGCAGACTGACGCCGTCATCCGTATCCATCTCGTAAGGAAACCCTGGATCATGCTCAAGAAACTCCTGCTGGCGACTGCCGTCACCACCTCGCTGCTCGGTAGCGCCGCCGCGCTGGCTGCGGACAAGCCGATTCTCAATGCCTCCTATGACGTCGCCCGTGAGCTGTTCGCCGAGATCAATCCCAAGTTCCAGGCCCACTGGAAGGCCGAGACCGGCAAGGATCTGAAAATCGACCAGTCGTTCGCCGGCACCTCGCGCCAGGCTCAGGACATCATTCAGGGCAAGAAGGTCGACACCGTGACCTTCAACCAGGTCACCGACGTGGACATCCTGGCCAAGCGTGGCCTGGTGCGTAAGGATTGGGCCGAGCAGTTCCCCAACCATAGCTCGCCGTACTACAGCACCACTGCTTTTCTGGTGCGCAAGGGCAACCCGAAAAACATCAAGAACTGGGACGATCTGGCCCGTTCGGACGTGAAACTGGTATTCCCCAACCCGAAAACCTCCGGCAACGCCCGCTACAGCTACCTGGGCGCCTGGCTGTACGCCAACGAAGCGTTCAAGGGCGATGAAGCCAAGATCAAGGAATTCGTCGGCAAGATCCTCCACAACGTCGAGAACTTCCCCACCGGCGGTCGGGGTGCCACCGTGGCCTTCGCTCAGAACGGGCAGGGTGACGTGCTGCTGAGCTTCGAATCTGAAGTGGTGAATATCGCCAAGGGCGAAGAGTTCAAATCCGGTGAATTCGAGGTGATCGTGCCGCCGGTCAGCGTGCTGGCCGAATTCCCGGTCGCCGTGGTGGACAAGGTGGTCGACGAGAAGGGCACCCGCGATGTCGCCAAGGCCTATCTGGACTTCCAGTACAGCAAGGACATCCAGAAGCTTCTGACCACCTACCACTACCGCGTACAGGACAAGGAAGTGGCCGCTGCGACGGCTGGTCAGTTCCAGGATCTGCGCCTGATCAACCCGACCGAAGTCCTCGGTACCTGGGACGAGATCACTGCCAAGCACTTCGACGGCAATGCTATTCTTGACCAGCTTCTGGCCCAAGGCCGGTAATTTGGCTGTCGCAGCGATTTGCTGCGCGTCGGCCCTGCGGCTTTCGAGATCGCGATGATCGCTGAAGGCTGAGCTGCATCAGCTGTATTTCACAAACCGCCACCTTCCGGCGGTTTGTGCATTGAAGGACTTTCGAGTGAGCAAGACCCCCGTTTTCTTCCTGCAGAATCCGTTGCTGCCGGGCTTTGGCCTGAGCTTCGGTTTCAGCGTCTTCTACCTGTCGCTGGTCATCCTGTTTCCGCTGTCCGCACTGTTGCTGTACGTCAGCGACATGAGCTGGGCGCAATACTGGCAGGCGATCAGCGATCCGCGCGTGGTTCAGAGCTACAAGGTGACCATCAGCGGCGCCTTCTACTCGACGGTGATCGTGCTGCTGATCGGCCTGCTGATCGCCTGGATCATCACCCGTTACGAGTTTCCTGGCCGTCGCCTGGTCGATGCGCTGGTGGACCTGCCGTTCGCCCTGCCGACCTCGGTAGCCGGCCTGACCCTGGCGACCCTGCTGGTGCCCGGTGGCTGGCTCGGCCAGTATTTCGACGCCGCCGGTATCAAGATCGCCTATGCCTATCCCGGCCTGCTGATCGCCATGGTGTTCACCAGCCTGCCGTTCGTGGTGCGTACCGTGCAACCGGTGCTGCAGAGCCTGGGCACCGAGTACGAGGAGGCGGCCAGCACCCTGGGTGCCAACAAGTGGCAGAGCTTCGCTTACGTGGTGCTGCCGAGCCTGACGCCGGCGTTGATCACCGGTGCATCCCAGGCGTTCGTGCGCAGCCTGGGCGAGTTCGGCGCGGTGATCATGATCGCCGGCAACATCCCGTTCAAGACCGAAGTCTCGTCACTGATGATCTTCGTGCGCCTGCAGGAATTCAATTACCCAGCAGCGGCGGCGATCGCGTCGGTAATCCTCCTGGCTTCGCTGTTCCTGCTCTTCGCCTTGCAGGTGGTGCAGGGGCGCTTGTTCAAATGGCAGAGGCAGAGCCGATGAAAAAGCCTCAGCATTGGCATCAATGGTTACTCATCATGCTCGGCCTCGGTGCAGTCGCGCTGATGCTGCTGGTTCCCCTGGCGCTGATTTTCACCAGGGCGCTCAGTGGCGGCTGGAGCGTGCTGGTCGACAACCTCTCCCAGGACTACATGCAGCACGCCATCGGCCTGACCCTGCTGGTCGCCGCGCTCACCGTGCCGCTGAACCTGTGCTTCGGCATCCTGCTGGCCTGGTGCGTGACCCATTACGATTTCCGTGGCCGCAAGCTGCTGACCACCCTGGTGGACATTCCCTATGCCGTGTCGCCGGTGGTCGCCGGTCTTTGCTACCTGGTGGTCTACGGGCTGGAAACCGCCCTGGGCCAATGGTTCTACGATAACGACATGCAGTTGATGTTCGCCTGGCCCGGTATCGTCATGGTCACGGTGTTCGTCACCGCGCCTTACGTGGCGCGCATCCTGATTCCGGTCATGCAGTCCCAGGGCAACGACGAGGAAACCTCGGCGCTGTGTCTGGGGGCCAATGGCTGGCAGATCTTCCGCCATATCACGCTGCCCAACATAAAATGGGCGCTGCTCTACGGCGTGGTGGTCACCAATGCGCGGGCAGTGGGCGAGTTCGGTGCGGTCTCGGTGGTGTCAGGCACCATCCTCAACCAGACCCTGACCTTGCCGCTGCTGGTGGATCAGCTGAACAACGACTACAAGCCGGTGGCGGCCTTCACCGCTGCGGCCCTGCTGGCCTGCATGGCGCTGTTCACGCTGTTCCTCAAGACCTACATGGAGTGGCGTCAGCGGGTCAACATGCAGCGCGCTGCCGACAGCTGAATCAGCCCGTGACCTGCGTCAGGTGCCGGGCCAGTGCCGCCTTGAACGGCGGCAGGTTCTGCGCCAGGCGTAGCCCGGCATTGCGCAGCAGGCGTGTGGGCATTCGATCGTCGGTGTACAGCCGCACCAGCAGGCTGGTGGCCTGATACAGCGGCCAGCTGGCGCGCTGCTGGGCTCCGGCGTATCGCTGCAGAACGGTGGGGGCGCCGATGTCGCGACCCGCGCGCGCTGCATCGAGCAACACCCCCGCCAGCCGCTGCTGGCTCTGCACACCCAAGTTGAAGCCATGGGCCGTCACCGGGTGCATGCCCACCGCGGCGTCACCGATCAATGCACAGCGCAGCCCCGCGAAGCGCTGCGCATAGACGCCCACCAAGGGATAGACATGGCGTTCGCCAATCAGCGCCATGCGCCCGAGGCGTCGCTCGAAACGGCGCTCCATAGTTCGGGCGAAAGCGTCCGGCGCAAGCGTCAGCATCTCGTTCATTTCCTGCGCCGGCAGGGTCAGCACCGCTGAGGCACAGTTGCCGTTAAGCGGGAGCAGGGCGAGCGTCTGCCCGTAACCGAACCACTCCCAGGCCACCTGTTGGTGGCTGCGCTCGTGGGCCATGCGGCAGACCAGCATGCTCTTGCCGAAGTCCTCCATGCGCGCGCCGATTCCCAAGCGTCGCCGGGTCTCCGAAAAACGACTGTCGGCTGCCACCAGCAGACGTGTATTGAGGTGCTGGCCATCGCTCAGGCGCAGCGCCACGGCGTGCCTGGAGCACTGCACCCCCGTGATCGTGCAGCCGCTCAGCAATTCGACGTCTGGGCAGTCGCTCAGCGCCGCGAACGCCGAGCGGCGGATCGCCTGGTTGGGTACCAGGCAGCCCAGACGCTCCGCGCCAGCCGAGGCCGCGAGGATGCGCAGTGCGTAAGGCGAGGAGCCATTGAACACTTGGGCGTCACGCAGTGGAGATATCTCGTCGGCCTGCAGATGCCGCCACATGTTCAGTGACTCCAGCGTCTGTCGCGAGGCACGGGTGAGGGCGATTTCACGGCCATCCGGCGGCGGATTCGCCACGGCATCGAGAGGCTGGCGTTCGATCAGCCGAATGGAAAGTCCGTGGCCGGACAGGGAACGGGCCAGGCACAGACCAGCCGGCCCGGCTCCGACGATGACGACATCCACTTGCACGGCGATTCCCGCATTGCTGACAGACATCTACTGTAGGTCAGCGAATGCAGGGGAACATTGCCCAGGATCAGGCAAACGCTGCGATCACCAGAAGCCGATGGGGTGACGCTCGTTGATGTAATCGAGTGGCAGGGCGAAGCCCTTGCGGAAGAAGTTGGCGAGACGGGTATCGATGACCTTTTCGTTGACCGACGCCAGCAGCGATTCCTGGCGATGAATATCGCCGCTGTCGGCGTAGTACTCCTCGTGCAGCATGCGCTGCGCGGCAAGGTTGGCGACCAGGCTGTAGCTGCTCACCAGACCTTCATCGGGGCGACTGACCGCCAGGATCAGGCGCGGCTTGTCGTTTTCCAGCACCAGATCGACCACCACGTCGAGATCGTGATTGCGGGCATAACTGGCTGCTTCTTCGAACAGAGGGCGCGCTTTCTCGCTCAGTGCCTGGATGAATGCAGTGCGGATCGAGCCATCGCTCACGTCATGCAGTTCATGGGTGTCTTGCAGCTTGCGCAGAGTATTCACTTCATTGCCCCTTGGGTTCGGCCTGCTGTCTAGCGTGGGAAAAACAGGCGGTGCAAAGAGTTCAGGCTGCTCGATAAATGGTCTCTGCTAATTGTCCGGAACTTGTGTGCCCCATGCACTGCCATAGACACACAGTAACGATTGGGTCGGAGAATTTCGCCAGCATGCAAAACATCGAGCAGGCGGTCCATTTCCTGGAAAAGTACAACCTGGTGCTGAGCACTGCCGAGTCGGCCACGGCCGGCTTGCTGGCCGCTACCGTCGCGGCGGTACCGGGCTGTGACGGCGTGCTAGAAAGCGGTTTCGTCGCCTATTCCAAGCGCGCGATGCAAGCCAGTCTCGGCGTCAAGCTGGAGACCATCGAGACCTTCGGCATGAACAGCGAGGAAGTCGCCCGTGAGATGGCCATCGGCGTGCTGAAGGTCAGCAGTGCCGACATCATCCTGGCCATTACCGGCGCACCGACCGCCGACGACAAGAGCGGCCAGGAAGTGATCGACGGCGCCATGTGCTTCGCCTGCGCCACGCGTCTCGCCGAGCATGAAGGGGTGACCAGCGAGACCGTCACCTTCCCCGGAGACAATAACGAACGGCGCGCCGCTGCAGCGCGCCACGCTTTGCTGCGACTGCCCTATTACTACGAACGGCTGCGCCAGACCTCCTGATGCCAGCGGTTCAGCGACTTGTGCAACATTGACCACTCAAGGAAAACACATGATCAAGAAATGCCTGTTCCCAGCCGCCGGTTATGGCACCCGCTTTCTCCCGGCGACCAAGGCCATGCCCAAGGAAATGCTGCCCGTGGTCAACACCCCGCTGATCCAGTACGGCGTGGAGGAAGCCCTCAACGCCGGCTTGACCGAGATCGCCATGGTGACCGGTCGTGGCAAGCGCTCCCTGGAAGACCATTTCGACATCAGCTATGAGCTCGAGCATCAGATCCGCGACACCGAAAAGGAAAAATACCTGGTCGGTATCCGTCGCCTGATCGACAACTGCACCTTCTCCTACACCCGTCAGGTGGAAATGAAGGGCCTGGGCCACGCCATTCTCAGTGGCCGTCCGCTGATCGGTGACGAACCGTTCGCCGTGGTACTGGCCGACGACCTGTGCCTGAACATCGAAGGCGATGGCGTACTGACCCAGATGGTCAAGCTGTACAACCAGTTCCGCTGCTCGATCGTCGCGGTACAGGAAGTACCGATGGAAGAAATCCACAAGTATGGCGTGATCGCCGGCGAGATGATCCGTGACGACATCTTCCGTGTCAGCCACATGGTCGAAAAACCCAAGGCCGAAGACGCGCCGTCGAATCTGGCGATCATCGGTCGCTACATCCTCACTCCGGACATCTTCGACCTGATCAAGGACACCCAGCCAGGCAAGGGCGGTGAGATCCAGATCACCGACGCGCTGATGAAACAGGCTCAGGAAGGCTGCGTACTGGCCTACAAATTCAAGGGCCGCCGCTTCGACTGCGGTGGTGCAGAGGGTTACATCGAAGCGACCAACTTCTGCTTCGAGAACCTCTACCGCGAAGGCCGCGGCTGATACGCCGAGCCGTACGAAAAACCGGGCCTCGAGCCCGGTTTTTTTATGCCTGGCTGAGCTTGCGGGCGAGTGACGAAGCAGCATCAACATCGCCGTGCAGCCACTATCGCTTCGCGCCGGGGGCGACGCTCCTACGGTGGTGGCGGGTAATGCACTTACCCAGGCGCCTGCATTCACCTGTAGGAGCCCGCTTGCGGGCGAATCGCGAGGCAATGCCGACATCCCGGTGCAGCCACTATCGCTTCGCGCC
>NZ_JBQWIF010000032.1:0-64159 GCF_052958135.1 Pseudomonas sp. SZ40 | reverse complement strand
GCCGTTACGGTTGGCGGCAACCTCACGAGCGTAAGGGCGGGATACCGCGCAGGTGGGCTGAAGCCCACCCTACCGGGTTACCGGCCGCTAGGCAGCCAGTTGGCGACGGAGTTCGGCCAGGACCGGTGCGCTGTCCGGGCGTACGCCGCGCCACAGGTGGAAGGCTTCCACGGCCTGCTCGACCAGCATGCCGAGGCCGTCGAGGGTGCGTGCAGCACCCTGCTCCGCAGCCCAGCGATTGAAGGCGGTGGGGCCGGCGCCGTACATCATGTCGTAGCAGCAGGTGTGGCCCGGCTGGATAAGGCTGGCGGCGATCGGCGGCAGCGCGCCGGACAGGCTGGCGGAGGTGCCGTTGATGATCAGATCCACCGGCGCATCGATCCAGTCGAAACCACTGGCCACCACGGGACCAAGATCGCTGAACTGCCGGGCCAGGCGCTCGGCCTTTTCCACGGTGCGGTTGGCGATCACCAGAATCTGCGGCTGTTGTGCCAGGAACGGTTCGAGAATGCCGCGTACCGCGCCACCGGCACCGAGCAGCAGAATGCGCTTGCCGCGCAGGTCGATGCCGGCATTCACGGTCAGATCACGCACCAGACCGGCACCGTCGGTATTGTCACCGAGCAGACTGCCGTCATCGAGCTTCTTCAGGGTATTCACCGCACCGGCGCGGCGCGCGCGCTCGGTCAGGCTGTCGGCCAGGGCATAGGCCTGCTCCTTGAACGGCACGGTCACGTTACCGCCATGGCCTTCGGCGAAGAAGGCCCGGGCATAACCATCGAAATCCTCCAGCGGCGCCAGCAGCGTTTCGTAGCTCAACACCTGGCCAGTCTGCTCAGCGAACAGGCGGTGGATCAGCGGCGACTTGCTGTGGCCGATTGGGTTGCCGAATACACCGTAGCGATCCATGAAATTTCCGTTCGCAAAAGCCAAAGGCGGCAAGCCTGAAGCTTTTTGCGCAGACCTTCAAGCCTGGTTCTGGACGTTCAGCCAATCGCGGTCAGTCAGGAAATACTCGGTCAGGCGTGCTTCCTCGCTGCCCGGTTGCGCTTTCCAGTCATACCCCCAGCGCACCTGCGGTGGCAGCGACATGAGAATCGACTCGGTACGCCCGCCCGACTGCAAACCGAACAGGGTGCCGCGGTCGTAGACCAGATTGAACTCCACGTAGCGGCCGCGACGATACTCCTGGAACTCACGCTGTGCCGGGGTGAAGGGCATGGCCTTGCGGCGCTGCACGATGGGCAGGTAAGCCTCGATGTAGGCGTCGCCGATGGCGCGGATGAACGCGAAACAGGTGTCGAAATCCCACTCGTTGAGGTCATCGAAGAACAGCCCGCCGATGCCACGTGGTTCACCGCGGTGCTTGAGGTGGAAGTAGCGATCGCACCAGGCCTTGTAGCGCGGATAGACATCGGCGCCGAAAGGCGCACAGGCCTGCTCGGCAACCCGGTGCCAATGCACGCAGTCCTCTTCGTTGCCGTAATAGGGGGTCAGGTCGAAACCACCGCCGAACCACCAGACCGGCTCTTCGCCTTCCTTCTCGGCGCTGAAGAAACGCACGTTGGCGTGGGAAGTCGGCACATGGGGATTGTGCGGGTGGATCACCAGAGACACGCCAAGGGCCTGGAAGCCGCGCCCTGCCAACTCCGGGCGATGGGCACTGGCCGACGGCGGCAGGCTGTCGCCGAACACGTGGGAGAAATTCACCCCACCCTTCTCGATCACCGCGCCGTCGCCGATCACCCGCGTACGCCCGCCGCCGCCGCCCGGACGCTGCCAGGCGTCTTCGATGAAGTGGCCCTGGCCATCCTCGGCTTGCAGGGCAGTACAGATACGGTCTTGCAGGTCGAGCAGGTAGGCTTTGACGGCCTCGGTCTGGTTACTCACGGGGGCACCTTGTGTCACGTACGTCGGGTGAAATCGGCGGCCAGCATATCACCGGGTGTCGGCGCTCTGCAGTTGACGCGGGTCAACGGCAGATGCGACGTTCGACCGCTGAAGAAAAAACCGTTCAACGCCCCGGTGGATTCGGGGTCTATTGCACTCACCTTCATGCAGGAGCAAGACGATGGCCAAACGCATCCAGTTCAGTCGCCACGGTGGCCCCGAGGTACTCGAATACGTCGACTACCAGCCGGCCGCCCCTGGCCCCCACGAGGTGCGTGTGCACAACCAGGCCATCGGCCTGAACTTCATCGATACCTACTTCCGCAATGGCCTGTATGCGCCCCCTTCGCTGCCGTCCAGCCTGGGTACCGAGGGTGCCGGTTTCGTCGACGCGATCGGTTCCGAGGTGAAGGACTTCCAGGTGGGCGACCGCGTGGCCTACGCCACCGGCCCACTGGGCGGCTACAGCGAGCTGCATGTGCTGCCAGCGGAAAAGCTGGTCAAGCTGCCCGACGCCATCAGCTTCGAGCAAGCTGCAGCGGTGATGCTCAAGGGGCTGACCGTGCAGTACCTGCTGCGCCAGACCGCCGAACTGAAGAGCGGCGACATCGTTCTGTTCCACGCTGCCGCAGGGGGCGTCGGCTCGTTCGCCTGCCAATGGGCCAAGGCCCTGGGCGTCAAGCTGATCGGTACAGTGAGTTCGGCAAAGAAGGCCGAGCGTGCAATGCAACAGGGCGCCTGGGCGACCATCGACTACAGCCATGAAAACGTTGCCCAGCGCGTGCTGGAACTGACCGATGGCAAGAAATGCCCGGTGGTCTACGATGGCGTCGGCAAGGACACCTGGGAAACCTCTCTGGACTGCGTGGCGCCACGCGGCCTGCTGGTCAGCTTCGGCAATGCGTCCGGTGCGGTGACGGGAGTCAACCTGGGCATCCTCTCGCAGAAGGGCTCGCTGTACGTCACCCGCCCGACCCTGGCCAGCTACGCGGATACGCCGGAGCGCCTGCAAAAGATGGCTGACGAACTGTTCGGCATGATCGCCAAGGGCAAACTCGACGCCGAGATCGGCCAGCGTTATCCACTGAGCGAAGCGGCCACCGCACAGACCCTGCTGAGCGACCGGCAGACCACCGGCTCGACCATTCTGTTGCCCTGAGCGCCTGGCCATGGGATCCGTAGGGGTGGCATTGAATCGCTCCCTGCGCTCAGCTTCAGGGGCGCTCTGCGTCCCCTCGAGCCATCGGTGGGCTGAAGCGGATCGCCGCCCGGCCCACCCTACAGGGCATGTGGGCGTGGCGTAGGGTGGGCTTCAGCCCACCAAATCCAACGGCCGACAGTATGGGAGCGAACACGGCCGGTGGCTTTTAATCAGGCTGGCCTGCGCACGTCGCCGGTCACCAGGTCACGAATCACGCTGGGATTACGGCGCCCGCCCAGGGCGCCGCCCAGCACGGCGTCCAATTGCCTTGGAAAGTACTGCTCGACCCGTAGCCGCGAGCGCGCGGCAGGGCGGCCGGCGGGATTGGCGGAGGTCGACACCAGTGGTCCGGTCAGGGCACACAACTCGCGTACCCGCGGGTGGTCGCTGACGCGCAGGGCAACGCTGTCGTGCTCACCGGTGATCCACTCCGGCAGGCGATCCTGGTGTGGCACCAGCCAGGTATTCGGGCCGGGCCAGGTGCTGGCCAGGCGGTCCTGCCAGATCTCGGGCAGATCCTCGAGCAGAAAGTCGAACTGGCGGATGTTGTCGGCCACCAGAATCAGCCCCTTGCGCACGGGCCGTTCCTTCAGCGCCAGCAGACGGTCCACCGCCATTTCATCCCAGGGATCGCAGCCAAGCCCCCAGACCGCTTCGGTCGGATAGGCGATGACGCCGCCGGCGCGTACCACACGCGCTGCCTGCTGAACCTGCCAACTGGTGATCATGGATATCTCCCCCGGAAAACACTGGCCGCAGTGTATTACGCCTTGCAGCCCACCCAAAGCCCGGCTTCACAGGCAACCCGCCCATCCAGCTCGAGCTCGGTCAATGCGGCCAGTACTTCTGGCAGTGGCCAGCCGCTGGAGTAGGCAAGCGCTTCACTGCTGTGGGGCGCCGCGTGCAACAGCGCCAACAGTGGATGGGCTGGCGCCTGCGGAGCCGTTTCGGTAACCACCGCATGCTCGGCAGCGGGCGCCTGCCAGCCGCGCAGGGCTTCGAGGATGTGGTCGATGCTTTCTACCAGTGTGGCACCGTCACGAATCAGCTGATGGCAGCCCTTGGCACCCGGATGATGAATGGAGCCGGGAATCGCATACACCTCGCGCCCCTGCTCCGCCGCGATACGTGCGGTGATCAGCGAGCCACTCGACGGGCTGGCCTCGACCACCAGCACGCCCAGGGACAGGCCACTGATGATTCGATTGCGGCGTGGAAAATTGCTCGCCTGGGGTGGCGAATCCAGCGGTAGTTCGGAGACCAGTGCCCCGCCACCGTCGATGATGTCCCGGGCCAAGCGTTTGTGGCGTGCCGGATACAGACACTGCAAACCCGTACCGAGCACGGCGACGGTGTACCCGCCCACATCCAGCGCACCTTGATGCGCCGCCCCGTCGATGCCCAGCGCCAGCCCGCTGGTGATCACGAAACCACCGCGGGCCAGGCTGCGAGCGAAACGGTGCGCGGTATCCAGACCTGGCTTCGATGCTCGGCGACTGCCGACCATGGCCAGTTGCGGGCGCTCGAGCAATGTCGGGTCACCGGCGACGAACAGCAGCGGCGGCGCATCGGGGATTTCTGCCAACAAAGCGGGATAGCGCGGGTCATCCCACATCAGCAGTTGCTGATCGGGCACCTGTAACCACTCCAGGCTAAGCCGCGCCCGCTCACGCACTTGAGCACTGCGCCGCGCGTCTGCACAGGCCAGCGGCAAGCCAAGAGAGCGCCAGGCACTGGCCGGCGCGCTGAGGGCGGCAGAGGCACTGTCGAAAGCACTGAGCAATTTGTGAAAACGCTTCGGCCCCAGCTCCGGCAGACAATGCAGGCGCAGGCGGGCTTCAAGTTCGGCGGGAGACAGCGAGAGCGACATGGCGGATCATCCTTGATCGTGGGCCTTATCGAATAGCACAAGCCCCGCGTTGGCGGGGCTTGTAGGTGTTACGGATTGCGTACCTTGTCCATCACCGCCAACTGCCGCGAGGCGTTGAGAATCATGCCGTAGCTGAGCTTCTCGTAGGTGCGGAACACCATGAGCAGGCCGGCACGTTCATCGGGGATCTTCACCGACTCGCCGGTGACGCGATCACGCACGGTCTCGCCCGTCTTGTAGACGGCCAGTACGTTGCCGATCTCCAGGCCGTCACGGGCGCCCTTGTTCAGGGTGACCACGTCGAACTGGCCGATCTGGCTGACGCCACGCGGTACGTCGAGAATCAGGCCCTTGATTTCGGTAGTCGGCTCGCTGGGCATGAACGTCGAGTTGATCGCCCGTTCCTCGGTGGGGAACAGGCGGTCGCCGTTGCGAACTTCCTGAGTGGTACGGGTCAGGTTGAGGGTACCCACGCCCTCTTCCTCGGCGACGATTTCGCCGCCACCGATGTCGTCGGCGTTGATGCCGAGAAATTCCTTGGTGTCCGGATCGGTGTAGGTCTTGCCCTGACGGAAGATGCCATACACCGGCTCGGCCGGGTCGAAGCTGCCACGGGCGTAGACGCGGTCACCCGCACCACTGACCACGCGCTCGGCATTGCCGGCGACGATGTAGGGTGCGCCCTGGAACTGTTCCGGGCTATCGACGATGCGGTTCTTGAGCAGGAAGCTGTTGATCGCTTCCAGCGGAATGGTCGGAATGGCTTCGGCCATCGGCGTGCTGCGAACCTTCGGCGACAGCTTGATGGTGCCGCGCGACTCGCCCCGGCCCAACATCAGGCGTGGTTGGCCGTCGATGTAGACCAGGCTCAACAGATCACCCGGGTAGATCAGGTGAGGGTTTTCCACCTGTGGGTTGGCGTGCCAGATTTCCGGCCATTTCCAGGGCTGTCGCAGGAACTTGCCGGAAATATCCCAGAGGGTATCGCCCTTCACGACCGTGTAACGATCGGGGTGGCCTTCCTTGAGTTGCACCTCGGCGACTGCCAGGCCGCTCGCGGCGACCAGCAGCAGGGCGAGTAGTGATTTCCTCATGCGGTGAATCCCTTTATTATGTGGCTTCGCGTGAAGCGCCCTAGCGCCGCGACAGAACCCAGTAAAACCGCGGCGTGAAGCCGTTTTTCGATGCTGCCGTCATCTTAGCAGCGGATTTTGAATTTATTCCACAAGTGCATCACAAACGCATATGGCGATTTTAAACATCCTCGAATTTCCCGATCCGCGCCTGCGTACCATCGCCAAACCGGTGGACGTGGTCGATGACGGCCTGCGTCAATTGATCGATGACATGTTCGAAACCATGTATGACGCCCCCGGTATCGGCCTCGCCGCGACCCAGGTGAATGTGCACAAGCGCGTGGTGGTCATGGACCTGTCCGAGGACAAGAGCGAGCCGCTGGTGTTCATCAACCCGGCCTTCGAATCGCTCACCGAGGAAATGGATCAGTACCAGGAAGGCTGCCTGTCGGTGCCCGGCTTCTACGAGAACGTCGACCGTCCGCAGAAGGTCAAGATCAACGCCCTGGACCGTGACGGCAAGCCGTTCGAGATGATCGCCGAAGGCCTGTTGGCCGTGTGCATCCAGCACGAATGCGATCACCTCAACGGCAAGCTGTTCGTCGACTACCTGTCTACGCTCAAGCGCGACCGCATCAAGAAGAAGCTGGAAAAGCAGCACCGCCAGCAGGTGTGACGCCACCCTCTGCAAAGGCTTGCCACGGCAAGCCTTTTCTTTTTCAGCTGCAGCGCCCAGCGCTCCCGAGCAACAGCGAGACACCATGACCGAAGCTCTGCGTATCGTATTCGCCGGCACCCCGGAATTCGCCGCCGCCCACCTCAAGGCGCTGCTCGACACGCCGCACCAGATCATCGCGGTGTACACCCAGCCGGATCGTCCGGCGGGCCGCGGACAGAAACTCATGCCCAGCCCGGTCAAGCAGCTTGCCCTGGAACACGACATTGCCGTGCTGCAGCCGCCGAGCCTGCGTGACGCCGCGGCGCAGGCGGAGCTCGCCGCGCTGGCGCCGGACCTGCTGGTGGTGGTCGCCTACGGGCTGATCCTGCCTCAGGTGGTGCTCGACATCCCGCGCTTCGGCTGCATCAACAGCCATGCGTCCCTGCTGCCCCGCTGGCGGGGTGCCGCGCCGATCCAGCGTGCGGTACAGGCTGGCGACGCAGAAAGTGGCGTCACCGTGATGCAGATGGAAGCGGGTCTGGATACCGGGCCGATGCTCCTCAAGGTGCGTACGCCAATCACTGCCGACGACACCGGCGGCAGCCTGCATGACCGGCTGGCCGAGCTCGGCCCGCCGGCAGTGGTCGACGCCATCGCCGGTCTGGCCAGTGGCACGCTGATGGGCGAAGTACAGGACGACGCCCAGGCCAACTACGCCCACAAGCTCAACAAGGACGAAGCGCGCCTCGACTGGAGCCGCCCGGCCGATGAGCTGGAGCGACTGATCCGCGCCTTCAACCCCTGGCCGATCTGCCACAGCACCCTGAACGACGCGCCGCTCAAGGTGCTGGCCGCCCGCCTCGCTGACGGTCAGGGCCAGCCCGGCGAGATCCTCGCCGCCAGCAAGGACGGCCTGACCGTCGCCTGCGGCGCAAGCGCCCTGCTGCTTACCCGCCTGCAGCTGCCTGGCGGCAAGGCGCTGAACTTCGCTGACCTGTACAACAGCCGCCGTGAGCAGTTCGCCGTCGGCACGGTGCTGGTATGAACCCCAGGCTGGCAGCCGCCCGCGCCCTGGCGGCGGTACTCGAAGGCAAGGCGTCGCTGGGTAGCAGCCTGCCGCCGCTGCTCGACAAGGTCGAGGCACGCGACCGTGGCCTCGCTCAGGACCTGGCCTTCGGCGCCGCGCGCTGGCAGCCACGTCTGGCGCTGATCGCCGACAAGCTGCTGCGCAAGCCTTTCAAGGATGGCGACCGCGACCTCGAAGCCCTGCTGCTGATTGGCCTCTACCAACTGTTCTACACACGCATACCCGCCCACGCGGCCATCGGCGAGACGGTTGGCTGCGTCGACAAGCTGAAGAAGACCTCGGCCAAGGGCCTGCTCAATGCCGTGCTGCGCAACGCCCAGCGCGACAGCGAGAGCCTGATCAAAGAACTGGATCGCGACCCGGTGCTGCACACCGCTCATCCGCGCTGGCTGCAAAAACAGCTCAAGGCATTCTGGCCCGAACACTGGCAGGCGATCTGCGCAGCCAATAACGCCCACCCGCCGCTGATCCTGCGGGTCAACCGTCGCCACGGCAGCCGCGATGACTATCTCGCTCGGCTGCGCCAGGTCGGTTTCGAAGCAGAGCCCTGCACCTTCAGTCGCGATGGCATCCGCTTGCTGCAAGCCTGCGACGTGACCCTGCTGCCAGGGTTCGCCGAGGGGCATGTCAGCGTGCAGGACGAAGCCGCGCAGCTGGCTGCCGATCTGCTGCAACTGGCGCCCGGGCAACGCGTGCTGGACGCCTGCGCCGCCCCCGGTGGCAAAACCTGCCACCTGCTCGAAGCCGAGCCCGGGCTGCAACAGGTGGTCGCCGTGGACCTGGAAGCCAAACGCCTGCTGCGCGTGCGCGAGAACCTCGATCGCCTGCAGCTCGATGCCACCCTGATCGCCGCCGATGGCCGCGATACCGCTGCCTGGTGGGACGGCAAGGCGTTCCAGCGCATTCTCCTCGATGCGCCCTGCTCGGCCACCGGGGTGATCCGTCGCCACCCCGACATCAAGCTGACCCGTCAGCCCGACGACATTCAGGCGCTGGCCAACCTGCAGGGCGAAATGCTCGACGCACTGTGGCCCACGCTGGAAGTCGGCGGCATGCTGCTCTACGCCACCTGCTCGACCCTGCCGACGGAAAATACCGAGGTGATCGGCGCGTTCCTGGAACGTACGCCAGGTGCCCGCGAACTCGACATCGCCGGCCCCTTCGGCCTGCAACAGCCCCATGGCCGGCAACTGCTCGCCCAGCAGGACGGCCACGACGGCTTCTACTATGCCAAGCTGATCAAGATCGCAGCTGCTGGAGCACCCCGATGAAGATCATCATCCTCGGCGCAGGCCAAGTGGGCGGAACGCTGGCCGAGCACCTGGCCAGCGAAGCCAATGACATCACCGTGGTGGACACCGACGGTGACCGCCTGCGCGACCTCGGCGACCGCCTCGACATCCGTACCGTCCAGGGCAAGGGCTCGTTCCCGACCGTACTGCGTCAGGCCGGTGCCGACGATGCCGACATGCTGGTGGCGGTGACCAACAGCGATGAAGTCAACATGGTCGCCTGCCAGGTCGCCTATACCCTGTTCCACACGCCGACGCGCATCGCCCGCGTCCGCGAAGCGGCCTACCTGACCCGCGAAGCGCTGTTCGACAACGAGGCGATTCCGGTCGACGTGCTGATCAGCCCCGAGCAGGTGGTGACCAACTACATCAAGCGCCTGATCGAATACCCCGGCGCCCTGCAGGTCATCGACTTCGCCGACGGCAAGGCGCAACTGGTGGCGGTCAAGGCCTACTACGGCGGCCCGCTGGTCGGCCAGCAACTGCGCCAGCTGCGCGAGCACATGCCCAAGGTCGATACCCGGGTGGCGGCGATCTTCCGTCGCGACCGGGCGATCATGCCCCAGGGCGATACGGTGATCGAGGCCGATGACGAAGTGTTCTTCATCGCCGCCAAGGCCGACATTCGCGCGGTGATGAGCGAGATGCGTCGCCTCGAGGAAAGCTACAAGCGCGTGGTGATCGCCGGTGGCGGGCACATCGGCGAGCGCCTGGCCGAAGCCATCGAAAGCCGCTATCAGGTCAAGATCATCGAGATGAACCCGGCGCGCTGCCGCTACCTCTCGGAGAACCTGGAAAGCACCATCGTGCTGCAAGGCAGCTCCTCCGATCGCGACCTGCTGGTGGAAGAGAACATCAAGGATGCCGACATCTTCCTGGCCCTGACCAACGACGATGAAGCCAACATCATGTCCTCGCTGCTGGCCAAGCGCCTGGGCGCGCGCAAGGTGATGACGCTGATCAACAACCCGGCCTACGTCGACCTGATTCAGGGCGGCGAGATCGACATCGCGATCAGCCCGCAATTGGCGACCATCGGCAGCCTGCTGACCCACGTGCGTCGTGGCGATATCGAGAGCGTGCACTCGCTGCGCCGCGGCGCAGCCGAAGCCATCGAAGTCATCGCCCACGGTGACGCGCGCTCGAGCAAGGTGGTCGGCAAGGCCATCAAGGAAATCTCGCTGCCGCCTGGCACCACCATCGGCGCGATCATCCGCGACGAAGAAGTGCTGATCGCCCATGACGTGACGGTGATCGAGTCCGGCGACCACGTGATCCTGTTCCTGATGGACAAGAAGCACATTCGCGACGTGGAACGGCTGTTCCAGGTCGGACTGACGTTTTTTTGAGTGGCCAGCCTCGAGCGCTTTACATGCCGCGTGAGGCTTGCCGCTTGAAGCTGCCGACGAAGGAGGCG
This sequence comes from Pseudomonas sp. SZ40, assembly GCF_052958135.1. NCBI lineage: Bacteria > Pseudomonadati > Pseudomonadota > Gammaproteobacteria > Pseudomonadales > Pseudomonadaceae > Pseudomonas > Pseudomonas sp. SZ40. The sequence continues at coordinate 53,668 of NZ_JBQWIF010000032.1, read as the reverse complement.
CCATGAGCACCGAAGCACTGGAAAAGATGCTCGCCAAGGGTGTGGATAACTCGCTACTGCGCTTCGGCCTGGGCAAGGGATATCTGGATGCCGGCGAGGCCGCGAAGGCCGCCGAACACCTGCAGCGCTGCGTCGAACACGACCCGCAGTACTCGGCCGCATGGAAATTGCTCGGCAAAGCCCACCAGGCCGCCGGCAACCCGGACGCCGCCCGCAGCGCCTGGCAAAGCGGCCTGCAAGCCGCACAAGCCAAGGGCGACAAGCAGGCGGAAAAGGAAATGAGCGTGTTCCTGCGCAAGCTGGACAAGAACGCCAGCGCTTGAGCCGCGGCGCAGTGCGCAGCCTCCAGCCCGTAGCCTGGGTTGAGGGCAGCGATACCCAGGTACTCGTTCCCGGATGCCGCGGCGCTCTACCCGGGCTACCGAAAGCCATTGAGCCCCATCTATTTGCGCGCCTGCACTTCCCGAGTCAGCAGATCGATAAAGGCCTGCGCCAGCGGCGAGCGTTCCTGGCGCCGCTTGACCAGCCATACCGCGGTGGTGGCATCGGCATCCATCAGGGTGCGGAACACCACGCCGTCGATGCGGATGCGCCGGAACGAGGCCGGTAGCACGGACACCCCGAGGCCCGCGGCCACCAGGCCGATGATGGTCAGCGCTTCGTGAGCCTCCTGAGTGACCCGCGGGGTGAAGCCGGCCTGCCGGGCCAGGTTGAAGAACTGGCCATACAGACCTGAGCCGTAATTGCGTGGAAAGTACACGAAAGGCTCATCAGCCAGTTCGGCCAGGGCCAGCCCCCGATCCTGCTCGCCGGCCAGCGGATGGCCAGCATGCAGCAGCGCCACCAGCGGCTCGCTGAGCAGCTCCACGGCGTCCAGCTCGGCGGGCAGCTCCAGCGGGCGAATCATGCCGATCTGCAGTTTCTTTTCCAGCAGCGCCTGGCTGACCTGGCGGCTGGTCATTTCCTGCAGGTTGAGGTGCACCGCCGGAAACGCCTGGCGAAAGGCGAACACCGCCCGCGGGATGATCGACACGAACGGCGCCGATGCGGTGAAGCCGATCTGCAACTCGCCGATCTCGCCCTGTTCGGCGCGGCGCACCACATCCACCGACTTGCTGACCTGGGCCAGGGTCTGCCGGGTCTCCTCGAGGAACAGTCGCCCAGCATCGGTGAGCGCCACATGGCGGTTGCTGCGCTCGAACAGACGCACCCCGAGTTCCTGTTCCAGCGCCTGTATCTGCTGGCTCAGCGGTGGCTGGGAAATGCCCAGCAGCTCGGCGGCGCGGCCGAAATGCAGCTCTTCGGCGACGGCCACGAAGTAACGCAGATGGCGCAGCTCCATGAATTCTCCATAGGTCGTAAAACATATCGATCGTGTCGAATATTATATTGGAAAGAACTTGCTCGCCTATTTATCCTTGTGAACATTCCCAATTACAAAAAACCAAGCCATGCTGGCATCCGCCAGTGCATACGGCAGCGTTTCGCCTGGGAATCGAGTTTTCAAGAGGTCGTAATGAGTCAGCCCGTTCCACACGCGCCCAACGAGTGCGTGCCCGCCAGCAGTGAGCAGCCAGCCCCCCGCAGCCTCGCCGCAGAGCCTGTTTATATCCAGAAAGGCACCCGCGCCTTCCTGCGCACCATTCTCGCCATGTGCTCCGGTGGTTTCGCCACCTTCGCCCTGCTCTATTGCGTGCAGCCGATGATGCCGATGCTGGCGCAGCAGTTCGAGCTCAGCGCCGCGCAAAGCAGCCTGATCCTGTCGGTTTCCACCATCACCCTGGCCGTCGGCCTGTTGATAACCGGGCCACTGTCCGACGCACTCGGGCGCAAGCCGGTGATGGTCGTCTCGCTGCTCGCCGCTGCCGTGTTCACCGTCGGCAGCGCGCTGATGCCGACCTGGGAAGGCGTGCTGGTGATGCGCGCACTGGTCGGCCTGGCCCTCAGCGGCCTGGCCGCCGTGGCCATGAGCTACCTGAGCGAGGAAATCGACCCGCTGCACCTGGGCCTGGCCATGGGCGTATATATCGGCGGCAACGCCATCGGCGGCATGAGTGGCCGTCTGCTCAGCGGCGTACTGGTGGACTTCATGTCCTGGCACGCCGTGCTGGGCACGCTCGGCGGCCTGGGCCTGCTGGCCGGTGCGCTGTTTTGGCGCCTGCTGCCCGAATCCCGCAACTTCCGTCCTCGCTCGTTGCGCCCGCGCAGCCTGCTGCAGGGCTACACCCTGCAATTCCGCGATGCCGGCCTGCCGTGGCTGTTCCTGCAGGGTTTCCTGCTGATGGGCGCCTTCGTGACGATGTTCAACTACATCGGGTACCGCCTGATCGAAGCACCGTTCAAACTCGACCAGACCAGTATCGGCCTGCTCTCGGTGGTTTATCTGTCGGGTATCTACAGCTCCGCGCAGATCGGCGCTCTGGCCGACAAACTGGGCCGTCGCAAGGTGCTCTGGGCGGTGATCGGCCTGATGCTGGCGGGTCTGGTGCTGACCCTGTTCGACGTGTTGCCGGTGATTCTGGTCGGCATGCTGCTGTTCACCTTCGGCTTCTTCGGCGCCCACTCGGTGTCGAGCAGCTGGATCGGCCGCCGCGCCACCCAGGCCAAGGGCCAGGCCTCATCGCTGTACCTGTTCTGCTACTACCTGGGCTCCAGCGTTGCCGGCACTCTGGGCGGCGTGTTCTGGCAGGCTGGCGGCTGGGACGGCCTGGGCCTGTTCATCGGCTCGCTGCTGCTGGTGTCCCTGGCCGTGGCCCTGCATCTGTCGCGCCTGCAGGCGTTGCCGGTGGCCATGCCTACGCGCTAAGTCATCAACGTCGCAACGAAAAACGCCGGACACCCTGAGGGGCTCCGGCGTTTTCGTCTGATGATGGTTCAGTTCACCACGGTACGCTGCGGCAGCCTCTTCACGATGGCGCCAAGCAGCACGCCATACAGCGGCACGAACAGGATCAGGCTGACCGCCAGCTTGATCACGTAGTCGACCACGGCGATCTCCACCCAGTTGGCCGCCATGAAGGGGTCACTGCTCTGCCAGAAGGCGATGGAGAAGAACGCCAGGGTATCCATGGCCTGGCCGAACACGCTGGAGGCTGCCGGAGCGACCCACCAGTGCTTCAGCCTGCGCAGGCGGTCGAACACCTGAATATCGAGCAGTTGCCCAAGCACGTAGGCCAGGAAGCTGGCCAGGGCGATGCGGAACACGAACAGGTTGAATTCGCCGAGGGCCGCCACGCCACCGAATGCGCCCTCGTGGAACAGCACCGAGACGATATAGGACGCGACCAGTGCCGGCACCATCACCCGGGCGATCACCACCCGTGCGGCGTGCTTGCCGATCAGCCTGACGGTCAGGTCGGTCGCCAGGAAGATGAATGGAAAGCTGAACGCGCCCCAGGTGGTGTGCCAGCCGAAAAGGGTGATCGGCAGCTGCACCAGGTAGTTGCTGGCGATGATGATGAGGATGTGAAACGCGATCAGCGCAGCCAATACGGCGCGGCTGACCGATGCGGGAAGCAGGGTCATGGCATGTCCTTTTTCGTGGAATGGGGTTAGGGAACCCATTGCCGCGACCGACATGGCCACGAGCGGCGCGCAGTGTACCGCCTGCACCGGCACCAGGACAGCCCGCCGGCGGATGGCAGACGGCTTCATCGGTGCCGACTTGAAGGCGATAGCGGTCATCGGTGCAGTACCTGTGGGAGCGGGCCATGCCCGCGGTTTTTTCGCGGGCATGGCCCGCTCCCACAGAATGTAGACCGAGCTTCTACTTCCACTACTCAGCTGTAGGGTGGGCTTCAGCCCACCAAACCGAACGGCTGCTATCGCCTTACAACAGTCGTTTCGCCGACTCCGTCAGCCGTTGCTGGCCAGCTGGGTTTCTTCCGGCATCACCCGGCGAGCCAGCTGGAAATGCTTTTTCCAGTAGCCGTCGCTGAGCTTGTCGATACGCACGTTGCTGCCGCGCCGTGGCGCGTGGATGAAGCGGTCGTTACCCAGGTAGATGGCCACGTGATCGACGCTGCGCCCGCGAATGCGGAAGAACAGCAGGTCGCCAGGTTCCAGATCGCCCTTGGCCACCTTGGGGCCATCGACCCGGGACAGGGCACGGGAGGTACGCGGCAGTTCCAGGTCATCGACCTTCTTGAACGCATAGTTGACCAGGCCGCTGCAGTCGAAACCACGCTCCGGGCTGCTACCGCCCCAGCGGTAAGGCGTGCCCAAGGTGCTCATGGCTCGCTTGACCACGCTTTGCGCCGGCGTGTGCTCGACCTTGGTCGGTGGCACCACGCGGCTGCTACCGTCCTGCAGGTGAACGCGAAAACTGGCGGAGGCATTACCGACGGCGGCGCAGCACAGGGCGCCACCGAGAAACAGAGACAGGAAAAATTTATTCAACGTGATGACCTTGAAGATACCCAAGCCGCCGTGAATCCTTTCCTGAAATCAGCCACTTGTAACATTGATGAAATAGAGAGGGGGCACTCCGCTCGTCCCGCAGGACGGACAAGCGAAATCGACGGCAAGTTCAATCTTTTCGCCGATCCCTCGACCAGCGGTCGTGCTGTTTATCAGTATGCACGGAGCCTGCTGTCCAGCTGCTGAATGAACCCAGAGGATCGATACAGCCTTGCCGATTTTCAGCGCCAATTGCCTTGCGCTGCCGTGCTGACAGCCCTAGGGTTAGGGCTCCCTATGCAAAAGGACGATGCCGATGAAGCCCCTGAAGACCGTGATCGCCGTCAGCCTGCTGGCCATGAGCGCCAGCTTCCACAGCATGGCGGAAGACGCCAAGTGCGCCACCGTCAGCCTTGCCGATCCGGGCTGGAGCGACATCGCGGTTACCAACGGCATCGCCAGCCTGCTGCTCGACGGCCTTGGCTACAAGCCGCAGACCCGTACCCTGGCGGTGCCGATCATCTTCGCCGGATTGCAGAAGGGGCAGGTCGATGTATTCCTCGGCAACTGGATGCCGGCCGGGCAGCACGACTACGAGCGCTACGTCACCAGCGGCCAGGTCGACAAGGTGGTGGAGAACCTCGGTGGCACCGAGTACACCCTGGCGGTACCGACCTATGCCTACGAAGAGGGCGTGCAGGACTTCAAGGACCTGAACAAATTCGCCGCGCGCTTCGGCAAGAAAATCTACGGCATCGGCTCGGGCTCACCGGCCAACGACTACATCCGCCAGATGATCGCCAACAACGAGTTCGATCTTGGCGACTGGGAACTGGTCGAGTCGAGCGAGCAGGCCATGCTGGTGCAGGTCGGCAGGGCCGAGAAGCGTGGCCAGTTCGTGGTCTTTCTCGGCTGGACACCGCACCCGATGAACATCCAGTACGACATGCAGTACCTCAAGGGCGGCGAGAAATTCTTCGGCAGCACCGGCTCGGTCAACACCCTGGCGCGCAAGGGCTACGTGGCCGAGTGCCCGAACGTCGGCAAGCTGCTGACCAACCTGAAGTTCACCCAGGACATGGAGAACACCATCATGGACCAGGTGCTGAACGGGAAGGTCGCCAACGCCACGGCCATCAAGACCTGGATCAAGGCCAACCCTGAAGTGCTCGATGGCTGGCTCGACGGTGTAACCACCCGAGACGGTGGCGATGCGCTGCAAGCGGTCAAAGCCAAGCTCTAGCCCAGCCTCGCTGCTGCCTGCCACCGTTGCGCTGCAGGCAGCAGCGCAACCTTAGTGGCGCGGGACCTCGAACGACAGGGTCGCCACGTGTACCACGCTGTCGTAGCGCTTGCCGTCGACGGTGGCGGCGCCGTTGACCTGGGCGGTCACTTCCAGCACGTAGCGAGCGGGGAAGGAGGGGTCGAGGGTCACGATGCCCTCGGCATTGGGCTTGAGGGTTCGCGTCCATTGCTCGGAGGTGTACACATTGACCTGCGAGGCCGATACCACGGTGCCTTTCCAGTGCAGTTCGAAGGCGTTGCCGTTGGGCTCGGTCGGCACCAGTTCCAGGTCATTGACCGCCTTGGTTTCGCTGCGCCCGGCCTTGGCTTCGTAGATCACCAGCTTGTCGCCTTCCGGCAGCTTGGCACTGACGCGCAGATCCCCCTGGCCGTCGTCGACGATCGGGTAAGCATCGCCACTGGCATGCAGCGCGGCGGCCTTGCCGTCGGCCTGACGGGTACTCGCTTCCAGCAGCTTGCCGAGGCTCAGTTGCTCCGTTGGCTGGAAATCACTCAGATAAGCCTTGGCTTGCGGAGCAGGGCCACGCTCGATCCACAGGTACTCGGCCTGGGCGAAGGGCAGGGCCAGGCTGCAGCCCACCAGCAGGGCCAGGGAAGCCGCGTGGCGGCAACGGATCGGGGTCATGGGAACTCCTTTTCACGGAATTGAACGAGAGGCCCGGCACCAGCGCCGGGCAAAAAAAGTGGTGGTTCATCTACAAAGACGGATAACTCGGGGAAAACCCGCACTCCGCGATGAAAAAACGCCACGACTCATTCGACAGCCATGAAAAGCAGCGTGCCCACGCAAAGGTGGGCACGCCAGGAAGTTGCAGCAGCCAAGCTGTCAGTCGCGGATGAAGCGCAGCCCGACCCCATCGGGATCGACGCGCATCACTTCCATTTCCAGGATCGGTGCTTCGAAGGGCATGTCCTGCACCTGGCCGGTCACTCGTGTACCCAGCTCCAGAGCTGCCAGGTCCTCATGCCGGACGTACACGCCACCATCGGAAAGATCGCGGGTCTGAGCAACCCGTTCACCGAAGCTCGGATGGCAGATCTTGATGCGGCACTTCATCGGTGTACGGGGATACTGGCGCTGGTTGGCGGACATGTCCTGAACAGCCTCGTGCGAAAAGATTTGCCCTGTTAATAACTCAATTTTCCGCTTACGCCCAGCCCACCGGCGCCTCGTTGCGAGGCGCCGTGGATTTCAGTACCAGCGCTCCTCACCTTCGGGGCGCTTCTTGAAGCGTTTCATGCTCCACATGTACTGGCTCGGGTAGGCACGCACGTATTTCTCTACCACGGCGCTCATGGCCGCCACGGCGGTGTAGGTGTCTTCGCTGTACATGCCTTCCGGCGCGGCTTCCAGGATCACCTTGTAACCGGAGCCGTCTTCCAGACGCAGCGCATGCAGGAACACGCCTACCGCTTTGCCACCGGCGAGCATGCCCGGCACGAACTTGCTGGTCAGCGCCACGGTGCCGCAGAAGGGCACGAACATGCCGGACGACAGGCTCGGCTCGGGGTCCGCGGGGATGCCCACGGCACCGCCCTTGCGCACTTCCTTGATGACGCTGAGGATGCCTTCCTTGGTCGACGGTGCCACGCGGTTGCCCAGCTGCACGCGCTGCTCACGGAGCAGATCATCCACGGCCTTGAGCTTTGGCGGACGGTAGAAAATGATCGGTTTGCACTGCGAACAGTAGAAGTGGTTGAGCACTTCCCAATTGCCCAGATGGCTGGTGATGCCAACCACGCCCTTGCCGGAGGCGAGGGCGGCTTCGAGCACTTCCAGGCCTTCGACCTCACGCACGCGGGCCAGCGACTTGTGCGCCGGCCAGACCCAGGCGCAGGCGCTTTCGGTCAGTGTGCGACCAATGTCCATCAGGCTGCGGCCGACCAGCTTGTCGTGCTCGGCGGCAGTCAGTTCAGGGAAACACTTGGCCAGGTTGATGCGCACCACATCGCGCGAGCCCGATGGCAGCTTCCACATCAACCAGCCGATCATCGCGCCAAGCGACTGCACGGCTCGCCATGGCAACAGGGCGAACAAGCGCAGGGAACCGACCACCAGCGCGCCTTTGAGCTTTTCCACAAGCTGCTCCCATCCAAAAAGGGAGCGCATTGTAACCGGCTGAGGGGTCGCGTGACTGTTACATACACGTGCAGAAACGAGGAAACGTTCAGTAGAGCATGGTTTTCAGGCGTTCCTGCAACTCGCGCTCATAGGCCTGCGCATCGAATTGCGGGTCCATGACCGCCTTGAGGATGTCGCCCGCCGACGGCAGGCTGGAGCGCTCGACATGGCGCTCGGCATCCCACAGCCCGGAGCGCACCGCCGCCTTGGAACACTGGAAATAGCAGGTGTCGACGCTGATACGCAGCACGCTGCGCGGCAGCTTGCCCTGTGCGCTGCAACGTTCCAGCAGGGCGGGATCGACGGAAATGCTGGCACGGCCATTGACCCGGAAGCTCTCGCCAACCCCGGGAATCAGGAACAGCAGCGCCACGTGGGGGTCGTGGACGATATTGCGCAGGCTGTCGATGCGGTTGTTGCCCGGGCGATCCGGCAGCAGCAGGGTGCGCTCATCGACGACCCGCACGAAGCCCGGCGCATCGCCACGGGGCGAGCAATCCAGCCCATCCGGGCCATGGGTACCAAGCACCACGAAGGGCGACGCAGCGACCAGTGCCTGATAGGGCTCGCTGAGGTAGGGGATTTCCTTGCGCAACGACCGCTCGTGGGCTTGGCCGTACAGCGCCTGCAGTTGTTCCAGGGTGTCGATGGTGGTACTCAAGGGCGTGCCTCCTGTTGCAGCTCTGCGTAGCGATCACAATCGCGGGTGTGGTCCATGACCATGCCGGTGGCCTGCATGAAGGCATAGCAGATGGTCGGGCCGACGAAAGTGAAGCCGGCCTTTTTCAGCGCCTTGCTCATGGCCTCGGCTTCGGGGGTGACCGCCGGCACGTCGCCGCGGCCGTCGAAGTGATTGATTTTCGGCTGGCCGCCGACGAACGACCAGAGCAGCGTCACCGGATCGTCGAGGCGCAACCAGGCCTGGGCGTTCTTGCGCGCGGCCTGCAGCTTGAGACGATTGCGGATGATGCCGGGATCCTGCATCAGGGTTTCGATATGGGCGTCGCTCATCGCCGCCAGCCGTTCGGCATCGAAACCGAACAGGACTTCGCGGTAGCGCTCGCGCTTCTTCAGCACCGTGATCCACGACAATCCGGCCTGGGCGCCTTCGAGCAGCAGCATCTCGAACAGGTGCTGTGGGTCGCGGGACGGCACGCCCCATTCCTGGTCGTGATAAGCCTGATAGAGCGGGTCGTCGTTACACCAGAAACAGCGGGGCATGGCAATCGGCTCGGCGATGGGCGAGGGCAGACTATAACCGGGGATCGATTACGAGTGAGCCAGCGCCGACTCTCGTAGCCTGGGTAGAGCGCAGCGAAACCCGGGAAGCAGTTGATCGTTCCCACGCTCTGCGTGGTAATGCATTGGCAGGACGCTCTGCGTCCGTACATCGTTATCCGAGTTCGCAAATCGTGGCGCGGAGCGCCACAGGATGAATGCCCACGCAGAGCGTGGGAACTATAGGCCCCTACACATCCGTCACTCAGGATTCGCGTTCGAGAAACGCCGCCAGCTCGGGCGACACTTTGTCGATGTCCACCGCCGCGTGATGCACGCTGCCGTCCTTGCCTTCCACGGTCAGCCACAGCTGATCGCTGAGTGTGGCCTTGGCGGGAATCTGGATTTCCACCCAGCGATCCCAGCGGTTGCCAGAGAACACCAGGCCCGCGGCACGCAGTGAACGTGGCTTGCGGATCTTCAGATAGGCCGCGCGTATCTGGTCATCACAGGTTTCGCAAAAGCGTACTTCGAAGGCCTTGAATGGCGTGCCCAGTACCCGATGCGGTGCCTTGCGCTGCGCCTCGGCCAGGGTGAACGCCCAGGGGCCGACCTGGCCCTGCACGGCATCGTCGCTGTGTAGCGGCTTTGGCGAAGCGGTCAGTAACAGGCCGAGCACCGCCAGGGGCACCAGCAGCAACACGCCGGTGGCTCCACGACGCATCCAGTGCAGGCGCTCGACCGGCTGCGCCACGAGGTTCTCGACCAGCGCAGGTTTCTTCTCGCGACGCGGCGCGGCCTTACCCGGCGACGGCTGCCAGGGCCACTTCGGCAGGTAGAAAACCAGCACGATCCCGGCGACCGACAACCAGCCCAGCCAGGCCGCCGCACCGACACTCACGCCCCACCGACTGAGGCTCAGGCCCAATGCCAGGGCCAGCAGCGACCAGCCTGCGATACGCAAAGCACGCAACCAAAACGGCGACAGTACCCGGCGCAGCAGGTGCTTGCAGTGCTTGTCCATGGCCAGCGCCAGGGCGATGAACCCACCCAGGCTGGCGAGCAGAATGGAGAGGTTCAGGGTCATGCCGGACCTCCCGATTGCAGCACCCAGCACAGCAGCGCGATCACCGCGGTGGGGATCAGCATGCCCAGCCAGGCGCGGGTCACGCTGCGCACGCTGAACACCCAGATCACCGCACCGGCATACAGGGTAAAGCTGAGCATCGTGGCAGCCAGCACGGCCTGGCTTTTCGGCAGCGGCCAGACGAGCGACAACAAGACGGTCAGCGCGGAGGTCAGGGCATAGCCACCCAGTGCAGCAGCCAACACGCGCGAGGCGACCAACCAGCGATAACGCGCCATCGAACCTTCTTTCATGCCAGCGCCTCCTTGCCCGACAACGCAGCAGCCGCATCGGCCTTCAGCCAGCGACGACGAATCTTCATGGCGCCATAGGCGAACAGCGCCGCCAGGCCGAACATGCTCAGATCGAACCCGGCCAGCACCCAGTCACCCTCGACGAGGGTCACGCCCAGATGGCGGTCGGTGGTCAGGCCGTTGATCACGGGAACCAGCCCGTAGGCCGCCACGGCCATCCAGGCCATCTCCAGCCAGGCCTTCTTCAGCGGCCGCAGCGAAGCATAGAGGAACAGCCAGCCCCAGGTCAGGAACAGGCAGTGCATCTCCCAGTCCGCACGATCCCCCATGCCCACCGGCAACAGCCGGTTGGCCCAGAAGTAGGCGGCCACCGCCACCGGCAGGCCGACCAGGGTACCGGCATTGAGCACTTCCACGAGGCGCAGGCCGTAGGCGTCGAACAGTGCCGCACCATCATTGCGCTTGAGGTGCTGATTACGCCGCTTGACCGTCCACAGCACCAGCCCGGTACCGATCATCCCGCAGCCGAGCAGGCCGGCGATCAGGTACAGCCAGCGCAGCCACCAGTCGGCGAACAACCCCTCGTGCAGGCCGATCAGCATGCGGTGGGTCTTGCCGGCGCCATGGGTCTTGTCCGGGTAGAGCGTAGGCTGGCCATCGGCAGCGGCGAAGCTCAGCATCACCGGGTCATAAACGTTGACCGAGTCGCCGATGATCCGCTGCACGTCGACACGCGCCGGCTCGCCCTTCACCTGGCTGATGGTCAGGCTCGACACGCCGCGCTCGGGCCATTGCGCTTCGGCGCGCTGCACCAGTTCTTCGAGCGAGGCTTGCGGCCGGCTGGCGGGCAGATGCTCGCGCTTGTCACGGGCAAAGAGGTCATCGAACAGCGCGCGCTGCTGCAGGTTGCCGGTGCCATATACCGCCGCGACCCCTGCCGGCATGTAGTTGAAGACGAAGAAGACCAGGCCGCTGTAGGTGATCATCAGGAAGAACGGCAGCGCCATCACGCTGATCACGTTGTGCGCGTCCAGCCAGGAGCGCTGCCCCTTGCCAGGGCGGAAGGTGAAGAAGTCCTTGAAGATCTTCTTGTGGGTGATGACTCCGGTGAGAATCGCCAGCAGCATCAGCATGGTGCACACGCCGACGATGGTGATGCCCACGTTGTAGGGCATGTAATGCAGTATGTAGTGCATCTCGTAGAGGGCGGCACCGCCACCGGTGGCGCGCGGCTCGACTTCCTGGCGCGGCAGGCCGGTTTCGGCGTTCAGCTCTTCACGGCCGCGGCGGCCGAAATCGTGGCCACGCTCGGGCAGGTCTTCCCAGGCGATCGCCAGACCCTGCTCGCCACGCGGACGCAGCGAAGTGTGCGGCAGGGTGATGGTCCAGCTCTTGGCGTTGCTGGCGACCTGCTCCAGGCGCTTGAGGCCGCGCTCGAGCATTGCGCTGCGTTCCACGCCTTCGACGCGTACCTGCAGCGGCCGCTCGGGCTCCATCCAGCGGGTGATTTCATCGTCCACGTAACCGGCGGTGCCGGTCACGAACACGAAAAACAGCACCCAGCCCACCACCAGCCCCGTCCAGGTATGCAGCCAGGCCATGGACTGGCGAAATCCCTCTTTCATCGACACACCCTGTTTATTGTCATGAACACGGTCGGCTCTGCGTGCGACGCAGGCCTGACACCGTGGCTTTCCGTAGATAAACGATGCCGCTCTGCAAGACGATTCGAGCATCTGCATGCGAGTAGGCGGAGCTCATCCCCATCTCCATAAAGACGGACGAGCGCAGAAAAACCGGCATTTTAACGCGAGTGATTATTATTGACAGGATATTTCATGGGGTCGTAGCCGATGTGGCCAACGCACCACCGTCGCGCACGCAAGTCGGTCAGTAGAGACGGCGCAGCATGCGGGCTGCGCCTTGCTTCGGGTATACTCTCCGGCTTTCTGTCGCAGCCCCAACAGGTGAATTTTTCGTGAGCCAGACAACGCCTGCCGTGCGCACCTTCCAGGACTTGATCCTCGCCCTGCAACAATACTGGGCCGAGCAAGGCTGTGTGGTATTGCAACCCTACGATATGGAAGTGGGCGCCGGTACCTTCCACACTGCCACCTTTCTGCGTGCCATCGGCCCGGAAACCTGGAATGCCGCTTACGTGCAGCCATCGCGCCGCCCGGCCGACGGTCGTTATGGGGAGAACCCCAACCGTCTGCAGCACTACTACCAGTTCCAGGTGGTGCTCAAGCCGAACCCGGAGAACTTCCAGGAGCTGTACCTGGGCTCGCTGAAGGCCATCGGCATCGATCCGCTGGTGCATGACATCCGTTTCGTCGAAGACAACTGGGAATCGCCGACCCTGGGCGCCTGGGGTCTGGGCTGGGAAATCTGGCTCAACGGCATGGAAGTCACCCAGTTCACCTATTTCCAGCAGGTTGGTGGCATCGAGTGCTACCCGGTCACGGGTGAGATCACCTACGGGCTCGAGCGCCTGGCCATGTACCTGCAGGGCGTCGACTCGGTCTACGATCTGGTGTGGACGGACGGCCAGTTCGGCAAGGTGACCTACGGCGACGTGTTCCACCAGAACGAAGTGGAACAGTCGACCTACAACTTCGAACACGCCAACGTCGAGAAGCTGTTCGAGCTGTTCGATTTCTACGAGAGCGAAGCCAATCGCCTGATCGCACTGGAGCTGCCACTGCCGACCTACGAGATGGTGCTCAAGGCCTCCCATACCTTCAACCTGCTCGACGCCCGCCGCGCCATTTCGGTGACCGCGCGCCAGCAGTACATCCTGCGCGTGCGCACCCTGGCCCGCGCCGTGGCGCAGAGTTATCTGCAGGCCCGACGCCGCCTGGGCTTCCCGCTCGCCGCCCCCGATCTGCGTGATGAAGTACTGGCCAAGCTGGAGGCAGCAGAATGAGTGCGCTCGATTTTCTCGTTGAACTGGGCACCGAAGAGCTGCCACCCAAAGCCCTGAAGAACCTCGGCGATGCCTTTCTTGCCGGCGTTGAAAAGGGCCTCAAGGCCGCTGGCCTGAGCTACAACAGCGCGCGCATGTATGCCGCGCCGCGCCGCCTCGCGGTGCTGGTCGAACAGCTTGCCACCCAGCAGCCGGATCGCACCGTCAATCTCGACGGCCCGCCGCTGCAGGCCGCCTTCGACGCCGACGGTAACCCGACCCAGGCCGCCCTGGGCTTCGCCAAGAAGTGTGGCGTCGAGCTGGACGCCATCGATCAGAGCGGGCCGAAGCTGAAGTTCAGCCAGCACATCCCGGGGCAGGGCGCCGCCGGGCTGCTGCCGGGCATCGTGGAAAACTCGCTGAACGAACTGCCGATTCCCAAGCGCATGCGCTGGGGCGCGCGCAAGACCGAATTCGTCCGCCCGAGCCAGTGGCTGGTGATGCTGTTCGGTGACCAGGTGATCGATTGCGAAATCCTCGCCCAGAAGGCTGGGCGCGTGTCCCGCGGGCATCGCTTCCATGCCAACCACGAGGTGCGTATCTCGGCCCCGGCCATGTACGCCCAGGAACTGCGTGCCGCCTATGTGATCGCCGATGCCAGCGAGCGTCGTCAGCTGATCGCCAAGCGCGTCGACCAGTTGGCTGCCGAGCAGCAGGGCACGGCCATCGTGCCACCAGCACTGCTCGAGGAAGTCAGTGCGCTGGTCGAGTGGCCGGTACCGCTGGTCTGCTCTTTCGAAGAGCGTTTCCTGGAAGTACCGCAGGAAGCCCTGATCACCACCATGCAGGACAACCAGAAGTACTTCTGCCTGCTGGACGCCAACGGCAAGCTGCTGCCGCGCTTCATCACCGTGGCCAACGTCGAAAGCAAGGATCCGGCGCAGATCATCTCCGGCAACGAGAAGGTGGTGCGCCCGCGTCTCACCGATGCCGAGTTCTTCTTCAAGCAGGACAAGAAACAGAAGCTGGAAAGCTTCAACACGCGTCTCGCCAACGTGGTCTTCCAGGCCCAGCTCGGCACCGTCTATGACAAGGCCCAGCGTGTCTCGGCCCTGGCCGGCTTCATCGCCGAGCGCATCGGTGGCGACGCCCGCCGTGGTGCCCGCGCCGGTTTGCTGAGCAAGTGCGACCTGGCCAGTGAAATGGTCGGCGAGTTCCCGGAGATGCAGGGTATCGCCGGTTACTACTACGCGCTGAACGACGGCGAGCCACAGGACGTTGCCCTGGCGCTGAACGAGCAGTACATGCCGCGCGGTGCCGGTGCCGAACTGCCGAGCACGCTGACCGGTGCCGCCGTGGCGCTGGCGGACAAGCTGGACACGCTGGTCGGTATCTTCGGTATCGGCATGCTGCCCACCGGCAGCAAGGACCCCTACGCCCTGCGCCGGGCGGCACTGGGCGTGCTGCGCATTCTCATCGAGAAGGGTCTCGATCTGGATCTGGGTGCCACCGTCGACTTCGCCATCCGCCAGTTTGGCGGCAAGGTCAAGGCACAGGGCCTGGCGCCACAGGTGCTGGACTTCATCTTCGACCGCCTGCGTGCGCGTTATGAAGACGAAGGCGTGGATGTCTCCGTGTACCAGGCCGTTCGTGCGGTAAACCCTCAGTCGCCGTTGGACTTCGATCAGCGCGTGCAGGCCGTTCAGGCCTTCCGCCAGCTGCCGGAGGCCGAGGCCCTGGCCGCGGCCAACAAGCGTGTGTCGAACCTGCTGAGCAAGGCCGACGGGCAGATCGCCAAGAGCATCGAGGCGCATTACTTCGATACGCCAGCCGAGTTCACCCTCAACGCGGCCATTCAGCAGGCCGACAACGCTGTGCAGCCACTGGCGCGAGAGCGCCAGTATCGCGAAGCACTGGCGCAGCTGGCGTCGCTGCGCAAGCCGGTGGACAGCTTCTTCGAAGCGGTGCTGGTCAACGCCGAAGACCCCAAGGTACGTGCCAATCGCTATGCGCTGCTGGCGCGTCTGCGCGGGCTGTTCCTGGGTGTCGCCGATATCTCCGTGCTGGGCTAGAGCAGCCGCAAGCTGCAAGCCACAAGCTGCACGTAGCGGCTTTGGCCTGCAGCTTGAGGCTTGGAGCTTGCAGCTATGAAGCTGATCATTCTCGACCGCGACGGCGTCATCAATCATGACTCCGATGCGTATATCAAAAGCCTCGACGAGTGGATCCCGATAGCGGGCTCCATCGAGGCCATCGCTCGCCTGAGCAAGGCGGGCTGGACGGTGGCGGTGGCGACCAACCAATCCGGTATCGCCCGCGGTTACTACCCGCTGGCCGTGCTGGAGGCCATGCACACGCGGCTGCGCGATCTGGTGGCGGAGCAGGGCGGTGAAGTCGGCCTGATCGTGCAGTGCCCGCATGGTCCGGATGATGGCTGCGATTGCCGCAAGCCGAAGCCCGGCATGCTGCGCCAGATCGCCGAGCACTATGGCGTACCACTGAGCGGAATCTGGTTCGTCGGCGACAGCGGCAGTGACCTGCAAACGGCACTGGCCGTCGATTGTCAGCCCGTGCTGGTGAAAACCGGCAAGGGTCAACGCACCCTGGCCAAAGCATTGCCAGCGGGAACCCTGGTATTCGATGATCTGGCAGCGGTCGCTGCTCAGCTTCTCACTTGATAGCGCAGGCCAGGCCTGCAACGGTAATTGCTCACATGTCGACAGTGCAGTTCTTCAGAACCTTCCTCTTCTATCTGTTGCTGTCCTCCAGCTCGTTCGTCTGGTGCATCATCAGCGTGTTCGTCGCACCCTTCCTGCCGTTCCGGGCACGCTACCGGTTCGTGGTGCAGAACTGGTGCCGCTGCGCCGTATGGCTGGCCAAGGTGGTCGCCGGCATTCGCTACGAGATCAAGGGCCAGGAGAACATTCCCGACCAACCCTGCGTGATCCTTGCCAAGCACCAGAGCACCTGGGAAACCTTTTTCCTGTGCGCCTACTTCGAGCCACTGAGCCAGGTGGTCAAGCGCGAGTTGCTGTACGTGCCGTTCTTCGGCTGGGCGATGGCCATGCTCAAGCCAATCGCCATCGACCGCAGCAACCCCAAGGCGGCCCTCAAACAGCTCGCCAGCCAGGGTCGCGCACGTCTGGAGCAGGGCGCCTGGGTGCTGGTCTTCCCTGAGGGCACACGGATTCCGGACGGCCAGATCGGCAAGTTTTCCCGAGGTGGTACGGCGCTGGCGGTTAACAGCAAGCTACCGGTGCTGCCCGTCGCCCACAACGCTGGCCAGTTTTGGCCGAAAGAGGGCTGGGGCAAGAAGCCGGGTACGGTGCAGGTGGTATTCGGCCCGCCGCTGTTTGCCGAGGGCGAAGGCCCGCGAGCGATCGCCAACCTCAACGACCGCGCTTTCGCATGGGTCAGCCAGGCGCAACAGGAACTCGGTGCTCTCGATCCACAGAGCACTGCCGTAGAGACGGCCAACGATCTCGCCTGAGTCGTCACGATCTGTGGATAACCTGTTGAACGTTTTACCGTAAAATCTAAATAGTCCTCTCAAGGTACTGATAAAAATGGACTTTTATCGGTACCTGAAATGTCGATAAATTGGGCATAAGTTTTCATGCGGCAACATGACAATGATCACGTTGGCGTATCGCTTGTGGGTGCCCGACCGGCTAAGCTGGCGTTCGGCCACATACAGAAAGATGGCGGAAGGGAGTTCCAAACATGCTTTCGATTTATCAGCTCAAACCTCGCTTCCAGAACCTGCTGCGCCCATTGGTTCAGCGCCTCTTCGACCGTGGCGTGACAGCCAATCAGGTCACGTTGAGCGCTGCCGCCGTGTCGGTGCTGATAGGTCTGCTGCTCGCCTTTTTTCCCGACCACCTCTGGCTGTTCGCGCTGATCCCGCTGTGGATGCTGCTGCGGATGGCGCTCAATGCGGTGGACGGCATGCTGGCCCGTGAGTTCGGCCAGCAATCCACACTCGGCGCTTACCTCAACGAACTCTGCGACGTGATCGCCGATGCCGCGCTGTTCCTGCCTTTCGCGCTATTGCCCGGCGTGTCTCCCGTGCTGGTGGTGCTGTTGGTCATCGCCGCGCTGATCAGCGAGTACGCCGGCGTCATGGGGCCCATGGTGGGCGCTTCACGGCGCTACGACGGGCCGATGGGCAAAAGCGACCGCGCCTTCTGCTTTGGCGTGCTCGGCGCTGGTGTAGCTACCGCGCTGCTGCCGCTGAGCTGGATAAACCCGATTCTCGCGGTCATCACCGCGCTGCTGCTGTACACGCTCTACAACCGCGTACGCCAAGGTCTGGCGCAAGCGGCTTCCCCCACTGTGGAATAGGGATGCTCCAATGAATGAAGTCCGCTCCAATACCTTCACGACCCATGACGGCGTCAGCCTGTTCTACCGGCACTGGCCTGCTGCAGATGCACAGCCCGACACGCCGCGTCGTGCTGTCGTCATGTTCCACCGCGGCCACGAACATGGCGGGCGCATGGCCCACCTGGTCGAGGAGCTGGGCCTGCAGGGTTTCGATTTCTTCGCCTGGGACGCTCGCGGTCACGGTGAATCACCGGGTGCACGGGGCGATAGCCCAAGCTTCGCCACCAGTGTGCGCGACGTGCAGACCTTCATCGATCACATCGCCAGTGCTCACGGCATCGATACCGCGGACATGGTGGTACTGGCGCAAAGCGTCGGTGCGGTGATCATCGCCACCTGGGCGCATGACTACGCACCGAAGATCCGCGCACTGGTGCTCGCCTCACCCGCCTTCAAGGTCAAGCTGTACGTACCGTTCGCACGGCCCGGGTTGAAGCTCATGCGCGCCTGGCGTGGCAATTTTTTCGTCAACAGCTACGTGAAGGCCAAGTACCTCAGCCACGATCCGCAGCGCATAGCGTCCTTCGAACAGGACCCGCTGATCAGCCGGCCGATCTCGGTGAACATGCTGCTGGGCCTGTACGAGGCTGCCGAGCGCGTGGTCGCCGACGCTCAGGCGATCCAGATCCCCACCCAGTTGCTGATCTCCGGCAGCGATTTCGTGGTGCACCGCAAGCCCCAGGAGCAGTTCTTCGAGCGCCTGGGCAGCCTGGACAAAGAAATGCACAGCCTGCCCGGGTTCTTCCATGACACCCTGGGCGAGCGTGACCGTGCCCACGCACTGACCCGCATTCGCCGCTTCGTACTGAAAGCCTTCGAGCAGCCGCTGCAGCGACCCTCACTGCTGGACGCCGACCGCCTCGGCTGGAGCTGCGCCGAGGCGGAAGAACTGGCTGCACCGCTGCCGAAGAACTCACTGCGCGATCTCTACTGGCGCGCCACGCGGGCCAGCATGCGGCTTGGCAGCAGTGTTTCTGCGGGCGTGAAGCTGGGTTTCGACACCGGCTTCGATTCCGGCAGTACCCTGGATTACGTTTACCGCAATACGCCCACCGGCAGCTCGCCAGTGGGCCGACTGATCGATCGCAACTACCTGAACTCCATCGGCTGGCGGGGTATCCGTCAACGCAAGGTGCACGCCGAAGAACTGCTGCGCCTGGCCATGGGCAAATTGCGTGAGCAAGCGCGCCAGGTACGCATCGTCGATATCGCTGCAGGCCACGGCCGCTACATCCTTGAAGCGCTGGAGCAGGGTACCGACAAGCCCGACTCGATCCTGCTGCGCGACTACAGCGACATCAACGTGCGCGACGGTGCCGCGCTGATCGAGCAGAAGGGCCTGGGCAGCATCGCCCACTTCGTCAAGGGCGATGCCTTCGACAAGGCCGACCTGGCTGCGCTGGATCCGAAGCCGACGCTGGCAGTGGTCTCCGGCCTCTATGAGTTGTTCGGCAGCAACCAGATGGTCGGCGACTCGCTGGCGGGTCTGGCGGCAGCCGTGGAAGAGGGCGGCTACCTGATCTATACCGGTCAGCCGTGGCACCCGCAACTGGAGCTGATCGCTCGCGCGCTGACCAGCCACCGTGGCGGCGAGGCGTGGGTGATGCGTCGGCGCAGCCAGGCGGAAATGGATCAGTTGGTCGAAGCGGCAGGCTTTCGCAAGCTGACTCAACGTGTCGACGAGTGGGGCATCTTCAGCGTGTCCCTGGCGCAGCGGGTGTCTTGATGACGCCCGCCGCGGTCATCCGCGAAAGCGGGTTATGGAAGCGCGGCGTCCTCTGGCTGCTACTGCTCGCGCCACTGTTCTTCGGCACCTATGGCTTCGCCAACTGGTTCACCGGGCAGCGCGATGACGTCGGCAGCCTGGTATTCGCCTGGGAGCGGCAGATTCCCCTGTGGCCCTGGACGATCATTCCCTACTGGTCGATCGATCTGCTCTACGGCCTGGCCTTCCTGCTACCGGCCACCCGTGGTGCAGTGGACAGGCTCGGCTTGCGTTTGCTGACCGCGCAAGTGATCTGCATCACCTGCTTCCTGCTCTGGCCGCTGCGCTTCACCTTCGACCGTCCGGCGCTGGATGGCCTGTTCGGGCTGATGTTCGACGTACTGATGGGCTTCGACAAACCCTTCAATCAGGCACCCTCGCTGCACATCACCCTGCTGGTGGTGCTCTGGGCCTGCTTTGCCCATTCGGCGGCTGGTGTATGGCGTGTCGTGCTGCACGTCTGGTTCTCTCTGATCAGTTTGTCGGTACTGACCACCTGGCAGCATCATTTCATCGACGTGCCGACCGGCATGCTCGCCGGCTTCCTGTGCCTGTGGCTATGGCCCAGCAAGGGGCGCAGCCCACTGTTCGCCTGGCGCCTGGCTCGCGATCCGAAGCGCTGGCGGCTGGCCTTGCGCTACGCCTTCGGTGCAGCGCTGTGCAGTGCGCTGGCGATCCACTTCGGCGGCTTCGCTCTGTGGTTGCTGTGGCCGGCGGTTTCGTTGCTGATGGTGGCGCTGAACTATGCACTGTTCGATGCACAGGGTTTTCAGAAGCGTGCCGACGGCCGCCTCAGCGCTGCCAGCACCTGGTTGTTGGCGCCTTATCTGCTGGGTGCCTGGATCAACTCTCGGGCCTGGACGCGCAAGCATCCGCAACCCGATGAAGTGGCCGACGGCGTCTGGTTGGGTCGCATTCCAGCCAAGGGAGAAGGGCAGGCCTTCAGCGCTATCGCCGACCTGTGTGCCGAACTACCGTGCCGGGTTGAAGGCAAGGTCTACCGTGAACTGGCTTGCCTCGATCTGATCGCCCCGAGCACTGCGCACTGCCTGCAGGCCGCGGTGGCCATCGACGATCTGCGCGAGCACGGGCCGGTGCTGGTGTGCTGCGCGCTGGGCTACTCGCGCAGCGCCACCGCTATCGCTGCCTGGCTGCTGCACAGCGGCCGCTGCAGGAGCGTCGCAGAGGCTGTTTCACAGCTTCGCCAGGCTCGCCCCCAGGTTGTGCTTGGAAACGCTCATTTACAGGCGCTGGAGGGCATCTTGAGCCAACCGGCCGCCACGGCTGGAGGCGCCTTGCATGACCGATGAAATGCACCTGCAACTGATCGCCGGGCTGTTGCGCCGCGGCAAAGCCCTCGACCGTTTCTCCAGCGCCCTGACCCTGATCGCTCTGGTTATCGGCCTGGGGCCGCTGCTCGGTTTCATGGCGCTCACTACCGGCGGTGCAGTGTGCGTACTTCTGCTGGTCTGCGGCCTGCTGCAGAAGTACTACGCGCTGCGCGTGGCGCTGGATGCCGAGCTGTTCACGCACGTGTCGGGCGACCCCACGCAACTCGCCCGCCGCACCGCCGAGCTCGATCAGGCGCTGGTCATGCTTGGCCATAAGGCCGATCAGCGTTTTCGCTCCTGGGATCAACGCGGCCAGGGCGCGCTGCGTCTGCTGCGACTTCAGGGCCTGTGGCTCGGCCTGCAGGTATTCATCGCCCTGGCGGCCATCGTCTTGATGCCCTGGCTTTCACACATTCGATTCGGATAAGGAGCTGTCCATGCTTGCGTCACTGGTCGCCTTTCTCATCACCTCCGGTGCGCGTCTGCTCACGGGAGCCCGCGCCTTGTGGCTGGGCAGCACCGCGCAACCGGTACAGCGCATCTACTACGCCAATCACAGCAGCCACGGTGACTTCGTGCTGCTGTGGGCATCGCTACCTGCCGAATTGCGCAAACGCACCCGCCCGGTAGCCGGGTCGGATTACTGGATGAAGGGCTCATTGCGCAGCTTCCTGATCCAGCGGGTTTTCAATGGTGTGCTGGTGGACCGTCAACGCAGTGACCCAAATGCCAACCCACTGCAGTCGATGCTCGACGCATTGGCAGAGGGCGACTCGTTGATCGTCTTCCCGGAAGGCACACGCAACCTCGAGGACGGCCTGCTGCCCTTCAAGGCAGGTCTCTATCACCTGGCCAAGACGCGGCCGGACGTGGAAGTGATTCCGGTATGGATCGCCAACCTCAATCGGGTGATGCCCAAGGGCCGAGCCCTGCCATTACCGCTGCTGTGCACCCTGAATTTTGGCGCACCACTGGGCTTGGGCGAGGAGGAGGGCAAAGACGCTTTCCTCGAACGCGCCCGCGACGCTCTGCTGGCCCTGGCTCCCGAGGAGGTTTGAGATGGATCGCAATACCTTGCTGTTGTTCGCCGGCATTGGCGCCCTGCTGCTGCTCGCCAGCCTGATCGGCTGGCTGCTGAAATTTCGTGCCGGCCCCGGTCCACATCCGGTCATCGACAACCTCAATGCGCGCATCAATGCCTGGTGGGCGATGGTGCTGGTCATCGGCTTCGCCTTCCTGTTCGGCAATATCGGCGTGGTGGTGCTGTTCTACTGCGTGTCGTTCTATGCCCTGCGCGAGTTCATGACCCTGACGCCGACCCGGCGCAGCGACTATCCGGCACTGGTCGCGGCGTTCTACTTCGCGCTGCCGATGCAGTACCTGCTGATCGGCATTGGCTGGTACGGTCTGTTCGCCATCTTCATTCCGGTCTACCTGTTCCTGCTGCTGCCGATCCTTTCGTCCCTGGGCGGAGACACCACACGCTTCCTGGAGCGCACGTCCAAGGTGCAGTGGGGGCTGATGATCGCCGTGTACTGCATCTCCACCGTGCCGGCGCTGCTGACGCTGCAGATCGCCGGTTACGAGGGCCGCAACCTGCTGCTGATCGCCTGGCTGGTGATCGTGGTGCAGATATCCGACGTGCTGCAGTACGTCTGCGGCAAGCTGGCTGGCAAACGCAAGATCGCCCCCAACCTGTCGCCGTCGAAGACCGTGGAGGGCTTCTTCGGTGGCGTGGCCCTGGCGACCCTGATCGGCGCGTCGCTGTACTGGATCACCCCGTTCGCCTTCTGGCAGGCCGGCCTGTTCGCCTTGCTGGTGTGCCTGCTCGGCTTCGCCGGTGGTTTGGTGATGTCGGCGATCAAGCGCGATCGCGGCGTGAAGGACTGGGGCCACATGATCGAAGGCCACGGCGGCATGCTCGACCGACTCGATTCGGTGTGCTTCGCGGCCCCGGTGTTCTTCCATATGGTGCGGTACTGGTGGGCTTGAAGCTCAAGTATCGATAACTAGCTGATTAACAATAAAAAACCCGGCTTTAAGCCGGGTTTTTTGTGCATCGCAAATGCAATTCTCAGACGTCGAGGTTGGACACCGCCAAGGCGTTGGTCTCGATGAAGTCGCGGCGTGGTTCCACTTCGTCACCCATCAGGGTGTTGAAGATCTGATCCGCAGCGATGGCATCTTCGATACGCACCTTGAGCATGCGACGAACTTCCGGGTCCATGGTGGTTTCCCAGAGCTGATCCGGGTTCATCTCACCGAGACCTTTGTATCGCTGAATGCTGTGACGCTTGGTGCTTTCGGTCATCAGCCAGGTCAGGCCTTCCTTGAAGGTGGTGACCGGCTTCTTGCGTTCGCCGCGCTGCACGTAGGCACCTTCTTCGAGCAGGCTGTTCAACTGGTCACCCAGAGTGGTGACGGTCTTGTAATCGTTGCTGGTGAAGAAATCACGGTTGAAGGTGATGTAGCTGGAGTTGCCGTGGGAGATCAGCTCCACCACCGGCAGCCACAGGTGGCGCTCGGTGTCTTCGCGCAGACTGGTCTTGTAGGCCAGGCCGGACTTTTCCATGGTTTTCAGGCGAGCGTCGAACAGGGTCAGCCAACTTTCCATCGCAGCCTTGTCGGCCATCAATTCGCTGGTGACACCCGACAGGTAGACGAAATGCTCGGTGAGCTCCATGGGATACAGGCGCGAAAGGCGCTTGAGGGTCTTCATCACCAGGCGGTAGTCGTTCACCAGGCGCTCAAGCGCTTCACCGGACAGGCCAGGCGCACTTTCGTTGACATGCAGGCTGGCGTCTTCAAGGGCCGACTGGGTCATGTATTCCTCCATGGCCTCGTCGTCCTTGATGTACTGCTCCTGTTTGCCCTTCTTGACCTTGTACAGCGGCGGCTGCGCGATGTAGATGTAGCCGCGCTCTACCAGCTCCGGCAGCTGACGGAAGAAGAAGGTCAGCAGCAGGGTACGGATGTGCGAACCGTCGACGTCAGCATCGGTCATGATGATGATGTTGTGGTAACGCAGCTTGTCGATGTTGTATTCCTCACGGCCGATGCCGCAACCCAGAGCGGTGATCAGCGTGCCGACCTCCTGGGAGGAAATCATCTTGTCGAAGCGTGCTTTCTCGACGTTGAGGATCTTGCCCTTGAGCGGCAGGATCGCCTGGGTCTTGCGGTTACGGCCCTGCTTGGCAGAACCGCCCGCGGAGTCACCCTCCACAATGTACAGTTCGGAAAGGGCAGGGTCCTTCTCCTGGCAGTCGGCCAGTTTGCCTGGCAAGCCGGCAATATCCAGCGCGCCTTTACGGCGAGTCATTTCACGAGCTTTACGCGCCGCTTCACGGGCACGAGCAGCGTCGATCATCTTGCCGACAACGGCCTTGGCTTCGTTGGGGTTTTCCAGCAGGAAGTCAGAGAAGTACTTGCCCATTTCCTGCTCGACCGCGGTTTTCACTTCGGAAGAGACCAATTTGTCCTTGGTCTGCGAACTGAATTTCGGATCTGGCACCTTGACCGAAATGATCGCGGTCAAACCTTCACGGGCGTCATCACCCGTGGTGGCGATCTTGTGCTTTTTGGCCAGGCCTTCCTGCTCGATGTAGTTGTTCAAGTTACGCGTCAGCGCAGAACGGAAGCCAGCCAGGTGGGTACCGCCGTCACGCTGAGGAATGTTGTTGGTGAAGCACAGCAGGTTTTCGTTGAAGCTGTCGTTCCACTGCAGGGCCACTTCCACACCGACACCGTCATCTCGTTGCACGGAGAAGTGAAACACCTGGTTCACGGCTGTCTTGTTGACGTTCAAGTACTCAACGAATGCACGCAGGCCACCCTCGTACTTGAACAGCTCTTCCTTGGCGGTACGCTCATCCTTCAGAAGAATGCCGACACCAGAGTTCAAGAACGACAGTTCGCGCAGGCGCTTGGCCAGAATGTCCCAACTGAAATGAATGTTGGCGAAGGTGTCAGCCGACGGCTTGAAGTGGATCTGCGTACCCGTGGTATCGCTGTCACCAACCGCTGCGATTGGGGCTTGTGGCACGCCATGCACGTAGGTCTGTTCCCAGATCTTGCCGCTGCGACGGATGGTCAACACGAGCTCCTTGGAGAGCGCGTTGACTACCGAAACACCAACACCGTGCAGGCCGCCAGAAACCTTGTAGCTGTTGTCGTCGAACTTACCACCGGCGTGCAGCACGGTCATGATGACCTCAGCAGCAGAAACGCCTTCTTCCTTGTGAATGTCGACCGGAATACCACGACCATTGTCACGCACACTGATCGACTCATCCGGGTGGATGGTGATGGTGATGTCACTGCAATGACCGGCCAGGGCCTCGTCGATGGAGTTATCGACCACCTCGAAGACCATATGGTGCAGACCGCTGCCGTCATCGGTGTCGCCGATGTACATGCCAGGCCGCTTGCGTACGGCATCCAGGCCCTTGAGGACCTTAATGTTATTGGAGTCGTACGTTTGGTTTTCGCTCATGCTTCACTCCCGGTGGTCGAGGTCTGGGTGATACGTCCATGTTCCACGTGGAACATGGAAACCGGCGTATCCGTTTGCCAGCCATCGCTCAACAATTCATGGTCTACACAGGTGATGAATACCTGGCAGTTCAAATCTTCCAATAAACGGCACAATGCGCGGCGGTGCTGTTCATCCAGTTCTGACGGCAAGTCATCCACCAGATAGATACATTGGCCACGCTTGGCCTGATCAACCAAATGCCCTTGGGCAATCCGCAAGGCGCACACCACCAGCTTCTGCTGGCCCCGGGACAAGATGTCCGCTGCATTGTGCGCACCAAGCCTCAACCTGAGGTCTGCTCGCTGCGGGCCGGATTGAGTATGCCCAATCTGCTGGTCACGCAACAAAGAAGACGTCAGCACTTCATTCAGGGGGCGCTCTTTGTCCCACCCCCGGTAGTAGCTCAGCGTAAGCCCTTGGAGCTCAACCAGCTCGCTGAGGGTACGCTCGAAGACAGGCTTCAGTTGCTGTATGTAGGATCGCCGATAACTGTCGATTTCATCGCTGGCCAGGCACAACTCGCGATCCCAGGCCGCTTGAGAAACGGCATCAAGTGTACCACGGCGAAGCCACGAGTTCCGCTGCTTGAGGGCCTTCTGCAGGCGTTGCCAGGCGGGGAGAAACCGAGGTTCCACGTGGAACACTCCCCAGTCGAGGAACTGCCGGCGAATTTTCGGAGAGCCCTCCAGTAAACGGAAGCTGTCCGGATTGATCAGTTGCAGGGGCAGGGTTTCGGCAAGTTGCGCAGCACTGCGCGCGTTCTGACCGTCGATGCGGATCTGGAACTCGCCCTGGCGATCGCGCGAAACGCCAAGATTGCTCTGCCGACCGTCCGCCAGACTTACTTGCCCGAACAGGGTGCAGACCTGTTGCTCGTACTGGATGACGGGCAAGAGACGGGCACTGCGAAACGAACGCGCGAGTCCCAGCAGGTGAATACCTTCGAGAACGCTGGTTTTACCGCTGCCATTAGCGCCGTACAAAATATTGATGCGCGGGGAGGGAGCCAACGTCGACGGTTCGAGGTTGCGCACTGCGGTCAGGTTAATACGGATCAGGGACATCAAGCGGACCGTGGAGGAGGGGAGCAAACAATTGAGGGACCAGAAACGAAATCAGCTTTGGATGTGCGGATCAGGATCTGATCCGAACATGCCAAAGCTGATTTCAATAACGCCTGGAGTGCCGCTAGCGGCAGCGACAATTACAGGCGCATCGGCATGACGACATAAGCCGAGTCGTCGTTATCGGCTTCCTGCACCAGTGCACTGCTGTTGGAGTCGGACAGAATCAGACGCACCTTCTCGGTGGTCATTACACCCAGGACATCGAGCAGATAGCTGACGTTGAAACCGATCTCCAACGCACCACCGTTGTACTCGACGGCAATTTCTTCTTCGGCTTCTTCCTGCTCCGGGTTGTTGGCCTGAATTTTCAGAAGGCCGGACGCCAGTTGCAGGCGAATGCCGCGGTACTTTTCGTTCGACAGAATCGCGGTGCGGCTGAAGGCTTCACGCAGGCCCTGGCGATCAGCGACGACCAGCTTGTCACCGCCACGCGGCAATACGCGCTCGTAATCCGGGAACTTGCCGTCTACCAGTTTGGAGGTGAAGGTGAATTCACCCGTGGTCGCGCGGATGTGGTGCTGGCCCAGGACGATGCTGACACTGCCATCCTGCTCGGTAAGCAGACGAGCCAGTTCCAGGATACCTTTGCGCGGCACGATCACCTGATGACGCTCGACCTGCTCGATGCTGGCTTCCATGGAACACATCGCCAGGCGATGGCCGTCGGTAGCGACAGCGCGCAGAACACCCGTCTGCACCTCGAGCAACATGCCGTTGAGGTAGTAACGTACGTCCTGCTGGGCCATGGCGAAGCTGGTACGTTCGATCAGACGACGCAGCTTGCTCTGCACCAGATCGAAGGTCAGCGAACCCGGGCCTTCTTCAACGGTAGGAAAATCGTTCGCAGGCAGGGTGGACAGCGTGAAGCGACTGCGACCGGCCTTGACCAGCAGCTTCTGCTCATCGACACGAATGTCGATCAGCGCATCAGACGGCAGGCTTTTGCAGATGTCCATCAGCTTACGCGCCGGCACGGTGATCTCACCCGGCTCGGCAGCATCTTCAAGCGCCACACGCCCGACCAGTTCGACCTCCAGGTCAGTGCCGGTCAGCGACAGCTGCTGGCCTTCGACGACCAGCAGAACGTTGGACAGAACCGGCAAGGTCTGGCGGCGTTCCACGACGCCGGCGACCAGTTGCAGGGGTTTCAACAGGGCTTCGCGTTGAATGGTGAAGTGCATGGTCTAGTCCCTTGCCTCGTGCATGGAATTGCGCATCACGTTGTCAGTGTACGCAGCAGGTTCTTGTAATCCTCGCGGATATCCGCGTCGGATCCTCTAAGTTCAGCAATCTTACGACAGGCGTGCAATACAGTGGTGTGATCGCGACCGCCGAAGGCCACACCTATTTCAGGCAGGCTGTGGTTGGTCAATTCCTTCGACAACGCCATGGCCACCTGACGCGGCCGCGCGATCGACCGCGAACGGCGTTTGGACAACAGATCGGTAATCTTGATCTTGTAGTACTCCGCCGTGGTGCGCTGGATGTTGTCGATACTGACCAGCTTGTCCTGAAGGGCCAGCAGATCCTTCAACGACTCGCGAATCAGCTCGATGGTGATATCGCGGCCCATGAAGTGCGAATGCGCGATCACACGCTTCAGCGCACCTTCAAGCTCACGTACGTTGGAACGAATACGCTGGGCGATGAAGAATGCGGCGTCGTGTGGCAGATCGACCCTGGCCTGGTCGGCCTTTTTCATCAGGATCGCTACCCGTGTTTCCAGCTCGGGTGGCTCGACCGCAACGGTCAGGCCCCAGCCGAAGCGCGACTTGAGCCGCTCTTCCAGGCCTTCGATTTCCTTCGGGTAACGGTCGCTGGTGAGGATCACCTGCTGGCCGCCTTCGAGCAAGGCATTGAAGGTATGGAAAAACTCTTCCTGCGAACGCTCCTTCTTGGCGAAGAACTGGATGTCATCGATGAGCAGCGCATCCACCGAGCGATAGAAGCGTTTGAACTCGTTGATGGCATTGAGCTGCAGCGCCTTGACCATGTCGGCCACGAAACGCTCGGAGTGCAGATACACCACCTTGGCATTCGGATTCTTGGCCAGCAGGTGGTTACCCACCGCATGCATCAAGTGAGTCTTGCCGAGGCCGACGCCACCATAAAGGAAGAGCGGGTTGTAACCGTGCTTGGGATTGTCCGCGACCTGCCAGGCAGCGGCACGAGCCAGCTGGTTCGACTTGCCTTCGACGAAGTTGTCGAAGGTGAATGTGCGGTTGAGGTAGCTGGTGTGCTTGAGGCCACCTTCTACTTGCACGTTACGCTCACCACGAGCCGGCGCGACACTGGACGCAGCACCCGCCATGGAATCGAAACTGGCCCGCGACGGCTCGGCTTGCACAGGCGGTTTGGGCGGCGGTGCGCTGACCTGCGGTGCAGGCGCGGACGGGCTGCTGTAGTTGGACACCGAGGGCGAGGGCGTCAGCACTGCACGCGGCGTGGAGCTGCGGCGGCTGCCTATCAACAGCGATATCGCCGGTACCAGGCCCGTGGCACGCTCACCGAGCAGCTCGAGCATACGACCCATGTACTTTTCATTGACCCAGTCGAGCACGAAACGATTGGGTGCGTAGACACGCAGCTCGTCGCCTTCGGCTTCTACCTGTAGTGGACGGATCCAGGTGTTGAATTGCTGGGCAGGCAGTTCGTCGCGTAGGAGTTCTACGCACTGCTGCCAAAGTTCCACGGACACGGACATCCCCTGATCAAAAGCGCTGAGGCAAAAACAGCCGCTATTGTAGCCTCCACGGCCAGAGTTATCCACATAGGAAAGGTGATCAGTACATGACAAATCAAGGTGTTATCAAAAACACCGCACGTCGGCTGAACAACTTTGAACCCTGTGGATAACAGCCCATGAGGCCGGTGTGAAAGCAGGGGGAAAACCGAGTGGATAATCGGCCTGTGGGTAAACAGCCGTTTCTTCCCCAGCTTATGCCCGCTGATCCAACAGGCGCAGCACCGCTTTCTGACAGGGTTTCGGATTCTCGTAGCCCCCGAAAGCAGAGACGCCAAGCTACTTATCCACAGAAACCGAATTGGCTAATTATAAAAAACATAACAAGCCTTTCTAAAAAGATTCTTTCCTTTATATTTCTCTATATGGAAAACACCTGGTTGGAAATTGACCTGGCCTGCGGCTTTCTCTAGAATCGCCGGTCTCTTAAAACGGGGACCATTCCGGTCCGTTGTCGACAACCAGGTAACCGCATCATGAAACGCACTTTCCAACCCAGCACCATCAAACGCGCTCGTACCCACGGTTTCCGTGCTCGCATGGCTACCAAGAACGGCCGTGCCGTCCTGTCGCGTCGTCGCGCCAAGGGCCGTGCTCGTCTCGCAGTCTGATTTTCCAGTCTTGTGGTGAGTCGAGGCTTCGGCCGGGAGAAGCGCCTGCTAACTCCCCGGCAATTCAAGGCAGTCTTCGACTCTCCCAGTGGCAAAGCGCCGGGCAAGAGTGTCCTGCTGCTTGCGCGCAACAATGAGCTTGATCATTCACGCCTAGGTCTGGTGATCGGCAAGAAGAGCGTCAAGCTCTCCGTTGAGCGCAACCGCCTGAAACGCCAGATCCGCGAATCGTTCCGCCTCAACCAGGACAACCTGGTGGGCTGGGACATCGTGGTGGTCGCGCGTAAAGGCCTTGGTGATCTGCAGAACGCCGAACTGGCTCAACAGTTCGGCAAGCTGTGGAAACGCCTCGCCCGCAGCAAGCCTGCCCAACAGGCCGATGCCCAGACCGGGGTGAACGACAATCCCCATGCGTAAACTGGTCCAAGCTCCAATCCGGTTTTACCAGTACGCCATCAGTCCATTGATGGCCAGTCATTGTCGTTTCTACCCCTCTTGTTCCTGCTACGCGCTTGAAGCCATCGAAACCCATGGCGTCCTGCGTGGTGGCTGGCTGACCGTTCGTCGTCTGGGACGCTGTCACCCCTGGCATCCCGGAGGCTACGATCCGGTTCCCCTCGCGAAACACTCCCGATCCTCTTCGATGGCCGAATAATCATGGATATCAAACGCTCGATCCTGATCGTCGCCCTGGCAGTCGTGTCCTACATGATGGTTCTCCAATGGAACCAGGACTACGGCCAGGCCGCTCTGCCGAATCAGACAGCTTCCACCAGCAAGGCCACCCCAGGCTTGCCGGAAACCGCCTCCGTTGCCAGCAATGACGATGTCCCGACGGCAAACGCCGAAGGCACCGATCCAAGCCCGGTGGAGGCCGTCGCTGTCAGCGATGAGCTGATCCAGGTTAAAACCGACGTTCTGGATCTGGCCATCGATCCACGCGGTGGTGATGTGGTGCGCCTGCAACTGCCCCACTACCCGCGTCGTCAGGACCGTCCCGATGTTCCGTTCCAGCTGTTCGACAATGGCAGCGAGCACCTGTACCTGGCGCAAAGCGGCCTGACCGGGGCAAACGGCCCTGACGCCCGCGCCAATGGTCGTCCGCTGTACAACAGCGAGCAGCGCGTCTATCAGCTGGCTGATGGTCAGGACCAACTGGTCGTCGACCTGAGCTTCAGCGAAGCCGGCGTCAACTACATCAAGCGTTTCACCTTCAACCGTGGCCTCGATACCAGTTGCTCGGCCAAGGAAGTGGAGCAGAAGAAAGCTGGCTGCATCAGTGGCAATGGTTATCAGATCGGCGTGACCTACCTGATCAACAACCAGAGTGCCACACCGTGGACCGGTAACCTGTTCGCCCAGCTCAAGCGTGACAACAGCGGTGACCCGTCTTCCAGCACCGCCACCGGCACTGCCACCTACCTGGGTGCAGCGCTGTGGACCGCCGAGAAGCCGTACACCAAGGTGTCGATGAAAGACATCGACAAGCAAGGCCTCAAGGAAACCGTGCAGGGCGGCTGGGTTGCCTGGTTGCAGCACTATTTCGTGACCGCCTGGATTCCTTCGAAAGACGATACCAACCTGGTGCAGACCCGCAAGGACAGCCAGGGTAACTACATCATCGGCTACACCGGCCCGGCTCTGAACATCCCTGCCGGCGCCGAAGCCCAGGCCAGCACCACCCTGTATGCCGGTCCGAAGATCCAGAAGGATCTCGCTGCGCTGTCGCCGGGCCTGGACAAGACCGTCGACTACGGCATCCTGTGGTTCCTTGCCGAACCGATCTTCTGGTTGCTGGAACATATCCACAACCTGCTCGGCAACTGGGGCTTCTCGATCATCGTGCTGACGCTGATCATCAAGCTGGCCTTCTTCCCGCTGTCGGCCGCCAGCTACCGTTCCATGGCGCGCATGCGTGCCGTCTCGCCGCGCCTGCAGGCGCTGAAGGAACAGTTCGGTGACGATCGCCAGAAGATGTCCCAGGCGATGATGGAGCTGTACAAGAAAGAGAAGATCAACCCGCTGGGCGGCTGCTTGCCGATCCTCGTGCAGATGCCGGTGTTCCTGGCCCTGTACTGGACCCTGCTGGAATCCGTCGAGATGCGTCAGGCACCGTGGATCCTGTGGATCACCGACCTGTCGATCAAGGACCCGTTCTTCATCCTGCCGATCATCATGGGCGCTACCATGTTCATCCAGCAGCAGTTGAACCCGACGCCGCCGGACCCCATGCAGGCTCGTGTGATGAAAATGATGCCGATCATTTTCACCTTCTTCTTCCTGTGGTTCCCGGCTGGTCTGGTGCTGTACTGGGTGGTCAACAACGTCCTGTCCATCGCCCAGCAGTGGTACATTACCCGCAAGATCGAAGCGCAGACCAAGGCTTCCGCAGCCTGATCTACTAAGCTTCGCCGGCTACACACAGAACGCCCCCTCGTGGGGCGTTTTGCTATCCAGCGTTTGGAGAGTTTTATGTCCACATCCCGTGAAACCATCGCCGCCGTCGCCACTGCCCAGGGTCGTGGCGGTGTGGGCATCGTGCGGGTCTCCGGGCCCCGTGCACGGATGATCGCCATTACCCTGAGCGGTATCGAGCCGACACCACGGCATGCGCACTACGGTGCCTGGCATGACGATTCCGGCGAGGTGATCGACGAAGGCCTGCTGCTGTTCTTCCCCGGACCCAACTCCTTTACCGGGGAGGACGTGCTCGAGCTCCAGGGCCATGGCGGTCCCGTGGTTCTGGACATGCTGCTGCAACGCAGCATGGAACTGGGCGCACGCCAGGCCCGCCCTGGTGAGTTCAGCGAACGGGCATTCCTCAATGACAAGCTCGACCTGGCTCAGGCGGAAGCGATCGCCGACCTGATCGAAGCCAGTTCCGCCCAGGCGGCGCGCAATGCCGTGCGCTCGTTGCAAGGCGAATTCTCCCGTCGAGTGCATGAGCTGACCGAGCGACTGATCAGCCTGCGTATCTACGTCGAAGCCGCCATCGACTTCCCAGAAGAGGAAATCGACTTTCTGGCCGATGGCCACGTACTGAGCCTGCTTGAAGCTGTACGCACACAGTTATCCACAGTGTTGCGTGAGGCGGGCCAGGGCGCATTGTTGCGCGATGGCATGAACGTGGTGATCGCCGGCCGGCCGAATGCCGGAAAATCCAGCCTGCTCAATGCGCTGGCCGGGCGCGAAGCCGCCATCGTCACCGACATCGCCGGTACCACCCGGGATGTGCTGCGCGAACATATCCACATCGATGGCATGCCACTGCATGTGGTGGATACCGCAGGGCTGCGCGATACCGACGATCAGGTCGAGCGCATTGGCGTGGAGCGTGCGCTGAAGGCAATCGGCGAAGCGGACCGCGTGCTGCTGGTGGTCGACTCCACTGCACCCGAGGCCAATGATCCCTTCGCGCTGTGGCCGGAGTTTCTCGAGCGGCGCCCGGACCCTGCTCGTGTCACCCTGATCCGCAACAAGGCAGACCTTTCCGCCGAACCTGTCGGCCTGCAACTCAGCGACGATGGCCATGCCACGCTGGTGCTATCGGCCAAATCCAGCGAAGGCCTGGACCTGCTGCGTGAACACCTGAAAGCCTGCATGGGCTTCCAGCAGACCGCTGAAAGCGGCTTCAGCGCGCGCCGCCGCCACCTCGATGCCTTGCACCAGGCACAGAGCCACCTCGACCACGGCCACGCCCAACTGACGCTCGCAGGCGCCGGGGAACTGCTCGCCGAGGACCTGCGGCAGGCTCAGCAGGCGCTCGGTGAGATCACCGGTGCCTTCAGCTCGGACGATCTGCTGGGGCGCATCTTTTCGAGCTTCTGCATCGGTAAATGAACGTGTCGGGGCTCTGTAGCTTCGCGCAAAGCCCTGCTTGCTCTCCCGCCTGCTGACCGATCTGCACTTATCCCCAGGGGCCACAGGCGTTCCGCACGCCCTGTCGGCCGACCGCCGCAGTGAATGGCAGTCCTGCCAAATTTTGCAGCATCACGCCATCGCATCGCCCACAGGCGTGTTCCTACAGGTCGCGGCTTGCTCCATTCAGCCAGCCATCTCCCTCATACAAAAGCCTCTCCCTTCTCTGCAATTTCTCTCACTTGCAGGTCCCGCATTCTGACCAGGACCTGCCAGCCGTACCCTGTCTCATAGCTCATTACCTGCCTATCGAGGATTTCAACAGCCCAAATAAACCCTGTGGAAAACCGCCACTGAGCTATGCCCATAACCCGGTGACAAAGCTAGGGATAACCCACCCTGTGCATAAGTACCCGTTTTACACACAGGCTGATAACCGCTACCTAACACCTGCAGCCCAGGTTAATCCCGCTTTCATACATCGCTGTACATCACGTGGTTAAAGGCCTGTAGCAATGTATCCACAGAAATGCCCGCCACCATTTATAAACATAAAAACAAGCCTTTTAAAAAAATCATTCTTTTTTCTTTTATTTACCTCCAGACCATCTGACCTGCAGGAGCGATGAGCGGACAAGGTGAAGCGCATCGGGACATCGGATGATTTCCCTGACACCCGATTGGCTATTTTTTGTGCAAAAGGCTTCTTTCAACCTGCCTAAGTCCCTATACTTGCCGCCCTTTCTCGCTTTCAAACCAAAAAGCTCCCTTACTCAACAGGCACGAGGTGCGTGGTGGATTTCCCTTCCCGTTTTCAGGTGATCGTCATCGGCGGCGGCCATGCCGGTACCGAGGCTGCGCTTGCAGCGGCGCGCATGGGTGTAAAAACCCTTCTGCTGACCCACAACGTGGAAACCCTCGGGCAGATGAGCTGCAACCCGGCCATCGGCGGGATCGGCAAAAGCCATCTGGTCAAGGAAATCGACGCCTTGGGTGGTGCCATGGCGATCGCCACCGACAAGGGTGGCATCCAGTTCCGCGTACTCAACAGCCGCAAGGGCCCGGCAGTACGTGCGACCCGTGCTCAGGCTGACCGTATCCTGTACAAGGCAGCGGTACGCGAGATCCTGGAAAACCAGCCCAACCTGTGGATCTTCCAGCAGGCTGCCGACGACCTGATCGTCGAGCAGGACGAAGTCAAGGGCGTGGTCACTCAGATGGGCCTGCGTTTCTTCGCCGATTCCGTGGTGCTGACCACCGGGACCTTTCTCGGTGGACTTATCCACATCGGCCTGCAGAACTATTCCGGCGGCCGCGCCGGTGATCCGCCCTCGAATGCCCTCGCCAAACGCATGCGTGAACTTCCGCTGCGCGTCGGTCGCCTGAAAACCGGTACGCCACCACGCATCGATGGTCGCTCGGTGGATTTCTCGGCGATGACCGAGCAGCCAGGCGATACGCCGATTCCGGTGATGTCGTTCATGGGCAGCAAGGAACAGCATCCTCGCCA
This sequence comes from Pseudomonas sp. SZ40, assembly GCF_052958135.1. Taxonomy (NCBI): domain Bacteria; kingdom Pseudomonadati; phylum Pseudomonadota; class Gammaproteobacteria; order Pseudomonadales; family Pseudomonadaceae; genus Pseudomonas; species Pseudomonas sp. SZ40. The sequence continues at coordinate 18,475 of NZ_JBQWIF010000032.1, read as the reverse complement.
GGTGAGCTGCTGGATCACCCACACCAATGCGCGTACCCACGAAATCATCGCTGCCAACCTCGACCGTTCGCCGATGTATTCCGGGGTCATCGAGGGTGTCGGGCCGCGTTACTGCCCGTCCATCGAGGACAAGATCCATCGCTTCGCCGACAAGGACAGTCACCAGGTGTTCATCGAGCCGGAAGGCCTGACCACCCATGAGCTGTACCCCAACGGAATCTCCACCTCGCTGCCGTTCGACGTGCAATTGCAGATCGTGCAAAGCATCCGCGGGATGGAGAATGCCCATATCGTGCGTCCGGGCTACGCCATCGAGTACGACTACTTCGACCCGCGCGACCTGAAGTACAGCCTGGAGACCAAGGTCATCGGCGGGCTGTTCTTCGCCGGTCAGATCAACGGCACCACCGGCTACGAAGAAGCCGGTGCACAGGGCCTGCTGGCCGGTGCCAACGCCGCGTTGCGTGCCCAGGGCAAGGACAGCTGGTGCCCGCGTCGCGATGAGGCCTACATCGGCGTGCTGGTCGACGACCTGATCACCCTGGGTACCCAGGAGCCTTACCGCATGTTCACCTCGCGGGCCGAGTACCGGCTGATCCTGCGCGAAGACAACGCCGATCTGCGCCTGACCGAAAAAGGTCGCGAGCTCGGCCTGGTCGACGACGATCGTTGGGCAGCCTTCGAGGCCAAGCGTGAAGGTATCGTCCGTGAAGAGCAGCGCCTGAAAAGTACCTGGGTACGCCCGAACACGCCTCAGGGCGATGCGCTCGTCGAGCGTTTCGGCACGCCGCTGACCCACGAGTACAACCTGCTCAACCTGTTGGCGCGCCCGGAGATCGGCTACGCCGGCCTGGTCCAGGTGACCGGTGAAGGCGCCGAGGATCCGCAGGTCGCCGAGCAGGTCGAGATCAAGACCAAGTACGCGGGTTACATCGAGCGTCAGCAGGACGAGATCGCTCGCTTGCGCGCCAGTGAAGAAACCGCGCTGCCTGTGGATATCGACTACGCGACGATTGCCGGTCTGTCCAAGGAGATCCAGCACAAGCTCGGCAATGCCCGACCACAGACCCTGGGCCAGGCATCGCGGATTCCGGGCGTCACCCCAGCCGCGATCTCCCTGTTGCTGATCCACCTGAAGAAACGTGGCGCCGCTCGCCAGATGGAGCAGACCGCCTGATGTCCGTGACCTCTCGCCACGCCGAAGAATTGCAACAAGGCGCCCTCGAACTGGGTGTCACCCTGTCCGAGCAACAACACCAGCAATTGCTTGCCTACCTGGCCCTGCTGATCAAGTGGAACAAGGCCTACAACCTGACCGCCGTACGCGACCCCGACGAGATGGTCTCGCGTCATCTGCTCGACAGCCTCAGCGTGGTGCCCTTCGTCGCGGAGGCTGGGGATAACTGGCTGGATGTCGGCAGTGGCGGCGGCATGCCCGGTATTCCGCTGGCTATCCTGTTTCCGGAGCGGCGCTTCACACTGCTCGATTCCAACGGCAAGAAAACCCGCTTCCTGACCCAGGTGAAACTCGAGCTGAAGCTGGCCAACCTGGAAGTTATCCACAGCCGTGTGGAAGGCTTCACGCCTGAGCGGCCGTTCGGCGGTATCTGTTCACGGGCTTTCAGCTCACTGGAAGATTTTTCCAACTGGACGCGCCACCTTGGCGATACCCAGACCCAGTGGCTGGCAATGAAAGGCGTGCATCCGGACGATGAGTTGCAGGCATTGCCAGCGGACTTCCGTCTCACTGCAACCCACGTGCTCAAGGTTCCCGGTTGCCAAGGTCAGCGCCATCTGTTGATACTGCGTCGCTCGGTTTAGGGGGAACGGCAACATGGCTAAAGTATTCGCAATCGCCAACCAGAAAGGCGGGGTGGGCAAGACCACCACCTGCATCAACCTGGCGGCTTCCCTGGTTGCGACCAAACGCCGTGTGCTGCTCATCGACCTCGACCCGCAGGGCAACGCCACCACTGGCAGCGGTGTGGACAAACAGGCGCTGGAGCACTCGATCTACGACGTACTGGTCGGCGAGTGCAATCTGGTCGAGGCCATGCAGTTTTCCGAGCATGGTGGCTACCAGCTGCTGCCCGCCAACCGCGACCTGACCGCCGCGGAAGTGTCCCTGCTGGAAATGAAGATGAAGGAAAGCCGCCTGCGTTATGCGCTGGCGCCGATCCGCGAAAATTACGATTACATCCTCATCGACTGCCCACCGGCGCTGTCCATGCTGACGGTCAACGCCCTGGTCGCCGCCGATGGAGTGATCATCCCCATGCAGTGCGAGTACTACGCACTCGAGGGGCTGAGCGATCTGGTCAACAGCATCCAGCGCATCGGCAAGCTGCTCAATCCGTCGCTGAAGATCGAAGGCCTGTTGCGCACCATGTACGACCCGCGCATCAGCCTGACCAACGATGTATCGGCGCAGCTCAAGGAACATTTCCCCGAGACGCTCTATCAAACCGTGATCCCGCGTAACGTGCGACTGGCCGAAGCGCCGAGCTTCGGCATGCCGGCGCTGGTCTACGACAAGCAATCCCGTGGTGCGATCGCCTATCTGGCGCTGGCTGGCGAACTGGTTCGCCGGCAGCGCGCGAACGCCCACACCGCAACCGTATAAGGAATCTGTGCATGGCCGCCAAGAAACGTGGGCTGGGACGAGGCCTGGACGCCCTGTTGGGGGGCACCAGCGTCGACGCCCTTGAGGAAGAAGCGGTCAAGGCCGATACCAGTGAGTTGCAGCACCTGCCTCTGGATCTGATCCAGCGCGGCAAGTACCAGCCGCGCCGCGACATGGACGCCACCGCCCTCGAAGAACTGGCCCACTCGATCAAGACCCACGGCGTGATGCAGCCCATCGTGGTGCGTCCGGTCGGTGACGGCCGTTACGAAATCGTCGCGGGTGAACGTCGCTGGCGGGCCACTCAGCAGGCCGGCCTGGACCGCATCCCGGCGCTGGTCCGCGAACTGCCGGACGAAGCCGCCATCGCCATGGCGCTGATCGAGAACATCCAGCGTGAAGACCTCAACCCGATCGAAGAAGCCATGGCCCTGCAGCGCTTGCAGCAGGAGTTCCAGCTGACGCAGCAACAGGTCGCCGAAGCCGTCGGCAAGTCGCGGGTGACCATCACCAACCTGCTGCGCTTGATCGCTCTGCCCGAAGAGGTGAAAACCCTGCTTTCCCACGGTGACCTGGAAATGGGTCACGCTCGCGCCCTGCTGGGCCTGCCTGCCGAACAGCAGACCGAAGGAGCGCGACACGTTGTCGCACGGGGCCTGACCGTCCGTCAGACCGAGGCGCTGGTGCGGCAATGGCTGAACACCCAGGAGAAGCCCGTAGCCGCCACCAAGACCGATCCGGATATCAGTCGGCTCGAACAGCGCCTGGCTGAGCGCCTGGGCTCTCCAGTGCAGATCAAGCACGGTCAGAAGGGTAAAGGCCAACTGGTCATTCGCTACAATTCCCTCGATGAGCTCCAGGGCGTCCTAGCCCACATCCGCTGAAACAATTGCCCGCGCAGCACTAGTGCGAAAAGACTTTCGGGCAGTTGAACGGGGTGGGAACCACCCCTATACTCTGCGCGCATTTCGACGGCACAAAATGTGCCAAGTTATTGATTAGCTTGGTAACGAAGTCTGAGTACGATTTACCGGGAAAAATGATGGATATACGCACGCCAAAACGCCTGCCATTCCATCGACTGCCGGTGTTTCCTGTTCTGGTAGCTCAACTGATCGTGGCATTGGTTCTTGCCGCTGCCTGCTGGCACTGGCGGGGCTCGATCGGCGGATATTCAGGCTTGTGTGGCGGGCTGATTGCCTTGCTGCCGAATGTGTACTTCGCCCACAAGGCATTCCGGTTTTCCGGAGCGCGGGCAGCCCAGGCCATCGTTCGGTCGTTCTACGCCGGCGAAGCTGGGAAACTGGTTCTGACAGCGGTGCTTTTTGCGCTGGTGTTTGCAGGTGTGAAGCCTTTGGATGCGCTGGCGTTGTTCGGCGTGTTCCTGCTGACCCAATTGGTCAACTGGTTCGCACCCTTGCTGATGAAGAGATAACTTTTAAAGCCTTAGAGCGTTTGAGGGATTTATGGCAGCTGCAGAAACCGCTTCGGGTTATATCCAGCATCACTTGCAGAACCTGACCTATGGTCAGCATCCGGTGAATGGCTGGGGTTTCGCCCACTCCGCTGAAGAAGCCAAAGAAATGGGCTTCTGGGCATTCCACCTCGACACCCTGGGTATCTCCGTGGTGCTGGGCCTGATCTTCATTCTGCTGTTCAAGGCTGCCGCAAGCCGCGCAACCTCGGGCCAGCCTGGCGGTCTGCAGAACTTCGTCGAAGTGCTGGTCGAGTTCGTCGACGGCAGCGTCAAGGACACCTTCCACGGTCGTAACGCACTGATCGCCCCGTTGGCCCTGACCATCTTCGTCTGGATCTTCCTGATGAACCTGATGGACTTGGTGCCGGTGGACTGGATTCCAGTCGCTGCTGCCAAGATCGCCGGCGACGAGCACCTGTTCTTCCGCGCCGTTCCGACCACTGACCCGAACGCGACCCTGGGCATGGCCCTGTCGGTGTTCGCGCTGATCATTTTCTACAGCATCAAGGTCAAGGGCATCGGCGGCTTCCTCGGCGAACTGACCCTGCACCCGTTCAGCGCCAAGAACATCTTCGTGAAAATCCTGCTGATCCCGGTCAACCTCCTGCTGGAGTTCGTGACCCTGATCGCCAAGCCGATTTCCCTGGCGCTGCGTCTGTTCGGCAACCTGTATGCCGGCGAGCTGATCTTCATCCTCATCGCGGTCATGTTCGGCGGCGGCATTCTGTTGGCAGCACTGGCAGGCGTACTGCAGTGGGCCTGGGCAGTGTTCCACCTGATCATCATCACGCTGCAGGCATTCATCTTCATGATGCTGACCATCGTCTACCTGTCGATGGCGCACGAAGACAGCCATTGATGGCGTGACGCGCATCCACTGCCCTGGCGGGATGCACGGCGTTTTCGATGGATTCCAGTTTCGGCTGGATCGCCCGCAAGGGCACTGGAAGCAACGATTTTGCTTTACCGCTTTACCCTTAGAAAAACCTTAACCAATACGACGTAAAAAGTCGGGAGGAAAGATGGAAACTGTAGTTGGTCTGACCGCGATCGCTGTTGCTCTGCTGATTGGCCTGGGCGCTCTGGGTACCGCCATCGGCTTCGGCCTGCTGGGCGGCAAGTTCCTGGAAGGCGCTGCGCGTCAGCCGGAAATGGTCCCAATGCTGCAAGTGAAAATGTTCATCGTCGCCGGCCTGCTCGACGCCGTGACCATGATCGGTGTTGGTATCGCACTGTTCTTCACCTTCGCGAACCCCTTCGTTGGTCAAATCGCTGGCTAATCACTCGAATTTTCGAGCTGATTGGTGTGATGGACAACGAACGAGCGAGGTGTTGGCGTGAACATTAATGCAACCCTGATTGGTCAGTCCGTTGCCTTCTTTATCTTCGTGCTGTTCTGCATGAAGTTCGTGTGGCCTCCGGTCATTGCGGCTTTGCAAGAACGTCAGAAGAAGATTGCAGAAGGTCTGGATGCAGCCAGTCGTGCGGCTCGTGATCTGGAGTTGGCCCAAGAGAAAGCGGGTCAACAACTGCGCGAAGCCAAGACACAGGCTGCTGAGATCATTGAGCAAGCCAAGAAACGCGGTACCCAAATCGTCGATGAAGCCCGTGAACAGGCTCGTGTCGAGGCGGATCGTGTGAAGGCACAGGCTCAGGCCGAGATCGAACAGGAAATCAACAGCATCAAAGACGCGCTGCGTGCCCAAGTGGGTGCTCTGGCCGTTGGCGGTGCCGAGAAGATCCTGGGCGCATCTATCGACCAAAACGCGCATGCGGAGCTGGTTTCCAAACTGGCCGCCGAAATTTAAGCGAGGGCGCGATCATGGCAGAACTGACCACGTTGGCCCGACCTTACGCCAAGGCGGCCTTCGAATACGCCCAGGCTCACCAGCAGCTGGCCTCTTGGTCAGCCATGCTCGGCCTGGCAGCGGCGGTGTCGCAAGACGCCACCCTGCAGCGCGTGTTCAAGGCCCCGCGTTTGACGAGTACAGACAAGGCCACCACCTTCGTCGAGGTGTGTGGTGACAAGTTCGACGCCCAGGTACGCAATTTCATCCACGTTGTCGCAGAGAACGATCGTCTGGCCCTGTTGCCGGAAATCTACTCGCTGTTCGAGCTCTACAAGGCCGAACAGGAGAAGTCGATCGACGTGGATGTCACCAGTGCCTTCGCATTGAGCGATGAACAGCAAGACAAACTCGCCAAGGTTCTCAGTGCACGGCTCGGCCGGGAAGTGCGCCTGCATGCTGCGGAGGATGCCGCCTTGATTGGTGGTGTCGTAATCCGCGCCGGCGACCTGGTTATCGATGGCTCAGTTCGCGGCAAAATCGCGAAGCTGGCCGAAGCATTGAAATCTTGAGTTTGAAGGGGCAGCAGAGCTATGCAGCAACTCAATCCTTCCGAAATTAGTGAAATCATCAAGGGACGTATCGAGAAACTCGACGTCTCTTCCCAAGCCCGTAACGAAGGCACTGTCGTCAGCGTGTCTGACGGTATCGTGCGCATTCACGGTCTCGCCGACGTCATGTACGGCGAAATGATCGAGTTCCCGGGCAGCGTCTACGGTATGGCACTGAACCTGGAGCAAGACTCCGTAGGTGCCGTAATCCTGGGTGCGTACACCACCCTGGCCGAAGGCATGAGCGCCAAGTGCACGGGCCGCATCCTGGAAGTTCCGGTTGGTCCGGAACTGCTGGGCCGCGTTGTCGACGCACTGGGCAACCCGATCGATGGCAAAGGCCCGATCAATGCTCAAGCCACCGACGCCGTCGAGAAAGTCGCACCTGGCGTAATCTGGCGTAAGTCGGTCGACCAGCCGGTGCAGACCGGTTACAAGTCGGTCGATGCCATGATCCCGGTAGGCCGTGGCCAGCGTGAGCTGATCATCGGTGACCGTCAGATCGGCAAGACTGCTCTGGCCGTCGACGCCATCATCAACCAGAAGAAAAGCGGCATCTTCTGCGTCTACGTAGCCATCGGTCAGAAGCAATCGACCATCGCCAACGTGGTTCGCAAACTGGAAGAGTCCGGTGCTCTGGCCAACACCATCGTGGTGGCTGCCTCGGCTTCCGAATCCGCTGCGCTGCAGTTCCTGGCTCCTTACGCCGGCTGCACCATGGGCGAATACTTCCGTGACCGCGGTGAAGATGCCCTGATCGTGTACGACGACCTCTCCAAGCAGGCCGTTGCTTACCGTCAGATCTCCCTGCTGCTGCGCCGTCCGCCAGGCCGTGAAGCCTACCCGGGCGACGTGTTCTATCTCCACAGCCGTCTGCTGGAGCGTGCATCGCGCGTTTCCGAAGAGTACGTCGAGAAGTTCACCAATGGCGCCGTGACTGGCAAGACCGGTTCCCTGACCGCTCTGCCGATCATCGAAACCCAGGCTGGCGACGTTTCCGCGTTCGTTCCGACCAACGTGATTTCGATCACCGACGGTCAGATCTTCCTGGAATCGGCCATGTTCAACTCGGGTATCCGTCCGGCCGTCAACGCCGGTATCTCGGTATCCCGTGTGGGTGGTGCTGCGCAGACCAAGATCATCAAGAAGCTCTCCGGTGGTATCCGTACCGCTCTGGCTCAGTACCGTGAACTGGCGGCATTCGCCCAGTTCGCTTCTGACCTGGACGAAGCCACCCGCAAGCAGCTTGAGCACGGCCAGCGCGTTACCGAGCTGATGAAGCAGAAGCAATACGCTCCGATGTCCATCGCGGACATGGCGCTGTCGCTGTATGCCGCAGAGCGTGGTTTCCTGACCGACATCGAAGTCGCCAAGATCATCAGCTTCGAGCAGGCTCTGATCGCCTTCTTCAACCGTGATTACGCCGCTCTGATGGCGAAGATCAACGAGAAGGGTGACTTCAATGACGACATCGATGGCCAGCTGAAAGCCGGTATCGAGAAGTTCAAAGCCACCCAAACCTGGTAAGCCGCAGCGGGCGCCCAACGGCGCCCGCCTGCTAACCCGATAGGTGTGAAATGGCAGGCGCAAAAGAGATTCGCAGCAAGATTGCGAGCATCAAAAGCACGCAGAAGATCACCAGCGCCATGGAAAAGGTGGCGGTCAGCAAGATGCGCAAGGCACAACAGCGCATGGCAGCTAGCCGTCCCTACGCGGAGCGTATCCGCCAGGTAATTGGTCATTTGGCCAACGCCAACCCGGAATACCGTCATCCCTTCATGATCGAACGCGAAGTAAAGCGCGTCGGTTACGTGGTGGTGAGTTCGGACCGTGGTCTGTGCGGTGGCTTGAATACCAACCTGTTCAAGGCCCTGGTCAAGGACATGTCGGCAAACCGCGAGCGCGGCGTGGAGATCGATCTCTGCGTGGTTGGCAGCAAGGGCGCGGCATTCTTCCGCAACTTTGGTGGCAACGTCGTCGCTGCGATCAGCCACCTCGGCGAAGAGCCGTCGATCAATGATCTGATCGGCAGCGTCAAGGTGATGCTCGATGCTTACCTGGAAGGGCGCATCGACCGTTTGTCCGTGGTTTCCAACAAGTTCATCAATACCATGACCCAGAAGCCGACCGTGGAGCAGTTGATTCCACTGGTGGCCGATCCGGATCAGGAACTGAAGCACCACTGGGACTACCTGTACGAACCCGACGCCAAGCAACTGCTTGACGGGCTGATGGTGCGCTACGTGGAGTCGCAGGTGTATCAGGCAGTGGTCGAGAACAACGCAGCCGAACAGGCCGCGCGGATGATTGCGATGAAGAATGCCACCGACAACGCTGGCGACATCATCAAAGACCTGCAGTTGGTTTACAACAAGGCACGTCAGGCAGCGATCACCCAGGAAATTTCGGAAATCGTCGGCGGCGCTGCCGCGGTTTAACGGTTCAAATATTCAGAGGAACCAAAGATGAGTAGCGGACGTATCGTTCAAATCATCGGCGCCGTCATCGACGTGGAATTCCCGCGTGACAAGGTGCCGAGTGTTTATGAAGCGCTGAAAGTAGTCGGCGCCGAAACCACTCTGGAAGTTCAGCAGCAGCTGGGCGACGGCGTGGTGCGTACCATTGCGATGGGTTCGACCGAAGGCCTGAAACGTGGCCTGGACGTCGACAGCACTGGCGCAGGCATCCAGGTACCGGTCGGGGTGAAAACCCTGGGCCGTATCATGGACGTACTGGGCAACCCGATCGACGAAGCTGGCCCGATTGGCGAAGAAGAGCGTTGGGGCATTCACCGTCCTGCGCCGACCTACGCCGAGCAAGCTGGCTCCAACGAGCTGCTGGAAACCGGCATCAAGGTCATCGACCTGGTCTGCCCGTTCGCCAAGGGCGGTAAAGTCGGTCTGTTCGGTGGTGCCGGTGTCGGCAAGACCGTGAACATGATGGAACTGATCCGTAACATCGCCATCGAGCACAGCGGTTATTCCGTGTTCGCCGGTGTGGGTGAGCGTACTCGTGAGGGTAACGACTTCTACCACGAGATGAAGGACTCCAACGTTCTCGACAAGGTAGCCCTGGTCTACGGTCAGATGAACGAGCCACCAGGCAACCGTCTGCGCGTAGCACTGACCGGCCTGACCATGGCCGAGAAGTTCCGTGACGAAGGCCGTGATGTTCTGTTCTTCGTGGACAACATCTACCGCTACACCCTGGCCGGTACCGAAGTATCCGCACTGCTCGGCCGTATGCCGTCTGCAGTAGGTTATCAGCCGACCCTGGCTGAAGAGATGGGTGTTCTGCAAGAGCGCATCACGTCGACCAAGACCGGTTCGATCACCTCGATCCAGGCCGTATACGTCCCTGCGGACGACTTGACCGACCCGAGCCCGGCGACCACCTTCGCCCACTTGGACGCCACCGTCGTACTGTCCCGTGACATCGCTTCCTTGGGTATCTACCCAGCGGTCGATCCACTCGACTCGACTTCGCGCCAGCTGGACCCGAACGTGATCGGCCAGGAGCACTACGACACCGCTCGCGGCGTTCAGTACGTGCTGCAGCGCTACAAAGAGCTGAAGGACATCATCGCGATCCTCGGCATGGACGAACTGTCGGAAGAAGACAAGCAGCTGGTATCCCGTGCTCGTAAGATCCAGCGCTTCCTGTCCCAGCCGTTCTTCGTGGCCGAAGTCTTCACCGGTTCGCCAGGCAAGTACGTTTCCCTGAAGGACACCATCGCTGGTTTCAGCGGCATCCTCAAAGGTGAGTACGATCACCTGCCGGAGCAGGCGTTCTACATGGTCGGCGGCATCGAAGAAGCCATCGAGAAAGCGAAAAAACTGTAATCACCCGTGCGCCCGGCAACGGGCGCTTACGTGAGGCTAGATATGGCTATGACAGTCCATTGCGACATCGTCAGCGCAGAAGGCGAGATCTTCTCCGGTCTGGTCGAAATGGTGATCGCCCACGGCAACCTGGGTGATCTGGGGATTTCCCCGGGCCACGCACCGCTGATCACCGACCTCAAGCCGGGCCCGATTCGTCTGGTCAAGCAGGGTGGCGAAACCGAGGTGTTCTACATCTCCGGTGGCTTCCTCGAAGTGCAGCCGAGCATGGTCAAGGTACTTGCCGATACCGTGCAACGTGCTGCCGACCTGGACGAAGCCTCTGCTCAGGAAGCCGTCAAGGCTGCCGAGAAAGCGCTGAGCGAGCAGGGTGCCGAGTTCGACTACGGTTCTGCCGCTACGCGTCTGGCCGAGGCCGCAGCCCAGCTGCGCACCGTCCAGCAACTGCGCAAGAAGTTCGGCGGTAGCTGATACCTGCGGGCTTCATCGTTGCTTGGTAAAAGGGTAGCCTTGGCTACCCTTTTGCTTTTCTATCGTTTTTGTTTCGCAGCCGACCCGTGCGGCTGCGATTGCCAAGGAACCGCTCGCCATGTCCCTCGATATCGTCATCCTCGCCGCCGGCCAAGGCACCCGCATGCGCTCCGCTCTGCCCAAGGTTCTGCACCCGGTGGCCCACAAGCCCATGCTCGCCCACGTCGTCGACACCGCCCGCAGCCTGCAACCTCAGAGCATTCAGGTGGTGATCGGGCATGGCGCCGAGAAGGTGCGTGAGCAGCTGGCAGCGGACGACCTGAATTTCGTCATCCAGGCCGAGCAGCTCGGTACCGGCCACGCAGTGGCTCAGGCGCTGCCGCAGCTCAGTGCCGATACCGTATTGATCCTCTACGGTGACGTGCCGCTGATCGAGACCGCGACCCTGCAGCGCCTGCTGGCTCTGGTCAATGACGACCAGCTTGGCCTGCTCACCGTCGAGCTCGCCGATCCGACCGGCTACGGCCGCATCGTGCGCGACGATCAGGGCGTGGTGCAGGCCATCGTCGAGCACAAGGATGCCAGCGCAGCGCAGCGGCAGATCCGTGAAGGCAATACCGGCATTCTCGCGGTGCCGGGCAAGCGCCTGGCCGACTGGCTGGGGCGGCTGTCGAACAGCAATGCCCAGGGCGAGTACTACCTGACCGACGTGATCGCCATGGCAGTGGCCGACGGCCTGGTGGTAGCCACCGAACGGGCCGCCGACGAGATGGAAGTGCTCGGTGCCAACGACCGCATCCAGCTCTCGCAGCTGGAGTGTCATTACCAGCAGCGCATCGCCCGCCGCCTGATGGCGCAGGGCGTCACCCTGCGTGACCCGCATCGTTTCGATGTGCGCGGCGATGTCAGCGTGGGCCGCGATGTGACCATCGACATCAACGTGATCCTCGAAGGCCGGGTAGTCATCGAAGATGACGTGCAGATCGGCCCCAACTGCGTGATCAAGGACAGCACCCTGCGCAAGGGCGCCATCGTCAAGGCCAACAGCCATCTGGAAGGTGCCGAAGTGGGTGAGGGTGCCGATTGCGGCCCGTTCGCCCGTCTGCGCCCGGGCAGCGTGCTGGGTGCCAAGGCCCATGTGGGTAACTTCGTGGAACTGAAGAATGCCGTGCTGGGGGAGGGCGTGAAGGCGGGTCACCTGACGTACCTGGGTGACACGGTCATTGGTGCGCGCACCAACATTGGCGCTGGCACCATCACCGTCAACTATGACGGCGCCAACAAGCATCAGACTGTGATCGGAGAGGATGTATTCATCGGCTCCAACAACGCGCTGATTGCACCTGTGGATATCGGTGATGGCTCCAACACCGCCGCCGGCTCGACCATTACCAACGACGTGCCACCCAGGAACCTGGCTGTGGCCCGTGGCCGCCAGCGCAATATCGAAGGCTGGCAGCGCCCGACCAAAAAGCAGAAGTAAGCTCCTTCTGTGGATAACTTGATCTTCCGGCTGCAGTCCGGGACGAGTCAGCTTATCCACAGGGCTTGAGCGTCTTGACAGAGAAGCTTCGTTAGGTTTTGATTCGCTCCATTATCTTTCGAATCGAAACTTAAGCATGTCGAAGCGCAACACACCGCAGCGCCGCCACACCATTCTCACCTTGCTCGCCGAGCAGGGTGAGGTGAGCGTGGATGCCTTGGCCAAGCGTTTCGCGACGTCCGAAGTGACCATCCGCAAGGACCTCGCCGCTCTGGAAACCAACGGCCTGCTGCTACGCCGCTATGGCGGTGCCGTGCCGTTGCCCCAGGAACTGATCGTCGAGAGCAGTCAGCCGATTTCCCGCTACAAGCAGGCCATCGCCCGTGCCGGCGTGGCGCGGATTCGCGAGCATGCGCGGATCATCATCGACAGCGGTACCACCACGGCGGCGATGATTCCCGAACTGGGCCACAAGCCCGGCCTGGTGGTCATGACCAATTCACTGAGCGTGGCCAACGCCCTGAGCGACATCGAGCACGAGCCGGTGCTGTTGATGACCGGCGGAACCTGGGATCCGCACTCGGACTCCTTCCAGGGGCAGGTCGCCGAGCAGGTGCTGCGCTCCTATGATTTCGACCAGTTGTTCATCGGTGCCGACGGCATCGATCTGCAGCGCGGTACCACCACCTTCAACGAATTGCTGGGTCTTTCACGGGTGATGGCCGAGGTGGCCCGTGAAGTGATCGTGATGGTCGAGAGCGACAAGATCGGCCGCCGCATTCCCAACCTCGAGCTGCCCTGGAGCAGCGTGCACACCCTGATTACCGACGAGCGTCTCGCTGATGAGGCGCGTGAACAACTCTTGGCCCGCGGGATCCAGTTGATCTGCGCGGTAGCTGACGCTTCCTGAGGAGAACGCTATGTGTGGCATCGTAGGCGCCATCGCCGAACGTAACATCACCGCTGTGCTGGTCGAGGGCCTCAAGCGCCTCGAGTACCGTGGCTACGACAGCGCCGGTGTGGCACTGGTCGATGATCTGGGCGCCTTGCAGCGTCGTCGTCGCGTTGGCAAGGTCAGCGAACTGGAAAGCGCGCTGAGCAGCGAGCCGCTGCCAGGCCGTCTGGGTATCGCCCACACCCGCTGGGCTACCCACGGCGTGCCGACCGAGCACAATGCCCACCCGCATTTCTCCGGTGATCAGCTGGCCGTCGTGCACAACGGCATCATCGAAAACCACGGTCCGCTGCGCGAGCGCCTGCAGGGCCTGGGTTATACCTTCAGCTCCGATACCGATACCGAAGTCATCGTGCACCTGCTCGATCACACCCTGAAATCGCAGAGCGACCTCGCTGACGCCCTGAAGGCGGTGGTCAAGCAGCTTCAGGGTGCTTACGGTCTGGCCGTGATCAGCGCCGCTCGCCCTGATCGTCTGCTCGCTGCGCGCAGTGGCAGCCCGCTGGTCGTTGGCCTGGGCCTGGGTGAGAATTTCCTCGCCTCCGACCAGCTCGCCCTGCGTCAGGTCACCGATCGCTTCATGTATCTCGAAGAAGGCGACATCGCCGAGATCCAGCGCGACAGCGTGCAGATCTGGGATACCAACGGCACTGTCGTGCAGCGTGAAGTGGTGCAGTACCACGAAGGCGCCGATGCGGCCGACAAGGGCGCGTTCCGCCACTTCATGCTCAAGGAAATCCACGAACAGCCCACCGTCGTGCAGCGTACGCTGGAAGGCCGTCTGGGCAGCGATCATGTCCTGGTGCAGGCTTTCGGCCCTCAGGCTGCCGAACTGTTCGCCAAGGTGCGCAACGTGCAGATCGTCGCCTGCGGCACCAGCTACCATGCCGGCATGGTCGCCCGTTACTGGCTCGAAGGGCTGGCGGGCATTCCCTGCCAGGTCGAAGTGGCCAGCGAGTTCCGTTATCGCCGCGTGGCGGTGCAGCCGGACACCCTGTTCGTCAGCATCTCCCAGTCCGGCGAGACGGCCGACACCCTGGCCGCCCTGCGCAACGCCAAGGCCGATGGCGGCTACCTGGCCAGCCTGGCCATCTGCAACGTCGGCATCAGCTCGCTGGTGCGTGAATCCGACCTGACCCTGCTGACCCACGCCGGCCCCGAGATCGGCGTCGCCTCGACCAAGGCCTTCACCACTCAACTGGTCGGCCTGATGCTGCTGACCCTGGCCGTCGGCCAGGTCAAGGGCTCCCTGCAAGCCGGTGTGGCTGCCGAACTCGTCGAAGAGCTGCGTCGCCTGCCGGCCCGCCTGGACGAAGCGCTGGCCATGGACAAGATCGTCGAGAAGGTCTCCGAGCTGTTCGCCGAGAAGCACCACACCCTGTTCCTGGGGCGCGGCGCTCAGTACCCGGTGGCGATGGAGGGCGCGCTCAAACTCAAGGAGATCTCCTACATCCACGCCGAAGCCTACCCGGCCGGTGAGCTGAAACATGGCCCCCTGGCCCTGGTGGATGCGGACATGCCGGTGGTCACCGTCGCACCGAACAACGAGTTGCTCGACAAGCTCAAGTCCAACCTGCAGGTGGTACGCGCCCGTGGCGGCGAGCTGCTGGTGTTCGCCGACGAGCAGGCCGGCATGAGCAATGGCGAGGGCACCCACGTGGTGAACATGCCGCACATCCACGACGCCCTGGCGCCGATCCTCTACACCCTGCCGCTGCAGTTGCTGTCCTACCACGTGGCCGTGCTGCGCGGCACCGACGTCGACCAGCCGCGTAACTTGGCCAAAAGCGTAACGGTGGAGTAATGGGCAACAGAGCTACGCTCGCCCAGCTTGGCCCAATCGAGCAGTTGCGCGCAGGCAAGCTGATGCGCCGCCTCGTGCAACTGATGGTCGGCCTGACCTTCTTCGGAATTTCCATGGCGCTGATGATTCGCGGCAATCTCGGCCTGTCGCCATGGGATTCGCTGCATGTCGGCCTGGCCAAACTGCTGCCTGTCAGTTTTGGCTGGATCGTGGTTGGTGTTTCGTTCCTGGTGCTGCTGTTGTGGATCCCACTGCGGGAGATACCTGGCATCGGTACCATTGCCAACGCAGTGGTCATTGGCGTTGTGGCTGACATCAGCTTGCGATTACTGGCTGCACCGGACGCGTTCGTCTGGCGCCTGCTGTTCACCATTGGCGGGGTACTGCTGTGCGGGCTGGGTTCGGCCCTTTACATCGGTGCCCAGCTCGGTCGTGGCCCGCGGGACGGGCTGATGACCGGGCTCAACCGGGTCACCGGCTACTCGCTGCGTTCCATGCGCACCGCCATAGAATTGAGCGTGCTCCTGGTGGGGTTCCTGCTCGCCGGTTCGACTGTCCTGGGCGTAGGCACCCTGTTGTTCGCGTTGGGCATCGGGCCGCTGACACAGTTGATGCTGCCCTGGGTGATGATCACGCTCGAGACGGCTGGATAACAACAGCAGGGCTGTGCTCGAGCGTCAGTGTTGCGGCGTCTCGTCTGGCCTTAGCGTGAGCACCTGTACACCATCTCTAGTGACCGCCACCGTGTGTTCGAACTGCGCCGACAGGGCGCCGTCGCGGGTCACCACCGTCCAGCCGTCGCGCAGGGTGCGTACGCCAGGCTGGCCCTGATTGATCATCGGCTCGATGGTAAAGGTCATTCCTTCGCGCAGCGTCAGGCCAGTCTTCGCCTTGCCCCAGTGCAGCACTTCCGGTGCCTCATGCATTTCCTTGCCGATACCGTGGCCGCAATACTCGCGAACCACCGAGTAGCCGTGGGCCCGGGCGTGCTTTTCTATGGCGTGACCGATATCGCCCAGGCGGCCGCCGGGGCGCACGGCTCCGATGCCTTTCCACATCGCCTCATAGGTCACTGCGGCGAGTTGCCGGGCCTGTGGAGAAACCTCGCCAATCAGGTAGGTCTTGCTGGAGTCGGCGATGTAGCCGTTCTTCTCCAGGGTGATGTCGAAGTTCACCAGGTCACCGCTTTGCAAAATCTCGCCGGCGCTGGGCACGCCGTGGCACACCACCTCGTTGCGGGAGGCATTCAGCGCATAGGCATAACCGTACTGCCCCTTGCTGGCAGGGCGGGCCTGGAGCTGCTGGACGATAAAGTTATCCACAAGGTCGTTGACCTGCAGGGTCGACATGCCCTGCAGGCTGAGCCCATCGAGATGGCTGAATACCGATGCCAGCAGCCTGCCGGATTCCGCCATCAGGGCGATCTCTTCCGGCTTCTTGATCATACCGCTGCCTCTACACGGCGCGGGGGGACTACACCGGCAGCGCGCATTTCCTCGGCGATCACCTCGTTGAAGCTCAGGTTCGGGTTCATCTCGCACAGCATGCCGATGCGGATCCAGAAGCTGGCCTGGGCGTTGATCGAGCGACACGACACGCTGCTGGCCTTGCGAATCTGGTCGTGCAGTTCATCTTCGATATTGACGATGCCCATGGTAGCTCCTGATATACGAAATATATATGAATCATATATCAGCACTTGCATTTCTGTCATCACAGGGTGCAGGTGATGCCATTTATCGACCCTGCCCGTCGGCTGAACCACGTCAGTGGTTGTAATAAGAACGATTCGCGAATAATGTTCGCGGTCGCCAGCTTATCCACGCTGTTCTTCGCGCTTGTCGGCCTCGGAGGGCGTCCATGTCGCTACCTGAAACGGATTCCATCGTTCCGCTCGATGTGCTCTACGGCACGCACCACGGCTGGCTGAATGGCTGGCTGCGGCGTTCGCTCGGCTGTTCGCAGCAGGCGGCGGATCTGGCTCAGGACACCTTCGTGCGGCTGCTGATGCGTAACAAGCCGATCAGCGATCGTGCACCGCGTGCCTTGCTGGTTCGTATCGCCCGCGGCCTGGTGATCGATCACTGGCGCCGTGACGCGCTGGAGCGTGCCTACCTCGACGCATTGGCACAGTTGCCCGAAGCCAGTCACCCGTCGCCGGACGTACGCCACGAGGCGCTGGAGTGCCTGGAGCGAATCGCCTGCTTGCTCGACGGCCTCAAGCCAGCCATACGCGAGGCCTTCCTGCTCTATCAGCTCGGCGGCCTGACCCATCAGCAGATTGCCGAGCAACTGGGTATTTCCAGCCGTACCGTCGAGCGGCATGTGGCGAGTGCGCTGTTGCACTGTTACCGCGGCTGCTTCGAGGCAGCGCTGTGAGTGCAGCCGCGGAGCGTTTGCCGGAGGCCATCGTTTGCGCGGCCATCGAGTGGCAGATGCGTCTGCGCGACGATAGCGCCGGTGCCCATGTGCCGGAGCAGTTACAGGACTGGCTGGAGCGCGATGCGCGTCATCGACTGGCCTGGCAGCGCCTGCAGCAGATGGGTGGTCTTTTCCAGGCCAGTCAGTTGCCGGATGCCGCACAAACCATCCCCGTGTTGCGCCGCGCCGAAGCCGATCTGGGCCGGCGACGCACACTGAAGTTGCTCGGTTTCGGCCTCGTGGCGGGCGGCACCACGCTGGTGGTGACGCAGACCTCGCCCACCTGGCGGGCCGACTTCGCCACTGCGACGGGTGAGCGCCGCCGCATCAGCCTGGATGCGGCTGCCGAGGTGATGCTCAACACCGGCAGCGCCCTGGATGTCGAGGGGCATCAGGTGATCCTGCGTGCTGGTGAGGCGCTGGTGGAGGGCGCGCAGTGGCAGGCACGCTGCCGTTTCGCCACCTGCCAGGGCCGCAACGCCAGCGTGCTGCTGCGCGAGCATGACGATTACAGCGAGATCCGCGTTCAGCGTGGCGAAGCGCTGGTGTCCACTGCAGCCGGCCAATTGCGGCTACGGGGCGGCGAGGGGATCGGTGTGTCGGCAGTCGGCACGACCACCCTCGGCAAGGGGCCTATCGATCCTTTCGCCTGGGCACGTGGCCTGCTGGTGGTCAGCGACATTCGCCTGGCCGACTTCCTGGCCGAAGCAGGGCGTTATCGCAAGGGCTGGCTGGGCTGCGATGCCGCCGTTGCCGACCTGCGCCTTTCCGGGGTTTTCCGCCTGGACGAGCCGGAGGTGATGGTGAGCAACATCACCCACCTGCTGCCGGTGAGGATCGTCGAGCGTACGCGCTGGTGGGTACGGGTGATGCCGTTGGCCTGAGGCGGGCGTTCGATGTGGTGGGCTGAAGCCCACCCTACGTCTGCGATGCCGCCGTTGCCGACCTGCGCCTTTCCGGGGTTTTCCGCCTGGACGAGCCGGAGGTGATGGTGAGCAACA
>NZ_JBQWIF010000031.1:0-65641 GCF_052958135.1 Pseudomonas sp. SZ40 | reverse complement strand
CGTACGTCGATCTCTCCGTTGAGTTCAGCCTTGCTGATCACGCCGTCGTTGTTGGCGTCTTCGGTGATGGTGACGACTGGAGCAGCACCGGTGGTGCCGGCCAGGGTGTCGACCTTGGCGGTGTCGGTACCTTTTTCGGAGGTGTTGCCGAACTGGTCACGCAGGGTAGCTTCGACGGTGAGGGTGTTGCCTTCACCCGGGTTGGCGAAGGTAGTTGTGACGAAGCCTGCGGTGATTTGTGCTGCAGTCAGGGTAATGGTCTGCGGCGTGGTGCCGTTGGTGATGACCAGCGTGTCGCCAGCCACCGCACCAGCTGGCAGGCCTACGCGTACGTCGATCTCTCCGTTGAGTTCAGCCTTGCTGATCACGCCGTCGTTGTTGGCGTCTTCGGTGATGGTGACGACCGGAGCAGCACCCGTGGTGCCGGCCAGGGTGTCGACCTTGGCGGTGTCGGTACCTTTCTCGGAGGTGTTGCCGAACTGGTCGCGCAGGGTGGCTTCGACGGTCAGCGTGTTGCCTTCGCCCGGGTTAGCGAAGGTAGTCGTGACGAAGCCTGCGGTGATTTGCGCAGCCGTGAGCGTGATGGTCTGCGGCGTCGTGCCGTTGGTGATTACCAGCGTGTCGCCAGTCACCGCACCGGCTGGCAGGCCTACGCGTACGTCGATCTCTCCGTTGAGCTCGGACTTGCTGATCACGCCGTCGTTGTTGGCATCTTCGGTGATGGTGACGACCGGAGCAGCACCGGTGGTGCCGGCCAGGGTGTCGACCTTGGCGGTGTCGGTACCTTTCTCGGAGGTGTTGCCGAACTGGTCACGCAGGGTGGCTTCGACGGTCAGCGTGTTGCCTTCGCCCGGGTTGGCGAAGGTGGTTGTGACGAAACCTGCGGTGATTTGCGCAGCCGTCAGGGTAATGGTCTGCGGCGTTGTGCCGTTGGTGATGACCAGCGTATCGCCAGCCACTGCACCGGCTGGCAGGCCTACGCGTACGTCGATCTCTCCATTGAGCTCGGACTTGCTGATCACGCCGTCGTTGTTGGCGTCTTCGGTGATGGTGACGACTGGGGCCGCGCCGGTGTCGCCGGCAAGGGTGTCGATAGCGCCGTTGTCGGTAGCGCTGCCAGTATTGCCAGCTGGATCCGTAACCTGAGCATCAACGGTGTATGGGCCTTCAGCCAGTGTCTGCGGTACATCGACTGTGTAGCCGCCGCCAGCCAGAACCGGCGTGGTGAAGGTAAAGCTCGTGCCGTTCTGGGTAACGGTCAGGGTGACGATGCTACCCACCGGCGCATCGGTCGTACCGGTAATGGTCGGGGTGGTGTCGTTGCTAATCGCCGGAGCATCGACGCTGATGGTCGGTGCGGTGGTGTCGACGCTATAGCCTTCGGTATCGGAGGCGGTGCCAACGTTGCCGGCAGCATCGGTGGTGCTGATGCTCGCATCGATGGTGCGGTCGCTATCAGCCGCCAGGTCGGCACCTGGGACATTGATGCTGAAGCCCAGAGTTCCGTTGGTGTTGGTGACCAGGCCGGTAAAGGTCTTGCCATTGACGGTCAGGGTGACGGTGTCACCAACCTTGGCGTCGCCGCCGACGGTGCCGGTAACCGGGATCTGCTGACCGGCTTCGGTGCTGTTGATCACGTCATCGGCGGTGATATTGGCATCGAGGGTGATGGTCGGCACTGGAGCAGTGGTGTCGACGCTATAGCCTTCAGTGTCGGAGGCGGTGCCGACGTTACCGGCTGCATCGGTGGTGCTGATGCTGGCGGTAATGGTCTGGCCAGCGTCGGCAACCAGGTCGGCGCCTGGAACATTGATGCTAAAGCCCAGAGTGCCGTTGGTATTGGTGACCAGGCCGGTGAAGTTCTTGCCATTGACGGTCAGGGTAACGGTGTCACCAACCTTGGCGTCGCCGCCAACGGTGCCGGTAACCGGAATCTGCTGACCGGCCTCGGTGCTGTTGATCACGTCATCAGCGGTGATGTTGGCGTCGAGGGTGATGGTCGGCACTGGAGCAGTGGTGTCGACGCTATAGCCTTCGGTGTCGGAGGCGGTGCCGACGTTGCCGGCAGCATCGGTGGTGCTGATGCTGGCATCGATGGTGCGGTCGCTATCAGCCGCCAAGTCGGCGCCTGGGACATTGATGCTGAAGCCCAAGGTCCCATTGGTGTTGGTGACTAGACCGGTGAAGGTCTTGCCATTGACGGTCAGGGTGACGGTGTCACCAACCTTGGCGTCGCCGCCAACGGTGCCGGTAACCGGGATCTGCTGACCGGCTTCGGTGCTGTTGATCACGTCATCGGCGGTGATGTTGGCATCGAGGGTGATGGTGGGCACTGGAGCAGTGGTGTCGACGCTATAGCCTTCGGTATCGGAGGCGGTGCCGACGTTACCGGCGGCATCGGTGGTGCTGATGCTGGCGGTGATGGTCTGGCCAGCGTCGGCAACCAGGTCGGCGCCTGGAACATTGATACTGAAGCCCAGAGTGCCGTTGGTGTTGCTCACCAGGCCAGTGAAGGTCTTGCCATTGACGGTCAGGGTAACGGTGTCACCAACCTTGGCGTCGCCGCCAACGGTGCCGGTGACCGGAATCTGCTGACCGGCCTCGGTGCTGTTGATCACGTCATCGGCAGTGATATTGGCATCGAGAGTGATGGTGGGCACTGGAGCAGTGGTGTCGACGCTATAGCCTTCGGTGTCGGAGGCGGTGCCGACGTTGCCGGCTGCATCTGTAGTGCTGATGCTGGCGGTAATGGTCTGGCCAGCGTCGGCAACCAAGTCGGCGCCTGGAACATTGATACTGAAGCCCAAGTTCCCATTGGTGTTTGTGACCAGGCCGGTGAAGGTCTTGCCATTGACGGTCAGGGTGACGGTGTCGCCAACCTTGGCGTCGCCGCCAACGGTGCCGGTAACCGGAATCTGCTGACCGGCCTCGGTGCTGTTGATCACGTCATCAGCGGTGATGTTGGCGTCGAGGGTGATGGTCGGCACTGGAGCAGTGGTGTCGACGCTATAGCCTTCAGTGTCGGAGGCGGTGCCGACGTTGCCGGCAGCATCGGTGGTGCTGATGCTGGCATCGACGGTGCGGTCGCTATCAGCCGCCAATTCGGCGCCTGGGACATTGATGCTGAAGCCCAGAGTGCCGTTGGTGTTGGTGACCAGACCGGTGAAGGTCTTGCCATTGACGGTCAGGGTGACGGTGTCACCAACCTTGGCGTCGCCGCCGACGGTGCCGGTAACCGGGATCTGCTGACCGGCCTCGGTGCTGTTGATCACGTCATCGGCAGTGATATTGGCATCGAGGGTGATGGTCGGCACTGGAGCTGTAACGTCGATAGCACCGCTGTCAGTGGCCGAACCGATGTTGCCAGCCGGATCCGAGACCTGAGCGACGACGGTGTATGGACCTTCGGCCAATGCTTGCGGCACATCGACGGTGTAGGTGCTGCCAGCCAGAACCGGCGTAGTCACGGTAATGACGGTGCTGCCCTGTGTAATGGTCAGGGTGACGGTGCTGCCCACTGGCGCATCGGTTGTGCCGGTGATGGTAGGTGTCGTGTCGTTGGTGATTGCAGGGGCATCGACTGTGATGCTCGGGGCTGTGGTGTCGATGGCACCGCTATCGGTAGCGCTGCCGGTATTGCCCGCAGCATCCGTGACCTCTGCGTCGACGCTATAAGGGCCTTCACTCAACGCTTGTGGCACGTCCACGCTGTAAGTGCCGCCAGCCAGCACGGGAGTGGTCACGTTGAAGACGGTAGTACCCTGAGTGATTGTCAGAGTCACGGTGCTGCCCACCGGCGCGTCGGTCGTGCCGGTGATGGTTGGCGTCGTGTCGTTGGTGGTTGCTGGTGCATCCACGGTGATTGCCGGGGCAGTGGTATTGATGGCTCCGGTGTCGGTCGCCGTACCGGTATTGCCAGCCGGATCAGTGACCTGAGCGCCAACGGTATACGGGCCCTCAGCCAATGCCTGCGGCACATCAACGGTATAGGTGCCACCAGCCAGAACCGGGGTAGTCACGGTAATGACGGTGTTGCCCTGTGTAATGGTCAGGGTCACGGAGCTGCCAACCGGCGCATCAGTTGTGCCGGTAATGGTCGGGGTGGTGTCGTTGGTAATCGCCGGCGCATCAACGGTAATCGCAGGAGCGGTAGTGTCGATTGCACCGCTATCAGTAGCGGTGCCTGTGTTGCCAGCCGGATCAGTGACCTGAGCGCCAACGGTATACGGACCCTCAGCCAATGCCTGCGGCACATCAACGGTATAGGTGCCACCAGTCAGAACGGGCGTGGTCACGGTAATAACGTTGGTGCCCTGGGTGATCGTCAGCGTGACAGTGCTACCAACCGGTGCATCGGTGGTGCCGGAGATGGTCGGGGTGGTGTCGTTGGTAATCGCAGGGGCATCAACGGTGATGGTCGGCGGCGTCGTGTCGATGGCGCCGCTATCGGTAGCCGTACCCGTGTTGCCAGCCGGATCGGTAACTTGGGCGTCGACGGTGTACGGACCTTCGGCCAGTGCCTGCGGCACATCAACGGTGTAGGTGCCACCAGCTAGAACCGGGGTGGTCACGGTAATGACGTTGGTGCCTTGAGTAATGGTCAGGGTAACGGTGCTGCCCACTGGCGCATCGGTGGTGCCAGAGATAGTTGGAGTGGTGTCATTGCTGACAGCCGGAGCATCAACGGTAATCGCCGGAGCAGTCGTATCGATTGCACCGCTATCAGTAGCGGTGCCTGTGTTGCCAGCCGGGTCAGTTACCTGAGCAGCAACGGTGTAAGGACCTTCAGCCAATGCCTGCGGTACATCGACGGTATAAGTGCCGCCAGCCAACACCGGCGTGTTCACGGTAATGACGTTGGTGCCTTGAGTAATGGTCAGTGTGACAGTGCTGCCAACCGGCGCATCGGTTGTGCCGGTAATGGTCGGGGTGGTGTCGTTGCTGACAGCCGGCGCATCAACGGTAATCGCCGGAGCAGTGGTGTCGATTGCACCGCTATCGGTAGCGGTGCTTGTGTTGCCAGCCGGGTCAGTTACCTGAGCACCAACGGTGTAAGGACCTTCAGCCAATGCTTGCGGTACATCGACGGTATAAGTGCCACCAGCCAGAACTGGAGTAGTTACGGTCGTGACGGTGCTGCCCTGGGTGATCGTCAGTGTGACAGTGCTACCAACCGGGGCATCGGTGGTGCCGGTAATGGTCGGCGTCGTGTCATTGCTGACAGCCGGAGCATCAACGGTAATCGCCGGAGCAGTGGTGTCGATTGCACCGCTATCGGTCGCGGTACCGGTATTGCCTGCTGGATCAGTGACCTGAGCGCCAACGGTATACGGGCCCTCGGCCAATGCCTGCGGCACATCAACGGTATAGGTGCCACCAGCCAGAACCGGGGTAGTCACGGTAATGATGGTAGTGCTCTGGGTGATCGTCAGCGTGACAGTGCTACCAACCGGAGCATCGGTTGTACCGGTAATGGTCGGCGTAGTGTCATTGCTGACAGCCGGCGCATCGACGGTAATCGCTGGAGCGGTTGTATCGATGGCGCCACTATCGGTAGCCGAACCTGTGTTGCCAGCCGGATCGGTAACTTGAGCGCCAACGGTGTAAGGGCCTTCAGCCAACGCTTGAGGAACATCGACTGCATAGGTGCCACCAGCCAGAACCGGGGTAGTCACGGTAATGACGGTGTTGCCCTGTGTAATGGTCAGGGTAACAGTGCTACCCACTGGGGCATCGGTGGTGCCAGAAATGGTCGGGGTTGTGTCATTGCTGACCGCAGGAGCATCAACGGTAATCGCAGGTGCGGTTGTATCGATGGCACCAGAGTCGGTAGCCGAACCAGTGTTGCCAGCTGGATCAGTGACCTGAGCGCCAACGGTATACGGACCCTCAGCCAGTGCCTGCGGCACATCAACGGTATAGGTGCCACCAGCCAGAACCGGCGTGGTCACGGTAATGACGTTGGTGCCCTGAGTAATGGTCAGAGTAACGGTGCTACCCACTGGCGCATCGGTTGTGCCAGAGATAGTTGGAGTGGTGTCATTGCTGACAGCCGGCGCATCAACGGTAATCGCCGGAGCAGTGGTGTCGATGGCACCAGAGTCGGTAGCCGAACCAGTGTTGCCAGCCGGATCGGTAACTTGAGCGCCAACGGTATACGGGCCCTCAGCCAATGCCTGCGGCACATCAACGGTATAGGTGCCACCAGCCAGAACCGGGGTAGTCACGGTAATGACGGTGCTGCCTTGGGTGATCGTCAGCGTGACAGTGCTACCAACCGGAGCATCGGTTGTACCGGATATGGTCGGCGTAGTGTCATTGCTGACAGCCGGCGCATCGACAGTAATTGCCGGAGCAGTGGTATCGATTGCACCGCTATCGGTAGCGGAACCAGTGTTGCCAGCCGGATCAGTGACCTGAGCGCCAACGGTATACGGGCCCTCAGCCAATGCCTGCGGCACATCAACGGTATAGGTGCCACCAGCCAACACCGGCGTGGTCACGGTAATGACGTTGGTGCCTTGGGTAATGGTCAGCGTGACAGTGCTGCCAACCGGCGCATCGGTGGTGCCGGAGATGGTCGGGGTTGTGTCGTTGGTAATCGCAGGGGCATCAACGGTGATGGTCGGCGGCGTCGTGTCGATTGCACCGCTATCGGTAGCCGAACCAGTATTGCCAGCTGGATCGGTAACTTGAGCGCCAACGGTGTAAGGGCCTTCAGCCAACGCTTGCGGTACATCGACGGTATAGGTGCCACCAGCCAGAACCGGGGTAGTCACGGTAATGACGGTGTTGCCCTGTGTAATGGTCAGGGTTACGGAGCTGCCAACCGGCGCATCAGTTGTGCCGGTAATGGTCGGGGTGGTGTCGTTGGTAATCGCCGGCGCATCAACGGTAATCGCAGGAGCGGTAGTGTCGATTGCACCGCTATCGGTAGCGGTGCCTGTGTTGCCAGCCGGATCAGTGACCTGAGCACCAACGGTGTACGGGCCTTCGGCCAATGCCTGCGGTACATCAACGGTGTAGGTGCCACCAGCCAACACCGGCGTGGTCACGGTAATGACGTTGGTGCCCTGGGTGATCGTCAGCGTGACAGTGCTGCCAACCGGCGCATCGGTGGTGCCGGAGATGGTCGGGGTGGTGTCGTTGGTAATCGCAGGGGCATCAACGGTGATGGTCGGCGGCGTCGTGTCGATTGCACCGCTATCGGTAGCCGAACCAGTATTGCCAGCTGGATCGGTAACTTGAGCGCCAACGGTGTAAGGGCCTTCAGCCAACGCTTGCGGTACATCGACGGTATAGGTGCCACCAGCCAGAACCGGAGTAGTCACGGTAATGACGGTGTTGCCCTGTGTAATGGTCAGGGTTACGGAGCTGCCAACCGGCGCATCAGTTGTGCCGGTAATGGTCGGGGTGGTGTCGTTGGTAATCGCCGGCGCATCAACGGTAATCGCAGGAGCGGTAGTGTCGATTGCACCGCTATCGGTAGCGGTGCCTGTGTTGCCAGCCGGATCAGTGACCTGAGCACCAACGGTGTACGGGCCTTCGGCCAATGCCTGCGGTACATCAACGGTGTAGGTGCCACCAGCCAACACCGGCGTGGTCACGGTAATGACGTTGGTGCCCTGGGTGATCGTCAGCGTGACAGTGCTGCCAGCCGGCGCATCGGTTGTGCCGGAGATGGTTGGCGTAGTGTCATTGCTGACAGCCGGCGCATCGACAGTAATTGCTGGAGCAGTGGTATCGATTGCACCGCTATCGGTCGCGGTACCGGTATTGCCTGCTGGATCAGTTACCTGAGCACCAACGGTGTAAGGACCTTCAGCCAATGCTTGCGGTACATCGACGGTATAAGTGCCACCAGCCAACACCAGCGTGGTCACGGTAATGACGCTGGTGCCCTGAGTAATCGTCAGGGTGACAGTGCTGCCAACCGGTGCATCGGTGGTGCCGGAGATGGTTGGAGTGGTGTCGTTGGTAACTGCAGGGGTATCAACGGTGATGACCGGCGACGTCGTGTCGATTGCACCGCTATCGGTAGCGGTACCGGTATTGCCAGCCGGATCAGTGACCTGAGCGCCAACGGTATACGGGCCCTCAGCCAATGCCTGCGGCACATCGACGGTATAAGTGCCACCAGCCAGAACCGGCGTGGTCACGGTAATGACGTTGGTGCCTTGAGTAATGGTCAGAGTAACGGTGCTACCCACTGGCGCATCGGTTGTGCCAGAGATAGTTGGAGTGGTGTCATTGCTGACAGCAGGCGCATCGACGGTAATCGCCGGAGCAGTGGTGTCGATGGCACCAGAGTCGGTAGCCGAACCTGTGTTGCCAGCCGGATCGGTAACTTGAGCGCCAACGGTGTAAGGGCCTTCAGCCAATGCTTGCGGTACATCGACAGTATAAGTGCCACCAGCCAGAACGGGCGTGGTCACGGTAATGACGGTAGTGCCCTGAGTAATCGTCAGGGTGACAATGCTGCCAACCGGCGCATCGGTGGTGCCGGAGATGGTCGGGGTGGTGTCGTTACTGACAGCAGGCGCATCGACGGTAATCGCAGGAGCAGTGGTATCGATTGCACCGCTATCGGTAGCTGAACCTGTGTTGCCTGCTGGATCGGTAACTTGAGCGCCAACGGTATACGGGCCCTCAGCCAATGCCTGCGGCACATCAACGGTATAAGTGCCACCAGCCAGAACCGGCGTAGTCACGGTAATGACGTTGGTGCCCTGAGTGATTGTCAGAGTCACGGTGCTGCCGACCGGCGCATCGGTGGTGCCGGAGATGGTCGGCGTAGTGTCATTACTGACAGCCGGCGCATCGACGGTAATCGCAGGAGCGGTTGTATCGATAGCGCCAGAGTCGGTAGCCGAACCTGTGTTGCCAGCCGGATCAGTGACCTGAGCACCAACGGTGTAAGGACCTTCAGCCAATGCCTGCGGTACATCGACGGTATAAGTGCCGCCAGCCAGAACCGGGGTAGTCACGATAATGACGGTGCTGCCTTGGGTTATCGTCAACGTTACGTTGCTGCCAACCGGTGCATCTGTCGTGCCGGTGATGGTCGGTGTGGTATCGCTGGTGACCGCCGGTGCATTGACGGTAATCACAGGCGCGGTGGTGTCCACGGTGTACGGACGATCGGCTGTAGCGGTGCCTGTATTGCCTGCAGCATCCACGCTGCTGAGCGTGGCGGTAATGCTGCTGAAGCCGCGCAGGTCGCCTGTGCCGACCGCAATGCTGAAGCCAAGGGTGCCGTTGCCGAGATCAATGACGGAACCGCTGTAGAGATTGCCGCCCACGTTCAGAGTGATCGAATCACCGACGTTCGCTTCGCCGCCGACCGTGCCGGTGACGACGATCGTGGCCCCGCCCAGTTCCGCGCTGTTGAGCAGATCGTCACCGCTGATCGGATCGATGCTGATGGTGACGACCGGGGCGGTGGTGTCCGAGCCATCCGCCGTGGTTGCAGCCGTGTTGGCAAAGATGGCCGGGTCGTTGTCTTCGATGAGATTGGAACCCGGCGTGCCTGGACCAGCAGTCTCGAAACCGATCGTCGGATCGACGCGCTGCGCGGTTTCACTCAGCATGACCGTGCTATGGCCACCACCAGCACTACCACCGCCGCCGCCTGCGCCGGGACCTGCTGCGGTTGGTTCCAGCTCGGTGGTCGGGTCGAAGCCGGCAGCCAGCGCCTGTTCGAGTTCGCTGTTCGCCGCCTGGCTTGCGCTATCGGCAACGTCCTGCGTTTCAGGGTTACCGGCTTGCCAGGAGCTGTTGGCGCCCAGCTTGACGACTTCGCCGTCTGCCAGCTCAAGAGTAACGGAGCCGCCATCCGCGGTGGTGACTTGCTCACCCGCGAAGACGCGGTCGCCTTCGAAGACCTGGCGTCTGAACCCGTCAACCGACATGACGAATACCTGGCCAATCAACGATTTGATGACAGCGGCGAAATTACTCATAAAACAGCTCCATGCGCGCACGCGCGAGGTAATCCTGTGAAATACGTCTATACCGGTTATAGCGGATATTGCAAAAAACGGATCGTCATATAATTGGCGGGTATTTATAATTGAATCAATTTCGCCAGACTATTGACCCTTTGGGTCTGATCATAAACAATCGCACGCGGTGATGTCACTTTGATATTTTCAGATTTTTGACGCGCCGTGAATCACTGTAAACCAAGCGGCAATGATAGGCTGTCGGCTGGTCATGCAGCGACTTGATATTTACCGACAAGCTGTCGGCTTTTATAGGGAATTCACAGATCATGCGTTTCATTGCCATTCTTCCTCTTGCCCTCGCGATTTCCGTTTCTGCCCAGGGGCAGACGCTCACCGAGGCCATGCAGAATGCACTCAACGTGCATCCTGAAATCCAGTCGGGCATCAACGCCCGGATGGCGGTCGAAGAGGAAATGAAGGCTGCCAAGGCCGGTTACCTGCCGCGGGTCGAACTGCAGGCCGGATATGGTCGCGAAGGCACCGACAACAACAGTACCCGTGGCGTCGATGATCGCGGCTATCGCACGCTCAACCGTTCCGAATCCAGCCTGACCGTCCAGCAGATGCTGTTCGACGGTTTCGCCACCCGAGGCGAAGTGGCTCGCCAGCGTGCGACCGTCAACGCCCGCGCCTATGCATTGTTGGCGAATTCCGAGCGCACCGCGCTGGAAGTGGCTCAGGTCTATCTCGAGGTACTGCAGCGTCAGGATCTGTTGCGCCTTGCAGAAGAGAACCTGCGCAGCCATGAACGCATCTACGATCAGATCTCCTTGCGCAGTGAGCGTGGGGTAGGGCGCATGGCCGACCTGGATCAGGCTGAAGCCCGCCTTGCCCAGGCGCGCAACAACCTGCTCACCGAACAGACCAATCTGGCCGATGCTCAGGTCACCTACCTCAGTGTCGTGGGGCGCGAAGCTACCGATTTGAGCATGCCTGACAGCATGGGTGTGTATCTGCCCGAAAGCCTGACTGCCGCCCGTGACGAATTGATGGCCAACAACCCCAACATCAGCTCCGCCGAGGCCGATGTGAAGGCGACCGAGGCGCAGTACCAGACGGCCAAGTCTTCGTATTACCCGCGCTTCGATGCGGAGCTGTCCACCGGGGCCAATCACAACGTCGATGGCGTCGAGGGGCAGAGCAACGAATGGCAGGCGATGGTGCGCATGCGCTACAACCTGTACGCCGGTGGCAGCGACAGCGCCAACATACGTTCCAAGGCCTACCTGAGCAACCAGGCGATGGATATCCGCAACAACGCATTGCGGGTGCTCAACGAAGAGGTCGGTCTGGCCTGGAACGCGTTGCAGAATGCCCGTGCGCAGTTACCGATCGCCCAGCAGTACGTCGATCACAGTTCCCGTGTGCGTGATTCCTATCAGAAGCAGTTCGGCCTGGGCGAGCGCACCCTGCTCGATCTGCTGGACAGCGAGAACGAGTACTTCACAGCCGCTCGTCGCCTGGAAGAAGTGCGTTTCACCGAGCTGTTCACCCACTACCGCATCAAGGCAACCACCGGCACGCTGCTCAAGAGCCAGGGCATCGCGGCGCCGGTCGCCTCGGTACCGCTGGATGTTATCAAGGCCGATGTGCAACTGCCCAAGTTGAACTAGAGTCAGGTTTTTCAGGTAAAGGGTAATTGTTCAGTGGCAGTAGAACCTGATCCATCCCAGCCGCGTAACGATCCTCGCGACCGCTACGACGACCCCCTGCTGGATAGTCTGCTGTCGTTGTGCAGTCTTCATCAGAAATCCGTCAGCAGGGCCATGCTCACCGCTGGGCTGCCCCTTCCCAAGCAGCGCCTGAGTGCCGAGCTGTTGCCGCGTGCAGCGGCTCGTGCCGGGCTGCAGGGGCGCTGGTTGCGCCGCAGTCTGCAAAAGATCCCCGAGCTGGCGATGCCTGCGCTGTTGCTGTTGCGCGATGGTCGTAGTGCTCTGTTGCTGGGCTGGGAGGCCGATGGCCAGGCGCGAATCATGCCCAGCGAGACCGAGGGTGGCGAGGTTCGGGTCAGCGTCGAGACCCTGGCCGAGGACTACAGCGGGCGCGTGTTCTTCGCCCAGCCTCAGCACAAGTTCGATTTCACCCGCGGCGAGCTGATTCCGCGGGCGGGTTCCTGGTTCCGTGACACCCTCATGCGATCGCGCTGGCTGTATATCGATGCGGTCGCTGCCAGTCTGTTGATCAACCTGATCGGTCTGGTCACTCCATTGTTCGTGATGAACGTCTATGATCGTGTGGTGCCGAACCAGGCGGAAGCGACTCTGTGGGTGCTGGCCGTTGGTATCTGTGGGGTGTTCATCTTCGATCTGCTGCTCAAGACACTGCGGGGCCTGTGTCTGGATTTGGCGGGCAAGAAGACCGACATGATCGTCTCGGCCACTCTGTTCGAGCGGATCATCGGCATGGCGATGAAGCATCGACCGGCGCGGGTCGGCAGCTTCGCCCAGAACATTCACGAATTTCAGAGCCTGCGTGATTTCCTCGCCTCGCTGACCCTGGCCAGCGTCATCGACCTGCCGTTCACCATCCTGATTCTTGCCGTGATCGCTTACCTTGGCGGGCATCTGGTGTGGATCCCCATTCTCGCGTTTCCGCTGGTCGCCCTGATTGGCTGGGCCCTGCAGCGGCCCTTGGCACAGACCATGGAGCGCAGCATGGCGCTGGCAGCCGAGCGCCAGTCCGGGCTGATCGAAAGTCTGGCTGGCCTCGATGCGGTGAAGGTCAACAACGCCGAAAGCGAACGCCAATACATGTGGGAGCAGACCATCGGCACCCTCGGTCGCTTCGAGCTGAAGGCACGCATGTTGTCGAGCCTGGCGATGAACTCGACGCTGCTGCTGCAGCAACTGGCGGGTGTGGTGGTCATCGTGCTCGGCGTTTATCAGATCATCGCTGGCAACCTGAGCATGGGCGGGTTGATCGCCTGTTACATGCTCAGCTCGCGCGCGTTGGGGCCCTTGGCGCAGGTTTCCGGTCTGCTGATCCGTTATCAGCAGGCCCGCGTGACCCTCGAATCCGTCAATCAAATGATGGAGCTGCCGCAGGAACGCCAGGCAGACGAGCGCCCGCTGAAACGCCAGACGCTGCAGGGCGGGATCGAATTCCGCCAGCTGGATTTCCATTACCCCGACCAGCAACAGGCCGCGTTGCAGAACATCAATCTGATGATTCGTCCTGGCGAGAAGGTCGGCATCATCGGCCGTAGCGGTTCGGGCAAGAGCTCCCTGGCCAAGCTCATCGTGGGCCTCTACCAGGCCGATGCCGGCAGCTTGCTGGTCGACGGCATCGATGTGCGCCAGCTGGATGTCAGTGACGTTCGCTACAACATCGGCTACGTCCCCCAGGATATTCAGCTGTTCGCCGGTACGCTGCGGGACAACCTGGTATCCGGTGCACGTTACGCCGAGGATGAGCTGGTGCTGCAGGCCGCCGAGCTTGCCGGCGTGCACGAATTCGCACGGCTGCACCCCAATGGTTACGAGTTGCAGGTGGGCGAGCGCGGTCAGAACCTCTCCGGCGGCCAGCGCCAGAACGTCGCGCTGGCTCGTGCATTGTTGCTCGACCCGCCGATTCTGCTTCTCGACGAACCCACCAGTGCCATGGACAACACCGGTGAGGAACGCCTCAAGCAGCGCCTTTCCGCGATCAGCAAGAACAAGACCTTGCTGCTGGTAACACACCGCGCCTCGATGCTTACCCTGGTCGAGCGTCTGGTCATCGTCGACCGTGGCCGCATCATCGCCGATGGCCCGAAAGAGAGCGTCATGGAGGCGTTGAAGAAGGGGCAGATCAGTGTCAGTTAGGGACTCTTTCAAGCGCTTTTGGGGCGGTGTTTCTGCTTACTTCGGTCCCCGTGACGAAGTGGGCGACGAGCCGCTGCCGGAAGTTCGCAAGGCCCTTATCGAGGATGCCCCCAGGGTCATGCGTCTCACGCTCTGGGGCATCATCGCCTTCGTCGTGTTCTGCCTGTTGTGGGCCAACTTCGCCGAGGTCGATGAAGTCACCCGGGGCGATGGCAAGGCCATACCATCCTCGCGGGTGCAGAAAATCCAGAACCTCGAGGGCGGCATCGTTTCCGAACTGTTCGTTCACGAAGGTCAGGTTGTCGAGGCCGGCACGCCGTTGCTGCGTCTCGACGACACGCGTTTTGCCTCCAACGTCGGTGAAACCGAGGCTGACCGTCTGTCGCTGGCCATGCGCGTGGAACGCCTGAGCGCGGAAGTCGAAGGACGCGAATTGGCCATCCCGGACGACATCGCCGAGAAGGCGCCAGGCCTGGCACAGAGCGAAAGGCAGTTGTTCCTCAGTCGCCAGCAACAGCTGCTGGACGAAGTGGCGGGTTTGCAGGAGCAGTTGACCCAGCGCCGCCAGGAAGTACGTGAGTTCGTCTCCAAGCAAGGCCAGTTCCGCAATAGCCTGGAGCTGTTGCGCCAGGAAATTCGCATGTCCGAGCCGTTGGTGGCGGATGGTGCGGTATCGCCAGTAGAAGTGCTGAGGCTCAAGCGAGCCGAGGTGGAAAGCCGCGGTCAGTTGGAGGCCACTGGCCTGGCCATCCCCCGTGCGGAGGCGGCGATTAAGGAAGTGGAGCGCAAGATCGACGAAACTCGCGG
Source organism: Pseudomonas sp. SZ40 (assembly GCF_052958135.1). Lineage (NCBI taxonomy): Bacteria > Pseudomonadati > Pseudomonadota > Gammaproteobacteria > Pseudomonadales > Pseudomonadaceae > Pseudomonas > Pseudomonas sp. SZ40. The sequence goes on along the minus strand of NZ_JBQWIF010000031.1, from coordinate 51,024 downwards.
GCGTTTCCGCAGCGAGGCGCTGACTCAACTGAACGAGGCGCGTACCGACCTGAGCAAGATCCAGTCGACCGGCAAGGCGCTCGAAGACCGGGTCAACCGTACCCTGGTCACCTCGCCGGTGCGCGGTATCGTCAAGCAGTTGCTGGTCAACACCATCGGCGGGGTGATCCAGCCCGGTAGCGACATGGTCGAGATCGTGCCCATCGATGACACTCTGCTGGTCGAGGCACGCATCCGCCCACAAGACATCGCCTTCCTGCATCCGGGGCAGGAAGCGGTGGTCAAGTTCACCGCCTATGACTACACCATCTACGGCGGCCTCAAGGCCAAGCTGGAGCAGATCGGTGCGGACACCGTGACCGACGAGGAAGGCAACAGCTTCTACCTGATCAAGCTGCGTACCGAGAAAAGCCACCTCGGCACCGAAGAGCGGCCTTTGCTGATCATCCCCGGCATGGTCACCTCGGTGGATATCATCACGGGCAAGAAGAGCGTGCTCAGCTACCTGCTCAAGCCGATCATCCGCGCCCGCGCCGAAGCTTTACGCGAGCGCTGAACCCTGTCTCACTCGGCTAGCGACACCTAGCCGAGGCGAGCCAGCGGGTGCTCGCCGTCTAGCTTGGCGAAGTGTGATTCGACCACCTGCGTCGGCACGCTGGCCACATCCGGCCAATGCCAGTGCGGGGTGTGGTCCTTGTCGATCAGCCTGGCCCGCACCCCTTCAGCGAATTCCGGAAGTCGGCAGCAGTTCAGGCTCATGCCGTATTCCATCCGAAACACCTGGGCCAGAGACAGGTGCCGTGCTCGCCGGATCTGCTCCCACACCAGATGACCCGTCAGCGGACATCCTCCCAGCAGGGTCCTGGCGGCTTTGGCCAGCAGGGCATCGTCGTCATTCTCCAGAGCCGCTAGCGCCTTCCAGCTGAGGGGCAGGTTGGACTGGTCGAGCAGCCTGTCGATACGCTCCCTGCGCGGTAGCCACTGGGCACTTGGCAGTTCGCTGCGTGCCTGGCGTTCCAGAGCCTGGAGCAGGCTGTGCAGCTGCAGATCCGGCTGCTCACGCCAGTTCAGTTGAATCAACCCGTCGATCAACGCGTCCTGCTGGGTATCGAGCATGAAACGATCGGCCAGATTCAGGTCGAGAGCGTCGCGGGCGTTCATCGGGCTGGCCGTCAGGCCGAAGAACAGGCCGAGCTTGCCGGGCAGCCTGGACAGGAAATGGCTGGCACCGACATCCGGGAACAGGCCGATGCTGACCTCGGGCATGGCCAGGCGGCTACTCGGCGTGACGATACGAATCCCTGCGCCCTGCAGCAACCCCATGCCGCCGCCCAGCACGTGGCCGTGCGCCCAGCAGATCAGGGGTTTGCGGTAAGTGTGCAGGTAATGGTCGAGGCGGTATTCATGGGCGAAGAAACGCTGCGCCAGGTCTGGTGTTTCACCCGGGTTGGCCAGGCAGCGCTTGGCCAGTTGCACCACGTCTCCCCCGGCGCAGAACGCCTTGCCGCCATTGCCGCGCAGCAGTACGCAGGCGATGCGCGGGTCATCGGCCCAGGCCTGCAGGCGATCCTGCAGGGCGTCGATCATCGGCAGTGACAGGGCGTTGAGGCTGTTGGGAGCGTCCAGGCTGGCGATCCCGATCAGATAACCATGCAGGCTGGAGCGTTCTTCAAAGGTGACATTCATGTCGATTTCCAGAGGCTGTTGCCAGTAAACATCAGGTGTTGCGCCACTGCGCCGGGCGCTTCTCCAGGAAGGCGTTGACCCCCTCGCGAGTGTCGGCAGCATCGAACAGGTCGACGAAGCGCTCGCGCTCCGCGGGTAACCAGGTGTTGGGCGCCCGTTCACGGGCGCCCTGGATAAGTGGCTTGATGGCGCGCACCGCCACCGGGCTCTGGCTGGCCACCTTGGAGGCCAGCAGTAGGGCATGGCCACGCGCTTCGCCGTCGTCCACCACTTGTTCGACCAGGCCGATGCGCAGGGCCGTCTGCGCATCGACCCGCTCGCCACAGAGGATCATCCGCTTGGCCCAGCCTTCGCCCACCAGCCAGGGCAGATGCTGGGTGCCACCTGCGCAGGGCAGCAGGCCGACGCTGGCCTCCGGCAGCGCCATCTGTGCTTGGCGTTCGGCGATTCGAATGTCGCAGGCTAGCGCGCACTCCAGCCCACCGCCCATGGCGTAGCCATTGATTGCGGCAATCGACACGCCGCGAAAGTCACGAAGTCGCTCGAAGGCTTCGCCGAAACGGCTGGCCATTTCCCGGGCGCGGGCCTTGTCGCCGTCGGCGAACAGCTTCAGGTCGGCACCGGCGGAAAAGAACTTGCCGCCCTGGCCGGTGATTACCAATGCGTAAATATCGTCGTCACGGTCCAGGTGTTCGATCAGGTGCTTGAGGCCGATCAGTGACTCGCGATCCCAGGTGTTGGCTGGCGGATTGTTGATGGTCAGCAGGGCCGTGTGGCCATGCTTCTCCACGGTGAGTTTGTGGGTGAGGTCGAAGATACCGGGTTTGTAAGGTTCGATTGCCGTACTCATGGGGCGTCCTCTGCAGTGCCTCTACTTACTGTAGCGTCAATGGTTGCCCGGCGTTGCGTCGTTCGGTCTGCCAGGTGGCCAGGTCGGGCAGGCCAGTGCCGCCATCCAGGCGCTCGACGATTTCGAAGTAATCCTGCTTGAGCGGGTCCTTGAGCACCTCGGAGCGGTGTTTCACTTTCACGGCATACACCGTCTGCACGTTCTGGTGGTCGAAACCGCGCCATTGCTGGCGGTCCTTGAGCAGCGTATAGCTGTGGCCTTCCAACGCCTTGATCAGGGCTTCGCTGTCCAGGCTGCCGGCACGCTTGGCTGCATCCGCCCATTGCTGAACGATGCTGTAGGCCGACGCCGCCGAGCTGGATGGATACATGGCGTAGCGCTCGCTGTAAGCCTTGACGAAGGCTTTGCCGGGGGCCGAGTTTTCCAGCTCCGGTACGCGCCAGGTCCAGGGTTCGGTACCGACTACACCTTCCATCAAGCCTGGCCCTGCCTGTTCGACGATGCTTTGCGTGAGGTTGGGGGCGACGATCTGCATGCGTGAGGTGAGGCCGAGGTCCTTGGCGATGCGCATCGCACGCACCAGATCCTCTCCAAACAACACCAGCGCCAGTACCTCGGCATTGCTGGCAGCTGCCTGGGTCAGTGCGTTCTGGTAATCGCCCAGATTGGCGCCGGGAAAGGGCACCTTGAGACCTGGGTGCTTGGCTGAGTCTTCGGTTTTGGTGGTCTGGCGCAGCGAGCTCTCGGTGGTATTGCCCCAGGTGTAATCGGCGGTGACGTAGAAGTAGCGTTTGTCGGGCAACTGTTTGTTCAGGTACTGCCCCAATACCCGGGCACTCATCCAGGCGTTGTTGCACTCGCGGAACATGTAGCGGTGCCCATCTTTGCCGGTGGTGTCGTTCGAGTAGGTGAGGGTGCCGAAGTACAGCAGCCCGTGCTGCGCCGCTCGCTTGCCTGCGGCAATGGCCACTGCGCTGGAGGCTCCGCCGAAGAGCATCGACGCACCTTCCTTGGCCAGTTTGTCGACATTGCGTTCGGCCTTTTCCGGCCGGGACGCGTCGTCCAGGCTGGACAGGCGCAGGCTTCGACCCAGCACGCCACCTTGAGCGTTGAGCTCGTCGATGGCCAGCAAGGCACCACGCATCTGCGCGAGGCCTTCCTCCTTGTAGCTCCCGGTGCGTGGGTAGTTGAGACCCAGGGTGATGGGGTCGGCGGCCTGCGCACAGGCATTGAATCCGACGCACAGGGCGAGAAAGGCGAGCAATCGTCTCATGATGCGTTCCTTGTTTTTATTGGGGTGCTGGCCGCTCCGTTTTACGCTTTTCTCAGCCTGATGTGTGATTCGCTTTTGGCATAAGAATCGGCTTCCTTCGATCTTTTTCTTGGGGGTGTGCCGGGCTGTCAGCCTTGACTTGATCTGTGCGCTTCTCTAGCGTGCCGATTCCATTGATTTACCCGGGAGCAGGCATGTCCGCCGCAGATAAGGTCAAGCTGGAAGCCGGCTGGAAACAGGCGCTTTACGAGGAGTTCGACAAACCTTACATGAGCGCCCTGGGCGACTTTCTGCGTCAGGAGAAGGCCGCTGGCAAGGAGATCTATCCGCCGGGCCCGCTGATTTTCAATGCGCTCGATTCCACCCCCCTGGATCGGGTCAAGGTGGTGATCATCGGCCAGGACCCCTATCACGGCCCAGGCCAGGCGCATGGCCTGTGCTTCTCGGTGCAGCCGGGCGTGGCCACTCCGCCGTCGCTGGTGAACATCTACAAAGAACTCAAGCGCGACCTGAACATCGACATTCCCGGCCACGGCTATCTGCAATCCTGGGCCGAGCAGGGCGTGCTGCTGCTCAACACATCGCTGACCGTGGAGCGCGCCAATGCCGGCTCCCACGCCGCCAAGGGCTGGCAGCCATTTACCGACCGGATCATCTCGGTGGTCAGCGAGCAACGTCCGCGTCTGGTGTTCCTGCTGTGGGGGGCACATGCACAGAGCAAGGAGCGGCTGATCGATACCGGCAAGCATCTGGTGCTGCGTTCGCCGCATCCGTCACCGCTGTCCGCGCATCGCGGCTTCATCGGTAACGGTCACTTCAGTCGCACCAACAAATTCCTCGAGCAGCACGGCCTGGCACCTATCGACTGGCGCTTGCCGGCTGCCTAGGGGCTGCTGACGTTTCAGCGCGGCGGTGCGTCAAACGTCAACAGATCCCAAAGGCTGATCAGCCAGTGCAGATCTGGCCTGCCAGATCGCTTTGTATGGATGCGAAGCGTTTGGCCGCCTGAGTTCGCTGTTTGTCATCGGCGGCGGCCAGCAGGTCACTGAGCAGGGCGGCCATGGCCTGGCGTGATGCGGCGTAGGCTTGCTTCGCCTGCTCGTCATGGGCGCCGCGTCGGTTCTCCAGTACGTGAGTCATGCGCTCGGGGAAGTCCGCTTCATTGCGTGCGTCCAGCACGCTACGAAACTCATCCTGCCAGCGCGCACGATTTTCCAGCCACTGGCGATTCTGCTCGCGGCGCTCGCTGGCCCAGGCGGCGATTCGTGCGCGTTGTGCATCATTCAGTTTTCCGAACCAGGGCGTCAGGCGTTTCTCCAGGCGCTCGGCACGCTCGCTGATCTGGGTTTCCAGGGGCGGCTCGAGAAACTCCTGGCGATCTTCGAGGTTGTCCTTGTCCATGCGCGCATAGAGGCGCTGCACCTGCTCCGGGCGTAGGTCACGCAGCAACGAAACCGCAGTGGAATTGGTCTCTTGCACGATGGCGTGAAATGCCTGCTCGGCGTCGAGCATCTGCGCTTCGAGCTGTCCTGCGTCGGGTGCGGGCTCTTGCAGCAGGCCCTGGGTGCGTTGCAGCCAGTCCACGTAACGCGGCAGCTCGGCACTGCAATGCCAGTCGAGGTGCGCTTGCAGGCGCGGCTTGAGCCAGGCTTTTTGCTGCGAGTCGAGATCCAGGTACTGATTCACTCGCCAGGGAATCACCCAGTCGAGATTGCGATAGGCCAGGCTGGTCTGGCTGCAGGCGCTCACCAGCAGGCCGATCGCCAGCAACAGGGACAGGCTTTTCAGATAACCAGTCATGTATCAACGCCTCTTCGCGAGTACTCCGGAAGACGAGAGTACGTCAGCGATGTGGACAGCGGTCGGTCTGACATATTTGGCTAAAAAAGAGCCCGGTATCGACCGGGCTCTGCTGTTTCAGGTGAGTGGCAGGCGCCTCATCCACAGGCGGAACAAAGGTTCGGCCAGAAACATCACCATGAACAGGCGCAACGCCTGCAGTGCCGTCACCAGCGCTACCGACAGGTGCAGGGCTTCGGCGGTCAGGCACAGTTCGGTGATGCCGCCGGGCATCATGCCGAGCATCAGCGACACCGACTCGATACCGGCCAGCCAGCCGAGGGCGGTACCGAGCAGCGCAGTGCCTGCCATGGCCAGCAAGGTGAACAGCAGCACGCGAGCCAGAAAACCGGGTGCACTGCGAAAGAAGGCTCGGTCGAAATGACAACCCAGAGCGCAGCCGATCAGCCATTGGCCGAGCTGGCCGAGCCATTGCGGCGTGCCGATATGCAGATCGAACGCCACGCTTGCCGCAGCGCACAACGTCAGCGGGCCGAGCATCCACGGGTTGGGCTGCCCCAGGCGGCGCCAAAGCACCGCCAGCAGAGCACCTGCAGGCAGCAGAATCGCCAGCCAGAACCAGTCCACCGCTGCTGCAGGCGGTGGCTCCATGCTCGGTAGCCCCCAGGTGAACAGGGCCGGAATCAGCAGGATCACCATCAGCAGGCGCATGCTGTGGGCGGCGGCGATGCGGGCCGGTTGTGCACCGTGGCGCAGCGCCAGATTGACCATTTCACTGGCGCCGCCCGGCATGCTGGCGAAGAACGCCGTGGCACGGTCGACACCCGAGCGGCGCAGCCCGGCGATACCGATCACGCTGAGCGCCAGCGTGGCGACCACACCGACGGCAATGACCGCCAGGTTGCCCACCACCTGCTCCAGCACTTCCCCGGTGAAATGCAGGCCTATACCCGCAGCCACCAGCCATTGACCGACCTGCCGTCCGCCGGGCATTTCCCGGCTGAGAACGCCAGAGCAGCGCAGGGCGATCACCGCCAGCAGCGAACCGATTACCCAAGGCAAAGGCCAGCCGACGAGGCTGGCCAGGTAGCCACCGAGTGCGCCAACCAGTGGCGTGGGCCACCAGTTGCGCAGGTGCTTCGGGTTGTCGTGCGGGTCGACGCTATCAGGCATTGGCCGCTTCGGCCTTGCGTAGACTGCGTCGACGCCAGCTGCGGTAGAAGGGCAGGGCGATCATCGCCACGATCAGTGTCCACACGCCCCAGGTGATCGGGCTGGCGAACAGAATGCCCAGCTCGCCATTGGAGATCGACAGCGCACGACGCAGGTTCTGCTCCATCAGGCCACCGAGGATGAAACCGAGCAGAATCGCCGAGAGCGGGAAGTCCATCTTGCGCAATATGTAGCCGGCGACGCCGATACCGATCATCAGGAACAGATCGAACGCGGTGGCGTGCACGGCGTAAACGCCAATCGAGGTGATGATGGCGATGGCCGGCACCAGGGCCCAGTACGGCACGGCGAGGATCTTGGTGAAGATCTTGATCATCGGCACGTTCATCACGATCAGCATGATGTTGGCGACGAACAGCGAGGCGATCAGGCCCCAGACGATGTCCGGCTGGTCGCGGAACAGCAGCGGGCCAGGGGTGATGTTGTACAGCGTGAGGGCGCCGAGCATCACTGCGGTGGTGCCGGAACCGGGTACGCCGAGGGTCAGCATCGGCACCATGGAGCCGCATGCCGAGGCGCTGTTGGCGGTTTCTGGTGCGGCCAGACCGCGCAGGTCACCTTCGCCGAACTTGTTGTCCTTGGTGGCCAGGCGTTTTTCGCTCATGTAGGCCACGGCACTGGCCAGGGTCGCACCGGCGCCCGGCAGGATGCCCAGACCGAAGCCGACTGCGCCGCTGCGCAGGTTGGTGGCCAGCACCGACATGCCTTCCTTGAGGTTGAACAACATGCGGCCCTTGGCTTCGATGGCTTTCTGGCCATGGTGAGTGCGCTCGAGCAGAACGAGGATCTCGCTGACCGAGAACAGACCAAGCACCAGCACCACGAACTGGATGCCGTCGGCCAGGCCGAGGCTGCCGAAGGTGAAACGGTACACGCCACTGTTGGAGTCGATACCGACACAGGACAGGAACAAGCCGATGCAGGCGGCAATCGCGGTCTTCATCGGTTTGTTGCCGGCCATGCCTGCCAGACAGACGATGGCGAACACCATCAGCACGAAGTACTCGGCGGGGCCGAAGGCGACCGCCCAACTGGCCAGCAGGGGCGCGAAGATCACCACACCGCAGGTCGCCATCAGACCACCGACGAACGAACTCCAGGCGGAGATCGACAGGGCCACGCCCGCTTTACCCTGACGTGCCAGCGGGTAGCCGTCGAGGGTGGTCATCACGGCCGATGCTTCGCCCGGGATGTTGAGCAGGATCGAAGAAATACGGCCACCGTATTCACAGCCCAGGTACACGGCTGCGAGCAGGATCAGCGCGGTTTCCGGCGGCAGGCCGAGGGCGAAGGCGATGGGGATCAGCAGTGCCACGCCGTTGATCGGGCCCAGGCCCGGTAGCAGGCCGACGATGGTGCCGATCAGGGTGCCGCACAGTGCGGTGAACAGGTTGTAGGGGCTCAGGGCGACGCCGAAGCCCTGACCCAGGTAGCTAAAGGTATCCACGGATCAGATCTCCAGAGAGGACAGGATGCCGAGAGGCAGGGGAACGTCGAGAATCTTGTCGAATAGCAGGTACAGGCCGACCGCCAGCACCACGCCGGAAATCACGCTGGCGACCCAGGTACCTTCGTACAGGCGGGCCATGGCGATGCCGAAGATCAGGCTGGCCGGCACGAAGCCCAGCGGCTCGAACAGCGCGGCGTAGATGGTGAGGATCACCACGCAGCCAACCACCTTGCGGATCACGTGCTTGTCGAGCGGTGGCTCATCGCTGTGCGACGTGCTGCCGGACGGCTTCTTGACCAGCAGATAGATGGCGCCCAGACCCATGAGGATCAGCAGCAGCAGCGGGTAGGCGCGAGGACCGACCGGCTCGTAGGAGAAGGGCGCGTGATAGCCCCAGGCGACGATGCCCAGCGCGACGCAGGCGAGCAGCAGCACCACGCCGAAAATGCGTTGTGACATGAGGAAATCCTCGTTTTTTAGCAATGGCAAAAGCACCCCCTGGGCAATGCCCAGAGGATGAAAGGAGTCGTATGTGGTTGGCGCCGCGTGTTACTGCTGGATCAGGCCGAATTCCTGGGCCAGTTCCTTGTACTGGGCGACTTGCTTCTTCACGTAGCCGTCCAGCTCTTCGCCAGTCATGGCGAATGGGTACAGCTCGCGGTCTTCACGCAGCTTGGCGAAGTCTTCGGAGGCCAGCAGTTGGTCGAAGGCGTTCTTCCACCAGGTGTAGGCTTCTTCGCTGACCTTCGGGCCGAGGTAGAAACCACGGATTACCGGCCAGACCACATCAAAGCCCTGCTCTTTGGCCGTCGGGATGCTGGACACCACGCTGCCTGGCAGGCGCTCTTCGGAGAACACCGCGAGAATGCGCATGTCACCGCTTTCGATGTGTGGAACGGAGTCGGAGATGTCGGTACTGGCAACCTGAATGTGGCCGCCGAGCAATGCGGTGGCCAGCTCGCCACCACCTTCCATCGCCACGTAGCGCAGCTCGCGTGGGTCGATGCCAGCTGCGCGGGCGATCAGTGCGGTCTGCATCCAGTCCTGGCTGCCCACTGTGCCGCCGGAACCGATGACGACCTTGCCCGGGTTGTCCTTGAGCGCCTTGACCAGATCGTCCAGGGTCTTGTACGGCGAGTCCTTGCGTACCGCCAGGGCGCCGTAGCTGGTGCCGACACCGGCCAGCCACTTCACGGCGTTTTCGTCGAAACGGCCGAACTTGCCTTGAGCCAGGTTGAGCAGCGAACCGCTGGAGAAGGCCGTGATGGTGCCCGCATCGGCAGGGCGCTGAGCAACCACTGCGTTGTAGGCCACTGCACCCACGCCGCCAGGCATGTAGGTCACACGCATCGGCGACTTCAGCAGCTTGCTTTCCACCAGGGCGCTTTGCGCCAGTTTGCAGGTCAGGTCGAAGCCACCGCCAGGCGCCGCCGGTGCGATGCACTCGGGGCGGCGCGGCTCATCGGCCAGCAAGGGGCCGGCGAAGGCCATGCAGGCGGCTGTAAGGGCTATACGGGTGAACGTAGTTTTCATGAAAGATCCCTCTGGTTTTTATTTTGAGTTACCAAATCGGCATGGTGTAGCCGACGATGATTCGATTTTCGTCCGCATCCCGGGCGAAATCGGAGCGGAAGCTGGCATTGCGCAGACGTACATAGACGTCTTTCAGGGCGCCGCTCTGCACCACGTACTTGATTTCGGTGTTGCGCTCCCATTCGCCGCCGGTCTGGTCGCTGCCAGTGATCTTGGCATCGTCACCGCTGATGTAGCGGGTCATGAAGCTCAGGCCCGGAATGCCGACCTTGGCGAAGTCGAAGTCGTAGCGCGCCTGCCAGGAGCGCTCGTCGGCGTTGGCGAAATCGTTGATCTGCACGAAGTTGACCAGGAACGGGTCACTGCCATCGATGTAGGCGAAGCCGGTGTCGCCGCTCATGTCCTGATAGCCCAGGCCGAACTTGTGGCCGCTGATGGCATAGCTGACCATGCCGTTGAGGGCGCGGTTGTCGACCTTGCCGGCCTTGGCGGCGCCGCTGTCATCGCTCAGCGTCAGGCGCAGATCGGAGGACAGAGTACCGCCGCCCAGCGCGTGGCTGGTTTGCAGGCCGAAGAAATGCTGGCGATAGATATCGTCCAGGTCGGCGAAGTAGTAGCGACCCGTCACGCCTTTGGTGAAGGTGTAATCGAAACCGGCCAGATCCAGATGATCGGCCGTGATGTTGCCTGCATAGCGCCCGTTCTTGCTGTTGAGCACGATGTCTTCGGAGTTGGTGGAAGCGCGGTCGATGACCTTGTCCAGGCGCCCGCCCGTGAAGGTCAGGCCGTCCAGTTCGGAGGAGGTGAGCAGGCCACCTTCGAACACCTGTGGCAGCAGGCGGCTGTCGCTGGCCTTGACCACGGGCAGCTCGGGAATGTGCGAGCCATAGCGTAGCTCGGTTTCGGAGACCTTGACCTTGGCAGTCAGGCCCAGGCGGGAAAACTCATCCGGCGTGCCGCCGTCGTCCTGAACCGGAAGCAGGTCGGTGCCGGTGCGGCCGCCGCCTGAGTCCAGCTTGACACCCAGCATGCCCATCGCATCGACACCGACACCGACGGTGCCTTCGGTGAAGCCGGAACGCAGGTCGAGCAGGAAACCCTGACCCCATTCCTCGCGCTTGTTCTGGCCGGTGCCTTCGCGGAAATCACGGTTCAGGTAGATATTGGTAGTGGTCAGGCTGGCGGAGCTGTCTTCGATGAAGGCGGCGTGAGCCATGGGGGCGAGCAGGGCGGTTGGCAGTGCGAGGCTGAGCAGGCTCAACGACGAAATAGCCTGACGGGGGGCGGTCGGCATGCGTGGTAACTCCATTGTTATTTTTGTCACGACCGCACACCACTGTGCAGGTCGTTCTATGAGCGGATCTGGCCGCTCTGCGGTGATCCTAGAAGTGCAACCTTTCGCCAACCTTTCAGCGGGGAAAGTTGTTGCCTGTGTGCCGCTGTCGCACGCCGTAACTGCCAAGTTCGCGCGCGAACGGTAAACTCTTGCCACACATGGCGGTCAGTCATGGTTCGGTGTGGAGGTTGCAGTGCGAATTCTGCTGGTCGAAGATCATCCGCAATTGGCGGCGAGCGTTACCCAGGCGCTCAAGAGTGCCGGTTGGACAGTGGATGTTCTGCATGATGGCGTGGCCGCGGACTTGGCGCTGAGCAGCGAGGAATACGCCTTGGCGATCCTCGACGTGGGGCTGCCGCGCATGGACGGTTTCGAGGTGCTGGCGCGCCTGCGCGCACGGGGCAAGACCGTTCCGGTGCTGATGCTCACCGCGCGTGGCGAGGTCAAGGACCGGGTGCACGGCCTCAATCTGGGGGCCGACGATTATCTGGCCAAGCCGTTCGAATTGAGCGAGCTGGAGGCGAGGGTCAAGGCCCTGCTGCGACGCAGCATGCTGGGTGGTGAACAGCAGTTGCGCTGCGGTGATCTGGTCTATGACCTGGATACCCGGCGCTTCACGCTGCTCGAGGAGAGCCTCAATCTGACGTCCCGCGAGCAGGCCGTGCTCGAGGCGATGATCTCCCGACCGGGGCGGGTCATGAGCAAGGAGCAGCTGGCCTCGCAGGTCTTCGGTCTGGATGAGGACGCCAGCGCCGATTCCATCGAAATCTACGTTCACCGTCTGCGCAAGAAGCTCGAGGGCGGCTCGGTACGCATCGTCACCTTCCGTGGACTCGGCTACCTGCTGGAAGCCACGAGTGGATAGGCCAGGCAGCCTGCGTGGCCGGCTGATCCGGCGCCTGGCTCTATTGTTCACGGTGATTCTGCTGGTCAGTAGCCTGACCGCCTACTGGAGTGCCCGGCACGCCGCCGATACGGCTTACGACCGCACCCTGCTGGCATCTGCCCGGGCGATTTCCGACGGCCTTTATGCCGTGGAAGGGATGTTGAGTGCCAACGTGCCCTACATCGCGCTCGACACCTTCGCTTACGACAGTGCCGGACGTATCTACTATCAGGTGCTAGGCCCCAAGGGGGAGCTGGTGTCGGGCTACGAAGACCTGCCCGCCGCGCCGCCGGATACTCCGCGCACCAATGATTATCCGGCCCTGGCCAAGTTCTATGACGGTGATTACCGCGGCCAGGGCGTGCGTGTGGTGAGCTTCCTGCAGCCGGTGAGCGAGCCGGGCTATAGCGGCGTCGCCGAGATTCGCGTGGCGGAGACCCAGGGTGCCCGGGAGCGCATGACCCGCGATCTGCTGTTCGGCACGTTGTGGCGCATGGGCCTGCTGTCGATGAGTGCGCTGCTGCTGGTCTGGCTTGCCGTGAGTGCCGGCTTGCGCCCGCTGGAAAGCCTGCGCCGTACGGTGGCGGCGCGCAGCAGCGACGATCTGCGCCCGCTGCCCGACGGCGACATGCCCCGGGAACTGCGCCCTCTGGTCAATGCGCTGAACCAGTTCAATGACCGCCTGCGCGGGCTGTTCGAGCGTCAGTCGCAGTTCATTGCCGACGCGTCCCACGAATTGCGTACACCGTTGGCGGCGCTCAAGGCCCGGGTCGAACTCGGCTTGCGTGACCAGCAGCCCGAGGTCTGGCACGCAACGCTGGAAGACGCCGCGCTGAATGCCGATCGCCTGACGCATCTGGCTAACCAGTTACTGTCCCTGGCGCGTATCGAAAGTGGTGCGCGAGCGATCGCCGAGGGTGGCGCGCTGCGTCTGGACCTCAGTCAGCTGGCCCGCGAGCTGGGCATGGCCCTGGCGCCATTGGCTCATTCCCGTGGGGTCGCCCTGGCGCTGGAGGCCGAGCAGCCGGTATGGATCCGCGGCGAGCCGACGCTGCTCAACGAGTTGCTGTGCAATCTGGTCGACAACGCCATGGCTTACACCAAGGCGGGCGGCAACGTGATCCTGCGCGTACTGGAGTCGGGCGTACTGGAGGTAGAGGATGATGGCCCAGGCATTCCCGAGGAGGATCGGGAACGGGTGTTCGAACGCTTCTATCGGCGTCAGGCCCATGGGCTGGGTGCTGGCCTCGGGTTAGCCATCGTTGGCGAAATCTGCCGTGCCCATCGTGCCGCCATCAGCTTGCACCAGGCCAGCCCCCAGGGCTTGCTGGTGCGTGTGGCGTTTCACGGCGAGGCGGATTAGAGCGCTACCGTTTCAGGGCAGGGGCGAGCACTGGCTCGCCCCGTGGCTGTCACTGCAGCATGGCCATGGCCGCGTCCATGGCTGCGGACAGATCTTCGTCCGAATGAAGGTCCATGTCAGGCTTGATACCCAATTTGGCGAAAGCCGGAATCCGATTCCAGTCCAGTTGCGTGTAGGGGTGTGGCGTACCGATGAAGCTTTGCAGGGTGGCTACCTGGACCAGGTCCACATAGTCGACCTTGGCGCTGTCGCGGCTGAAATTCAGGTACTGGCCGGGCACGCAGGCGATCATTTCCGGGAATTCCCAGGTGCGCAGGATCTTGTCACCGATGATCGGATGGATCTGCTCGATCACATGGTTGAGGCTGATCGAGTCGGCCAGCAGCTCGCTGTGCTCTTCGGCGTAGGTGAGGATCGGCAGCACGCCAATCTGATGCACCAGCCCGGCCAGGGTCGCCTGATCCGGCATCAAGCGGGTGTAGTGGCGGCTCAGTACGTGGCAGATACCGGCGATCTCGGTGCTCTTGTTCCACACTTCGCGCATCTTGCGGTCGACCACGTCGGTGGTGGCCTGGAACATCTGCTCCATCGCCAGGCCGGTGGCCAGGTTGCAGGTGTAGTTGATGCCGAGACGGCCGATCGCCATCTGCAGGTCGGTGATTTCGCGGTTGGTGCGCAGCAATGGGCTGTTCACCACCTTGATGATGCGTGCAGTCAGGGCCGCGTCGTTACCGATGACCTTGCTCAGCTCCGGGATGCCTACGTTGGGATCTTCCGCTGCCTCGCGAACTTTCAGGGCGACCTCGGGCAGGGTCGGGAGAACCAGCTCATCGTTGTCGATGGCCCTGGTGAGATCCAGTTGGACTTTCTCGGCGAGTTTGCTCATGAAATTCTCGTTATCGGCAGAGTGGTGGCGGACTGAGCGCAGTGTACGTCAGCGCTGGATCTCGCGGTTGCTGTCCAGCGTGTACGGCAGGTCCAGCAGGTCGAGCGGCAGGCCTTCCGGTGTGCCGAGATGGATATTGCCATCGTTGGCCGCATCCTCCTGCAGCACGGCCAGCAATTCCACGCCCGTTGCGCTGGGCGCAGCCAGCACCACTTCGCCAACCGAGCTGCGGTGTACGGGGGAGAACAGTTCGGCGCCTGGTTGCGGCGCCTGGTCGGTGTTCAGGGTCAGGCGATAGAGGCGCCGCTTGAGCTTGCCGAGGTACTGCATGCGGGCAACGATTTCCTGTCCGGTGTAGCAGCCCTTCTTGAAGCTGACGCCGCCGACTGCCTGCAGGTTGATCATCTGCGGGATGAACAGCTCGCGGGTCGCGCCGGTCACCTGGCCGATACCCGCACGGATCTGCGCCAGCAGCCAGTCGTTGAGCGTCCCCTGAGGCAGTCGCTCACTCAGTTGCAGGCGAATGCCTTCAGCCTGCTCGGCCGGCGTCCAGAGTTCTGCACGGCCATCGCTCAGGCGGATGGCCAGCAGGCTCTCGGTACTGGCGACGCTGTCGGTTTCCGCAGCGAGCTCCAGGCCCAGTGCCTGCAGCGCGCCTTCGCCACCGCTCAGGCCGAAGCGAACCCAGGCCTCGCTTTCATCGCCGAGCTTGGCCTTGGAAAACACCACGTATTTCTGCAGGTCGGCGAGTTGCGCCTCCAGCAGGTCACGATCCATGGCCAGCAGGAAGCCTTCGGCCACGCTGACGATACGGAAGCTGGAGAGCATGCGCCCTTTTGGCGTGCAGCGAGCGCCCAGGCTCGAGCCGCTGGCGCCCAGATAGTTGATGTTGCAGGTGATCTGGCCCTGCAGGAATTTCCCGGCATCGGGGCCGCGCACGGCAAGGATGCCTTCATGGGTGAGTGGGCAGAAGAAAGCGCTATCGGCCATGGTCGAGAGAATCGCAGGCAGAGAATGAGGTTGCCATGATAAGAGCAGCGGCGAGCCTCAAGCTACAGGCTTCGGTGGGAAAAAACGCTGGCCGACGGCAGGTCATGAGTCTGGCACTGCGCTCGACCTGCACCCGTCACGGCCGCGCACGCTTGCAGCTCTTGTTATACTGCCGGCTCTTTTCCAGGAGCAGCCCCATGGTCGACGCCACTGAACTCAATCGCCTCTTCTGGCACAGCCGACGCGGGATGCTCGAACTGGACGTGTTGCTGGTGCCCTTCGTGCGCGAGGTGTACGCGACGCTCAACGACGAGGATCGCGCTCGCTACCGCAAGCTGCTCGAGTGCGAGGATCAGGACATGTTCGGCTGGTTCATGCAGCGCGGCGAGCCTGAAGACGCGGATCTGCGCTACATCGTTCGCATGATCCTGGACCGTGTCCAGCCCAAGTAAGCGCTTCGAGTGTCACTGGCAGCCGTCGCGGCGGTTGCTGGAAGTCTACCTATGCGCCCAGGCGTTGGCGCTGCTGACCCTTCTACTGATCGATATCCCGCTCCGGGTGCGAATTTCGGCGCTGCTGCTGCTCGCCGCCCACGCTGCCTGGGTTCTGCCGCGGCACGTATTGCTGAGCAGCCCCGCTGTCTTTTGCGGGCTGCGTCATGATGATCTGGGCTGGCAGGCTCGCCGCGAGGCGGGTGACTGGCTGCCTGTCACCCTGCTACCCGACAGCATCGCGCTGCCGTGGCTGGTGATCGTGCGGTTCCGCCTGCCTGGCGAGTACCGGGTCCGCAGCCTTTGCCTGCTTGCCGACAGCATGCCCCACGACGCCCACCGGCGTTTGCGGGTGCACCTGAAGTTCAGCCGTCAGCGTTGGCGGGTCGCAGAATAGTGTCCCGCGCCTGCGCCAGCAGGTCCGGATAGTCCAGCGTGTAGTGCAGGCCTCGAGATTCCTTGCGCTCCATGGCCGAGAGAATCATCAACTCGGCCACCTGTGCCAGGTTGCGCAGTTCGATCAGATCCCGACTGACCTTGTAGTTGCTGTAGAACTCGTCGATTTCGTCGAGCAGCAGGCGCACGCGATGCTGGGCGCGCTGCAGGCGCTTGGTGGTCCGCACGATGCCGACGTAGTCCCACATGAAACGCCGCAGCTCGTCCCAGTTGTGGGCGATGATCACGTCTTCATCCGAGTCGGTGACCTGGCTGGCGTCCCAGGCGGGCAGCTCCGCAGGCATCTGCACCTGATCCAGATTGGCGACGATGTCGGCGGCCGCCGAGCGCGCATAGACGAAGCATTCGAGCAGGGAGTTGCTGGCCATGCGATTGGCCCCGTGCAGGCCGGTGAAGCTGGTTTCACCAATGGCATACAGGCCGGGCACATCGCTACGCCCAGCCTGATCGACGAGCACGCCGCCGCAGGTGTAGTGCGCCGCAGGTACCACGGGAATCGCCTGCCGGGTGATGTCGATACCGAACTCCAGGCAGCGCTGATGAACGGTCGGGAAGTGGCTTTTGACGAAGTCCGTGGGCTTGTGGCTGATGTCCAGGTAAACGCAGTCGACGCCCAGGCGCTTCATTTCATGGTCGATGGCGCGGGCGACGATATCTCGCGGTGCCAGCTCTCCGCGTGGGTCGAAGCGCGGCATGAAGCGCTCGCCATTGGGCAGGCGCAGCAGGGCGCCTTCGCCGCGCAGTGCCTCGGTGATCAGAAAGCTTTTGGCCTGGGGGTGATAGAGGCAGGTTGGGTGGAACTGGTTGAATTCCAGATTGCCGACCCGGCAGCCGGCGCGCCAAGCCATGGCGATACCGTCACCGCAGGCGCCGTCCGGGTTGCTGGTGTAGAGGTAGACCTTGGCTGCGCCGCCCGTGGCAAGAATGACGAAACGCGCGTGATGGGTGTCCACTTCACCGCTGCGTCTGTCCAGCACGTAAGCGCCCAGGCAGCGCTGGCCCTCGCGACCGAGCTTGCGTTCGGTGATCAGGTCCACGGCGACGCGCTGCTCGAGCAGCTCGACATTGCTGCGCTGGCGGGTACGTTCGAGCAGGGTGTTGAAGATCGCAGCGCCGGTTGCATCGGCCGCATGGATGATCCGTCGATGGCTATGGCCACCTTCGCGGGTCAGGTGGAACTCGAAACCGCCGTCCTCGCGATCGTGTTCATCGTCGCGGGTGAAGGGCACGCCCTGATCGATCAGCCACTGGATGGCCTCGCGGCTGTGCTCGACGGTGAAGCGCACGGCGTCTTCACGGCACAGGCCGCCGCCGGCATTCAAGGTGTCGTCTACATGCGAGTCGACCGTGTCGCTGCCGTCCAGCACCGCTGCCACGCCACCTTGCGCCCAGTACGTCGAGCCATTGGCCAGCTCACCCTTGCTCAGTACGGCGATGCTCAGGTGTTCGGGGAGCGTCAGGGCCAGGGTCAGGCCAGCGGCGCCGCTGCCGATGACCAGGACGTCGTGCTGGAAATGTTGGCTCATTATTCGAGTAATCCGCTGGGTGCCGCCCACTAGTATATAGAGGGGGGCAGCGGCACAATAGCCAGTCCGGTGGGTTGTCTCGAGCAGAAGGTGTATCGTTGCGAGCTGGCGATGTGCCTGCCAAGGTTGTCTGTCGTAAAGTGGTGCTGGAGCTTCATATGCTCCTCTATGGCCAGGATGAACTTTTTTAGTAGTCAAGGTTCTATAGCGGAGTCGCCCCGGAGAGGGATTATGTCTGGTGGCTCGAGCGAATGAAGGTCGCGTCAGCGGGGTTCGTTTCGACAGTCAGGCGATCTAAGACTATTCGCGCAGCAGGGACATAGCTCTGGTGCGCTGTTTCGTGCAAAACCAGAAAATGTTTTGCGGGAAGCTTGTTCGGAGGGGGAGAACTTTTGCACATGGCTCGAGTCTATTTTTGCAGATCGATCCTCTGGCAGACGCAGATCTCCTACGAGCTCAACGAGGAGTATTCATGCTAACCCAGGAAGAGGATCAGCAGCTGGTCGAGCGCGTTCAGCGCGGTGACAAGCGAGCGTTTGATCTGTTGGTGCTGAAGTACCAGCACAAGATTCTCGGGTTGATCGTGCGGTTCGTGCACGACACCCATGAAGCTCAGGATGTGGCGCAGGAAGCTTTTGTAAAAGCTTATCGGGCGCTGGGAAACTTTCGCGGTGACAGTGCGTTCTATACATGGCTGTACCGCATCGCCATCAACACGGCGAAGAATCATCTGGTGTCTCGCGGTCGGCGACCACCGGATAACGATGTAAGCGCAGAGGATGCAGAGTTCTACGACGGCGATCATGCCCTCAAGGACATCGAGTCTCCCGAGCGTGCGTTGTTGAGGGATGAAATCGAGGCAACCGTGCATCGGAGCATCCAGCAACTGCCAGAAGATTTACGAACGGCGCTAACGTTACGTGAATTTGATGGTCTGAGTTACGAAGACATTGCGAGCGTCATGCAATGTCCTGTTGGCACCGTGCGTTCGCGAATCTTTCGGGCGCGTGAAGCCATCGACAAGTCCCTGCAACCGCTGTTGCAGGAAGCCTGAGACAGCGGCGACAGCCAAGAGAGGAACCGCTATGAGTCGTGAAGCCCTGCAGGAATCGCTGTCCGCGGTGATGGATAACGAAGCGGATGAACTTGAACTTCGGCGTGTGCTCGGTGCGAGCGACGATGCCGAGTTGCGTGCTACCTGGTCGCGTTACCAGGTCGCCCGTGCCGTGATGCACAAAGATCTTCTTGTGCCACGTCTGGACATCGCCGCAGCCGTTTCCGCTGCCCTGGAAAACGATGTCACGCCAGTGATGCAGGAAGACAAGAAGGTCGTACGTGGCCCTTGGCGCAGCCTCGGTCGTGTAGCTGTTGCAGCTACCGTAACCGTTGCAGTGCTGGCCGGTGTACGCTTCTACAATCAGGACGATGTTGCAGGAGCCCAGCTGGCTCAGCAGCAGACTCAGCCATCCATCGCTCTGCCGCAGGCTCAAGGGCCGGCGATTCTGGCGGGTTTCAACACTTCGGATGAACAGCCGAGCGTGGAAACCGTGTCTGCAGAAGGCGAAGGCTGGCATGAGCAGCGTCTGCCCGAGTACCTGCGTCAGCATGCTCAGCAGTCCGCTCCTGGCGCTACCGAGAACGCACTGCCGTTCGCCCGGTCCGCGAGTGTAGAAGAGCGTTAAGAAGGACGCGCATGCGCTTCATTCCCGCTACTTCCCTGGTGCTCGGCAGCTTATTGGCAATCCCCGCCTTAGCTGCCGACGCTCAGGACTGGTTGCAAAGGCTTAACAAGGCCGAAAGTAGCCAAAGCTTTCAGGGCACCTTCGTTTACGAGCGCAACGGCACTCTCTCAACCCACAGCATCTGGCGTCAGGTCGAGCCGGGTGGAGGTGTGCGCGAGCGGCTGTTGCAGCTCGATGGTGCCCCTGAGGAAGTGCTTCGGGTCAATGGCCAGGCGCAGTGCGCCAGTGGCTCTTCATCCGCGGAGCTGGTCGATGACCAAGCCTGGCCGAACCATGACCTGAACACCGAACAGTTGGGTGAGTGGTACGAGATGCGAGTGACGGGTGAATCACGTGTCGCGGGGCGTCCTGCGGTGGTTCTCGGGTTATTGCCGCGTGATCAGTACCGATATGGCGTGGAGCTGCATCTGGATCGTGAAACGGGTCTGCCCCTGAAGTCGTTGCTGGTAAGCGATAAGGGCGTGTTGCTCGAGCGCTTCCAGTTCACCCAGCTCGATACCGCGCAAGCGCAACCCGCCAAGGTGCTGCAGCCCTCAGCTGATTGCGCACCTGTACGCCTCGTCAAAGCCGACAAGAAGCGGCCAGAACTCTGGCGCTCCGACTGGGTTCCGCCTGGTTTCAGCCTCAGCGCTGTCACTCAACGTCGAAGCCCCGCCTCCACAGATAACGTCGACTGCCTGATCTACGATGACGGGCTGGCGCGTTTTTCCGTGTTCCTCGAACCTCTGCATGACGCCACGGTCGCCGATGCGCGTAGCCAATTGGGCCCAACCGTGGCCGTTTCGCGACGCCTGACAACTGATGATGGAGATGTCATGGTTACGGTCGTGGGAGAAATTCCGCTTGGAACGGCGGAGCGCGTCGCCATGTCGATGCGCGCTGACGATGTGCATGCAACTCCGTAAGGGTCGGTGATAACGATCTCGGACGATTTTGCCGCTGTATCGTCATGTTCTGTTTTACCGATGGCCCCCGCAGGGGGGCTCGTTTGTTCTGGATGGGGAAGAATCTGTAATGTCGATGCCTAGCCTGAAAACCTATGCGGCCGCGCTATTCGCGGTGTTCATGATGGGGCAGTCCATTGCTGCGCATGCGCAGTTGCCGGACTTCACGCCACTCGTCGAAGCCGCTTCGCCCGCCGTGGTCAATATCAGCACCCGGCAGAAAGTGCCGAACGCCGTTGCCAGCAGTGGCGGGTTGTCCGTTCCGGATCTGGAAGGTCTGCCGCCAATGTTTCGCGAGTTCTTCGAGCGCAGCATTCCCCAGCAGCCTCGTTCGCCCGGTGGCGGTGGTCGTCAGCGTGAGGCTCAGTCATTGGGCTCGGGTTTCATCATTTCCAAGGATGGCTACATCCTGACCAACAACCATGTGGTCGCCGATGCCGATGAAATCATCGTGCGTTTGTCCGACCGCAGTGAGCTGGAGGCCAAGCTGATCGGTACCGATCCGCGCAGCGACGTCGCTCTGCTCAAGGTGGAGGCCAACGACCTGCCTACCGTGAAGCTCGGCAACTCCGACAACCTCAAGGTCGGTGAGTGGGTGCTGGCCATCGGTTCTCCGTTCGGCTTCGATCATTCGGTGACCGCCGGTATCGTCAGTGCCAAGGGCCGCAGCCTGCCCAACGAGAGCTATGTGCCGTTCATCCAGACCGACGTGGCGATCAATCCCGGCAATTCGGGTGGCCCGCTGTTCAATCTGGATGGCGAGGTGGTGGGTATCAACTCGCAGATATTTACCCGCTCCGGTGGTTTCATGGGGCTGTCCTTCGCCATTCCGATGAGCGTGGCGATGGATGTGGCCGACCAGCTGAAGGCCAGTGGCAAGGTCAGTCGCGGCTGGCTGGGGGTGGTCATCCAGGAAGTGAACAAGGATCTCGCCGAGTCCTTCGGTCTGGAGAAACCGGCCGGTGCGCTGGTCGCTCAGGTGCTTGAAGACGGCCCGGCCGCCAAGGGCGGTTTGCAGGTCGGGGATGTGATTCTCAGCCTGGATGGCAAGCCGATCATCATGTCTGCCGATCTGCCTCATCTGGTGGGTGCATTGAAGCCAGGCACCAAGGCCAATCTGGAGATCGTCCGCGAAGGTGCGCGCAAGACCCTGAAGCTGGCAGTCGGTACCATGCCCGCCGATGATGGCGATGAAGCTACCGAAAGCGCTACCCCAGGCGTGGAGCGCAGCAGCAACCGCCTGGGCGTGAGCGTCGCCGAGCTGACCGAAGAGCAGAAGAAGGCTCTGGATCTGAAAGGCGGTGTGGTCATTCGCGAAGTGCAGGACGGTCCTGCAGCACTGATCGGTCTGCGTCCTGGTGACGTGATCACTCACCTGAACAATCAGGCTATCGGGTCGGCGAAGAACTTCACCGAGGTGGCTCAGTCGCTGCCGAAGAACCGTTCGGTCTCCATGCGCGTGTTGCGTCAGGGCCGGGCCAGCTTCATCACCTTCAAGCTGGCCGAGTAGGCCAGGCTGAACAGTCGCTCTGGTTGATGATCAGGAAGGGGTGATGAAAATCGCCCCTTTTTCATGTCCGTGCGCAGCGATTTTTTGTTTCCGCGAGTGCTCCCGAGGCTAAATAGCGCCTTCATGCGCTTGTCCTGACGTGACGTAGGGGCAAGCACTCGGTTAAACTTCGCGGCTATTTTCGGCGGGCAGTCGCCTGCGGCCTTTTTCGAGTGTTGTCCTGTGAGTGACCTGAGTCATATCCGCAATTTTTCCATCATTGCCCACATTGACCACGGCAAGTCGACACTGGCTGACCGGTTCATCCAGATGTGCGGCGGTCTGACCGCGCGCGAGATGGAGGCTCAGGTTCTCGACTCCATGGACCTGGAGCGCGAGCGCGGCATCACCATCAAGGCCCACAGCGTCACCCTGTACTACAAGGCGCAGGACGGCATTACCTATCAGCTGAACTTCATCGATACGCCAGGGCACGTCGACTTCACCTATGAGGTGAGCCGCTCGCTGGCTGCCTGTGAAGGCGCGTTGCTGGTCGTCGATGCGGGTCAGGGTGTCGAGGCGCAGTCGGTCGCCAACTGCTACACCGCCATCGAGCAGGGGCTGGAAGTCATGCCCGTGCTGAACAAGATGGATCTGCCCCAGGCCGACCCGGATCGCGTCAAGGAAGAGATCGAGAAGATCATCGGTATCGACGCCACCGACGCCGTTGCCTGTAGCGCCAAGAGCGGCATGGGCGTCGACGAAGTGCTCGAGCGCCTGGTGCACACCATCCCGGCGCCGACCGGTGAGATCGACGCGCCGCTGCAAGCGCTGATCATCGACTCCTGGTTCGACAACTACCTGGGCGTCGTTTCCCTGGTGCGTGTACGTCACGGCCGGGTGAAGAAGGGCGACAAGATTCTGGTCAAGTCCACTGGCAAGGTGCACCTGGTCGACAGCGTGGGTGTGTTCAATCCCAAGCACACCGCGACCGCGGATCTCAAGGCCGGTGAAGTGGGCTTCATCATCGCCAGCATCAAGGACATTCACGGCGCACCGGTGGGCGATACCCTGACCCTCAGCTCGACGCCCGACGTCGAAGTGCTGGCGGGTTTCAAGCGTATCCAGCCACAGGTCTACGCCGGACTGTTCCCGGTCAGCTCCGATGACTTCGAGGACTTCCGCGATGCACTGCAGAAGCTGACTCTCAACGACTCGTCATTGCAGTACCTGCCGGAGAGCTCCGACGCCCTGGGCTTCGGCTTCCGTTGTGGCTTCCTCGGCATGCTGCACATGGAAATCATCCAGGAGCGCCTCGAACGCGAGTACGACCTGGACCTGATCACCACCGCACCGAGCGTTATTTTCGAGGTGGTGCTCAAGACCGGTGAAACGATTTACGTCGACAACCCGTCCAAGCTGCCGGATGTTTCCTCGGTGGAGGATTTCCGCGAGCCGATCGTTGCTGCGACCATTCTGGTACCGCAGGAACACCTGGGTAACGTCATCACCCTGTGTATCGAGAAGCGTGGCGTTCAGCGCGACATGCAGTTCCTCGGCACCCAGGTTCAGGTTCGCTACGACCTGCCGATGAACGAAGTGGTGCTCGATTTCTTCGATCGTCTGAAGTCCACCAGCCGTGGTTACGCCTCGCTGGATTACCATTTCGACCGCTACCAGTCGGCCAATCTGGTCAAACTGGACGTGTTGATCAACGGCGACAAGGTCGACGCCCTGGCGCTGATCGTGCACCGTGACAACGCCCACTACAAAGGGCGTCAGTTGACCGAGAAGATGAAAGAGCTGATCCCTCGGCAGATGTTCGACGTTGCCATCCAGGCCGCCATTGGCGGGCAGATCGTCGCGCGTACCACTGTCAAGGCATTGAGAAAGAACGTTCTGGCCAAGTGCTACGGCGGTGACGTGAGTCGTAAGCGCAAGCTGTTGGAAAAACAGAAGGCCGGTAAGAAGCGCATGAAGCAGGTCGGCAACGTGGAAATTCCGCAGGAAGCCTTCCTTGCTGTACTCAAGTTGGATAGTTAGGGCCTATGTCATTTAATTTTCCGCTGTTGCTGGTCATCGCCGTCGCCGTGTGCGGCGCTCTGGCTCTGTTCGATCTGGTCTTTCTGGCGCCCCGGCGTCGCGCGGCGATCGCCAGCTATCAGGGCAAAGTCGAGCAAGCCGACGAGGCAGTGGTCGAGAAACTCAACAAGGAGCCGTTGCTGGTCGAATACGGCAAGTCGTTCTTTCCGGTACTGGCCATCGTGCTGGTGCTGCGCTCCTTCTTGGTCGAGCCGTTTCAGATCCCGTCCGGCTCGATGATTCCGACCCTCGAGGTCGGCGATTTCATCCTGGTCAACAAGTTCGCCTACGGCATTCGCCTGCCGGTGCTGGACACCAAGGTGATCGAAGTGGGTGACCCGCAGCGCGGCGACGTCATGGTGTTCCGCTATCCGAGCGACCCCAACGTCAACTACATCAAGCGCGTGATCGGTCTACCGGGCGATCATGTGCGCTATAGCAGCGAGAAACGCCTGTTCGTCAATGGCAAGCCGGTCGCCGAGCAACTGATCGGCGAAGAGCCGGGCAGCCTGGGCAGCGCCACGCTGTACAGCGAGCATCTGGGTGAAGTGGAACACCGCATCCGCAAGGAAATGAGCCGCTACCGTGCCGAGCCAGGCAAGGAGTGGACGATTCCCGAGGGGCACTACTTCATGATGGGCGACAACCGCGACAACTCCAACGACAGCCGCTACTGGAACGACCCGAGCATTCCCAAGGATGTACTGGGCATGGTTCCGGATCGCAACATCGTCGGCAAGGCGTTCGCCATCTGGATGAGCTGGCCGGATCCGAAGTTCAAGAGTCTGCCGAACTTCTCCCGCGTTGGGCTCATTCACTGATCTGATGAAAATTTGCGGCGCTGTTCAATACGGCGCCGCCAGCTATCTATAGTCTTCTCATGCGCCTGACGCGCATGACTGGAACTATCTGGATATTGGGGAAGAACATGAAATTCGCACGCTCGCAGCAAGGTCTGTCGATTGTGAGTTGGCTGGTTGTGCTCGCTGTGGTGGCGTTTCTCGCCAGCACTGCGTTCAAGGTGGTTCCGCACTACCTCGACTACATGTCGATGGAAAAGATCATCACCTCGGTGGAAACCGACAAGTTGCAGGACGTCAGAACCGTGGGTGATTTCTATGCCCACGTCAGCCGCGGCATGACGGTCAACAGTATTCGTGACCTGAACCCGCAGGACGTCCTCAAGGTGACAATCGTCAACAATGAGTTTCTCGCCCACCTGAAGTATGAAAAACGCGAATCGCTGATCGAGAACATCGATCTGGTGGTTAATTTCGATAAAGAATTCCGTGTGCGAATGCCGTGAGTGTTTCGTTGACCCGCCTCGAGCGCCAGCTCGGGCATAGCTTCAAGGACCAGGATCTGATGATCCTGGCGCTGACCCACCGTAGTTTCGCCGGTCGCAATAACGAGCGTCTGGAGTTCCTCGGTGATGCAATCCTCAATTTCGTTGCCGGTGAAGCGCTCTACGAGCGTTTCCCCCAGGCCCGTGAAGGGCAGCTTTCGCGGCTGCGTGCGCGTCTGGTGAAGGGCGAGACCCTGGCCATACTGGCCCGTGGTTTCGACCTGGGCGAATACCTGCGTCTGGGCTCCGGTGAGCTGAAGAGTGGTGGCTTCCGCCGCGACTCCATCCTCGCCGACGCGCTCGAGGCCCTGATCGGTGCCATTTATCTGGATGCCGGCATGGACGTTGCCCGCGAGCGCGTACTGGCCTGGTTGACCAACGAACTGGATGGCCTGACCCTGGTCGACACCAACAAGGACCCCAAGACGCGTCTGCAGGAATTCCTGCAGTCACGTGCCTGCGAGCTGCCGCGTTACGAGGTGGTCGACATTCAGGGCGAGCCCCATTGCCGGACATTCGTAGTCGAATGTCAGGTCAATCTACTCAATGACAAGACCCTGGGCCAAGGTGCCAGCCGCCGTATTGCCGAACAGGTAGCGGCGACGGCAGCGCTGATCGCTCTGGGTGTGGAGAACGGCAATGACTGATTCGCCTGTAACACGCTGTGGCTACGTCGCCATCGTCGGCCGGCCCAACGTGGGCAAGTCGACCTTGCTCAATCACATCCTCGGTCAGAAGCTGGCGATTACCTCGCGCAAGCCGCAGACCACTCGCCACAATATGCTCGGCATCAAGACCGAGGGTGACGTGCAGGCCATCTACGTCGACACGCCCGGCCTGCACAAGAACAACGAGAAAGCGCTCAACCGCTACATGAACAAGAACGCCTCGTCGGCCCTCAAGGACGTCGACGTGGTGATCTTCGTGGTCGACCGCACGCGCTGGACCGATGAAGACCAGATGGTGCTCGAGCGTATCCAGTACGTCGAGGGCCCGGTGATCCTGGCGGTCAACAAGACCGACCGCCTGGATGACAAGGCCGATCTGATGCCGCACCTGAAGTGGCTGGCCGAGCAGTTGCCGAATGCCGAAATCGTGCCGGTATCCGCGCAGCAGGGGCACAACCTGGATTCCCTGGAAAAGCTCGTCGGTGATCGTCTGCCAGAAGGCGTGCACTTCTTCCCGGAAGACCAGATCACCGATCGCTCCGGGCGCTTCTTCGCTGCCGAGCTGGTACGCGAGAAGATCATGCGTCAGCTGGGCGCCGAGCTGCCTTACCAGATCACCGTGGAAATCGAAGAGTTCAAGCGCGAGGGACGGATCATGCACATCCATGCGCTGATTCTGGTCGAGCGTGACGGGCAGAAGAAAATCATCATTGGCGAGAAGGGCGAGCGCATCAAGCGCATCGGCCAGGAAGCACGCAAGGACATGGAGTCGATGTTCGACACCAAGGTCATGCTCAATCTCTGGGTCAAGGTCAAAAGCGGCTGGTCCGACGACGAGCGTGCGCTGCGTTCCCTGGGCTACGACAATATCTGACCCGGCATCCCGCCGCCTCGCGGCTGGCACCGACAGCGAGTGATTCAGCATGCTTGCGCTCAGCCAGCCCGCCTATGTCCTGCACAGCCGTGCGTACCGTGAAAGCAGTGCGCTGGTCGACTTCCTCACGCCCCAGGGGCGTTTGCGTGCCGTATTGCGCGGTGCGCGGGGCAAGGCCGGCAGTCTGGCCAGGCCGTTCATACCTCTGGAACTGGAAACCCGTGGCCGCGGTGAGCTGAAGAACGTCGGCCGCCTGGAGGCGGCGGGTATTCCCAATCTGCTCTCGGGCGATGCGCTGTTCAGCGGCCTGTATCTGAACGAACTGCTGATCCGCGTGCTGCCGGCCGAGGACCCCCATCCGATCATTTTCGAGCAGTACGCCCTGACCGTTCTGGCACTGGCCCAGGGGCGCGCGCTGGAGCCGCTGTTGCGCGCCTTCGAATGGCGCCTGCTGGACGAACTCGGCTATGGTTTCGCCCTCGACAGCGATATACAGGGCGATCCCGTGGTCGCCACCGGGCTGTATCGACTGCAATCCGACAGTGGTCTGCTGCCAATCGGCCATTGGCAGCCTGGCGCCTTCCTCGGCAGCGAGCTGCTGGCCATGGCCGAGGCGGACTGGACCGCACCGGGTGCGTTGGCAGCTGCCAAGCGCCTGATGCGCCAGGCGCTGGCCCCTCATCTGGGCGGTCGACCTCTGGTCAGCCGCGAATTGTTCATGACGCTCAAGGAGCCGACCCGTGACTGAAGCCAATCGTGTTTTGCTGGGCGTGAATATCGACCACGTCGCTACGCTGCGCCAGGCGCGCGGTACGCGCTATCCCGACCCCGTCAAGGCGGCGCTGGACGCCGAGGAGGCCGGTGCCGATGGCATCACCGTGCACTTGCGCGAGGATCGTCGGCACATTCAGGAGCGCGATGTGCGCCTGCTCAAGGACGTGTTGCAGACACGCATGAACTTCGAGATGGGCGTGACCGACTTCATGCTCGATTTCGCTGAAGAAATCCGCCCCGAGCACGTCTGTCTGGTGCCGGAAACCCGGCAGGAACTGACGACCGAAGGTGGTCTGGACGTGGCCGGCCAGGAGGCGCGAATCGCCGCGGCGGTGCAGCGCCTGGCTGCCGCTGGTAGTGAAGTTTCGCTGTTCATCGACGCCGATCCGCGGCAGATCGAGGCGAGCAAGCGCGTCGGCGCTCCGGCCATCGAGCTGCACACCGGGCGCTATGCCGATGCGCATGATCCGCAGCAGGCCGCTGCCGAGCTGCAGCGTATTCGTGAGGGTGTTGCGCTGGGCGTTTCGCTGGGGCTGGTCGTCAATGCCGGTCATGGTCTGCACTACCACAATGTCGAGCCGGTGGCGGCGATCCCAGGGATCAACGAACTGAACATCGGCCATGCTCTGGTCAGCCATGCCCTGTTCGTTGGCTTCAAGGATGCGGTGCGGGAAATGAAACAACTGATCGAGAGTGCCGCAGCACGCTAGTGGCGCGTTAGCGGCCTGCTCCGTAGGCCACTGCCACCTGTGCCGCCAGTGCTTCGGCAGCCGCGCCACGGTTGCTGCCGCGCAGCAGTTTGATGTGATAGTCGCCCAACGGTGGTAGCCCATGCTCCTGTTGAGAGAGGCGGCGCAGCGGGGGTTTGACCAGGCTGGCCGGGAAGGCTGCGATGGCCAGGTCGGCAAGCAGCGCCGCTTCCTGGCCAGCGCACTGCTCGCTGGAGTAGGCGATGCGGTAGCTGCGCCCCAGCCTGTCGAGGCCGTCCATGGCGGCACGTCGCCAGGCGCAGCCGCGGCTGGCGACGGCCAGGGGTAGAGGGTTGCGCTTGACCGCCAGCCCGCCATCACGGCCTGCCCACACCAGCGATTCGCTGCAGATGATCTCCCCTCGGGAGTCGTCGGCATCGCCGTTGCCGGTGTTCAGCAAGGTAAGGTCCAGCTCTCCGGCATCCAGACGCTCGATCAGCTCGCAGCTGCGACCTACCGATACATCGACCTGAACTGCGGGGTGGCTGAGGGCGAACTGCGATAGCAGGTCGGGGAGGGCGCCTACGCCGATGTCGAATGGCGTGCCGAAGCGCACGGTGCCCGCCAGGTTCGGAACCAGAAAGTGCGATACCGCCTCCTCGTTGAGCTTGAGCAGACGCCGCGCATAGCCGAGCAGAATCTCGCCATCCGCGGTGAGCCGCACGCGGCGGCTTTCGCGGAGAAACAGCGTGCGCCCGAGGGTTTCCTCCAGGCGCTTGATCTGCTGACTGACAGCCGCCGTGGTACGGAATACCTGGGCGGCGGTGCGGGTAAAGCTGCCGCTTTCGGCGATGCCGACGAACGTCTTCAGCACGTCGCTTTCCAGTAGTGGCAGGGCGGCGGGCAGGTCGGTGAGCAGCGTGCTGTTCATAAGGTCGTTAATATTTTCTTAATCGGTCATTAGGTATTACTCGTTTGTCTTAACGTTAGGCGCAACTCAATCTGTCAGCAAGCGGTCACCGATATCCGGTGACCTCAGGCTGTCGAGGAGAGTTGTCATGACGTCGAACGAGCGGCATGTCGCCAATACCCAGCGCACCCCCCAGGCAAGGTCGTCGGGCCTTGTCGCCAATGAGCTGATCCAGTGGCTGGGCGACTGGTATTTCGCCTGGTGCTGGAGGCGCAAGATGCGCCGCCTGCTGAGGCTCGAAAGCGTCGGGCAGGTGCGCTTGGGGAGTGCCCAGGAGCGAGTCAGCGCAGGGGCGCAAATGCCCCTCGCGACGATCGCCGCGCGGCAGGCCGAATGGCGCCGCAAGGGTGATGTGGCTGGCTGACGCTGCTGTCAGGGTTTGCGCGCGACCAGCACGGCGCGGCGCGGGGCCGGTAGACCTTCGATGGTGCGGCGATGGTCCAGCGGGTCGAGGAACTCGGGCAGCGACTGGTAGCGCATCCACTCGGTGCTGCGCTGTTCCTCGATCGAGGTGACGCTGACGTCCACGCAACGCACGTCGACGAAGCCGGCGCGGCGCAGCCACAGTTCCAGCGCCGGTACCGAGGGCAGGAACCATACGTTGCGCATCTGCGCGTAACGGTCTTCGGGAACCAGCACCTGATAAGCATCGCCTTCCACCACCAGCGTCTCCAGTACCAGTTCGCCGCCCTTGAGCAGGCAATCCTTGAGTTCCAGCAGGTGATCGATGGGCGAGCGCCGGTGGTACAGCACGCCCATGGAGAACACGGTGTCGAAGCCCTGCAGCTTTGCTGGCAGTTCTTCGATGCCCAGGGGCAGATGCCAGGCTGGCATCTCTGGCAGGTAATTTTTCATGGCCAGGAACTGGCAGAGAAACAGCCAGTTGGGGTCGATGCCGACCACGCTCCGGGCGCCATCGCCGAGCATCCGCCACATGTAGTAGCCATTGCCGCAGCCGACGTCGAGTACGCGTTTGCCGGTCAGGTCCAGATGCGGGGATACCCGCTGCCACTTCCAGTCGGAACGCCATTCGGTATCCACGTGCACGCCGAACAGGTGAAAGGGGCCCTTGCGCCAGGGGATCAGGCCACGCAGGGCAGTATCCAGGGCTACACGAGTGGTCTCGTCGCGCGCACCGTCGAGCCTGAAATCCCCGCTCAGGTCGATTTGCCCGATGTCCAGTGCCGGCAGCGCTTCGACAGCGGCGTACCAACGCTGCAGGTCACCATGACCGATGGCCAGTTTGGCGTCGATCTGCCCCGGCAGGTCGGCGCTCCATTCCTGCAAGGGAGTGCCGGCGAGTTGTGCCTGCAGGGCATCGAGATCCATACGGCGCATCATGGCAAGGCCACCATGGAGGCGAAGTTCAGGCACTGGAACCAGGGCACCACCTTGCTGAAACCGGCTGCCAATAGCCGCTCGCGGTGTTGCTCGAGGCTGTCAGGCAGCATGACGTTTTCGATGGCGCTGCGCTTCTGGGCGATTTCCAGTTCGCTGTAACCATTGGCGCGTTTGAACGCGATATGCAGGTCGGTGAGCAGCGCATGTTGCTGGTCGTCTTCGAAGCGCAGCTTTTCCGACAGGATCAGTGCGCCGCCAGGCAGCAACGCCTGGCGGATACGGGCCAGTAGCGGCTGGCGCTGAGCCGGCTCGATGAACTGCAAGGTGAAGTTCAGCGCGACCAGTGAGGTCGCCTGGAAGTCCATGGCGAGAATATCGGCCTCCATGACCTCGACCGGCAGAAGCTCCTGAAACATCGAATCCTGAGCGTGCAGGTACTCGCGGCAGCGTTCGACCATGGCGCTGGAGTTGTCCACGGCGACCACCCGGCAGTCTTCCAGCTGAACGTGACGGCGCAGCGCCTGGGTCACGGCGCCCAGCGAGCTGCCCAGGTCGTAGAGCACGCTGTGCGGCTGGGCGAACTGACCGGCCAGCACGCCGATGTTCTCGACGATGGTCGGGTAACCGGGCACCGAGCGCTTGATCATGTCCGGGAACACACGGGCCACGTCTTCGTTGAAGACGAAGTCCGGCACCTGGTCCAGTGGCTGGGCGAAAAGTTGGTCGGGCTGTCTGGTCACGGTCGGTCTGCGCGGCGCTGGAAAGCCGCGCATTTTAGCCAAGTCCGGCGATTAGCCAAACCTTGTCGGCGGCATTCGTCGGATCTCTGCCGTAGGCGCGCGCTCGCGGGTGATCGACTACAGCACTGCGACGGCCATTTTCGTAGCCTGGGCATCGCGCTGCGCTCCCCAGGCTGCGGCTTCCTAGCGAACGCTAACCCGGCAGTCGAAGGTGTCGGCCGGTTCGGCGCTGGCATCCCAGGGCTGCACGTAGGTCAGCAGCAGTTGTGCTTCACCGCTTTCGGTCGCCTGGAAGCGCCAGGTGGAGTGACCGTCGCCGCCAACCAGGTCGGAGTTCTCAGCAGCACTGTAGACTTCCGGGCCGAGGCTCTTGAGGACGCTGGCAGCATTCTCGCGGATCACCCAGCGATACCCGGTGGTGGGGTTGCTCGGCAGCGTGAGGATCATCTGCTGGCCGGCGTGCAGGTCGAGCGGGCACTGCCTCTGTTCCTGCACGGTAACGCTTCTGGACTGGCTCGCGCAGGCACTCAGCAAGGCGACTGCCGCAACGAGCGGCAGGCTGTGGGCAAAGGTCATCGGGGGCTCCGGTGGCTGGGAAACGCTCTTCAGCATAGCCGCTGCCGCGCGGCCTGTAACCCGTGCTGGCGAGCGAACAGGGTCAGTCGACGATGAACAGCCGCGCGCCGCTGCTCGTCGAGCTACGGTGCGCTTCCGCCTGATCAGCGACCTGATAGCTCATGCCAGCGGTCATCACGAAGCGGCGGCCATCCTCCAGTTCGGTGTGCAGCTCGCCCTCAAGGCACAGCAGGATATGGCCCTTGCTGCACCAGTGATCGGCCAGGTAACCGGGCGAATAGTCGACCATACGCACCCGCAACGTGCCGAACTGGCGAGTTCGCCAGTGGGCCACGCCGGTTTCTCCGGGATGCTCGGTGGCGTCCACCTGGCTCCAGTCGGTAATGCCAAAAGGGATGTCGGCGATGTTCATGAGCGTTTCCTGGCGTGTACTGAATCGTGGCGCGGTTGTGGAGGCGATGACGTCAGTCCTGCTGGGCCTGGAGGAACAGGGCGAACAGCTCGGATTGCGACTTTATCCCCAGTTTGGCGTAGATGTGCTTGCGGTGCACCTTGACCGTTTCCGTCGAAATCGACAGCTTGCGGGCGATCTCCTTGCCCGAGCAGCCACTGAGCATCAGCCGGGCGACATCCAGCTCCCGCGCCGTCAGGGTGTTTTCCATCCAGTGCCCGGCGCTGCCCTGAGGTCGCGGGCGAGCCGGGCCGGGCGTGCTGTTGCCCAGCAAGTCCTGATCGAAGGCCAGGCGCTGGCGCATCAGGCCGCTTACCCAGGGTTGCACCAGGCCAAGCAGGGCGAGGTTCTCGGGGCTGAAACGGTGGCGCGCACCCAGCGACAGGCACAAGGTTCGGCCATCCTGCAGCGGAACGTTGAACTGCACTTCGTCGACCACCACGTTGAGGCGGAAATAGCGTTGGTAGTAGTCGGTTCGCTCGAAGCGTTCCGGTGCCACGTCAGCCAGGTGCAGCAGGCCGCCCACGGCGCGTTCGCGGCTGTCGATGTAGAACGGGTCGAGCTGGTAGAGGCCCTTGAGGTAATCCAGGAACAGCGTATCGGGGCCACCATCCAGCCCGGGGCACTCGGCGAGAACCTGGGGGCGTGCGTCGCTGAAGATCAGCACCACCCAGCTGTCGAACGCGACGTACTGCTCCAGCACGCGCACCAGCGCCGTCCAGAAGGCGGGGCGATCCAGCCCCTCGATGAGCTTGCCAACCGACTGGTGCCAGGCGATGTGCTGCAACGAAAGTCCCACTTCCTACCCCCAATGGGTTAACCCGCCCGCGTGATTACCGGCGCCGATCCTTGCCGCCATACTCGGGGTACGGCATTGGCAGTTCACCGACCTGCCAGGCAAGGAAATACCGGGCCGATTCTGACGCTTTTTATCGGCCCGGGACAAAACAACAGGATATCGAGATGAAGATCGAACTCGTACAAATGCGCGGCCGTGATGGCGACACCGCCTACAACCTGAGTCGCGCTCTACAGGCTATCGATGACAGCGCCGAGGGTACCGATCTGCTGGTTTTCTCGGAAACTCATCTGATGGGCTTTCCGACAGCGCTGAACATCGCCGAACTGGCCGAGCCAGTCGATGGCCCGACGATTCAGGCCGTGCAGCAGGCGGTTCGCGAGCGCAATGTCTCGGTGGCCATCGGCATGGCGGAGAACGATGCGGGGGTGTTCTACAACACCACGTTGCTGATCACCCCGGCGGGGATCGCCATGCGCTACCGCAAGACCCACCTGTGGTCCTCCGACCGCGGCATCTTCACGCCGGGTGACCGCTACGTGACGGTGCCCTGGCAGGGAATCCGGGTCGGCATTCTGATCTGTTTCGACATCGAGTTTCCGGAAAGCGCCCGGGCGCTGGCGCAGCTCGGTGCCGACCTGATCATCGTCACCAACGGCAACATGGATCCCTACGGTCCCACCCACCGCACGGCGATCATGGCGCGCGCCATGGAAAACCAGGCATTCGCGGTGATGGTCAATCGTGTAGGCAGCGGCGATGGCGATCTGGTCTTCGCTGGCGGCAGCAGTGTGGTCGATCCGTTCGGTCAGTTGCTGTGCGAGGCGGGTCGCGAAGAGTGCCGGCAGATCGTCGAGCTCGACTTCGATCAGCGGCAGGCTGCCTGCAGCGATTACCGCTACCTCGAGGAGCGGCGTCTGATCCTGCCCGGTGAGCGAATCGACTACCCGGACGGGCGCCGAGAACTGCTGATTCCACGTTAAGACGGAGGCCAACCTCCGCGTTGCCGCCGGGCCCAGCGCCCGGTGAGCGCTGCTGTGTTCGCCGACTTCGGCTCTGCCATAAAAATCATAATCTCGGAGTAGCAGTAATGGCCAATCTCAAACGTACCCTGTCACTGGGTTCGGTGGTGCTGTTCGGCATCGCCTACATGACCCCGATCATCGTGCTCGGTACCTTCGGCATTCTTGCCGACGTGACCAGTGGGCAAGTGCCCGCCGCCTACCTGGCCGCGACACTGGCCATGCTGTTCACCGCGCTGAGCTACGCGAAAATGGCCGCGGCCTTTCCCGTGGCCGGCTCCGCCTACACCTACGTGCGCAAGTCGATCAACGCCAAGCTGGGCTTTCTCGCCGGCTGGGCGGTGCTGCTCGATTATCTGTTTCTGCCCATGGCCATCTGGCTGATCGGCGCAGCCTACCTGGGGTCGGCGTTTCCCGAGGTGCCGCAGGCCATCTGGGTGCTGGGCTTCATCGTGGTGACGTCACTGATCAATGTGGTGGGCCTGCAACTGGCCAAGACGGTCAACGGCCTTCTGATGGCGGTGCAGCTTCTGGTGCTGGTGGCCTTCGTTGCCCTGTGCGTGCATTACGTGGCGGGGGACGGCAGCAAACCGCTGTGGAGCCTGAAGCCGTTCTTCGACGGCAGTTTCAGCCTGCCGCTGGTGATGGGCGGCGCTGCCATCGCCTGTTATTCGTTTCTCGGCTTCGATGCGGTCAGCACGCTGACCGAGGAAACCCGCGATCCGCAGAAGACCATTCCCAGAGCGATTCTGCTGATTACCCTGTTCGGCGGGCTGATCTTCATCGTCACCTCCTACTTCGTGCAGCTCGCTCACCCTGGCGCCGTGTTCACCAGTACCGATTCCGCCGCCTATGAAATCGCCCGCAACATCGGCGGCGATCTGTTCGTGTCGATATTCCTGATCGGCCTGATCGTCGGCCAATTCACCTCGGGCCTGTCGGCTCAGGCCAGTGCCTCGCGTCTGCTGTTCGCCATGGGCCGTGACGGCGTGCTGCCCAAGCGCCTGTTCGGTACCCTGAGCAAACGCTTCGGAACGCCGCTGGGAAGCATCCTGCTGTGCGCGGTGGTGGCCTTGCTGGCGCTGAAACTGGACGTGACCACCTCGACCTCGTTCATCAACTTCGGTGCTTTCCTGGCGTTCTCGCTGGTCAACCTGTCGGTCATCTTTCACTACTGGATCGGCGGCGCCCGGCGCGGTGCCAGGGCGCTGCTGCAGTACCTGCTGTTTCCACTGCTCGGCATGTTCGCCACGCTGTGGCTGATGATCAGCCTGGATCACCTGGCGATCACCCTTGGCCTGTGCTGGCTGGCACTGGGCGTCGCCTACCTGGCCTGGCTGACCGCAGGCTTTCGCCGCCAGCCGCCGGAGATGCAGTTCGACGCTGCCTGAGTCATCACTGCCGGGCGACGCTCACCCCTTCGAGGTTGGCGAAGGAGGTGTCCTTGGCGGTGAGCAGGAAGTCACGCATGAAGGGGGCATCGAGCATGTCCGTGCGGATGCCCGCGTAAAGCGTGGCGAACAGTCCCTTGTCGCCCAGGCGCTTGGCGGTCACGTAGCCACGCGAGCTGTACTCGTGCAGCGCCCAGTTGGGCAGGCCGCAGACGCCACGGCCGCTGGCCACCAGTTGCATCATCATCACCGTCAGTTCCGAGGTGCGCACCAGGGCGGGCTCGATATCGGCGGGCTCGAGAAAGCGGGTGAAGATATCCAGTCGATCCCGTTCCACCGGGTAGGTGATCAGGGTTTCCTTGATCAGGTCTTCGGGGCGGATGAAAGGCCGGTTGGCCAGTGCGTGCTGGTTGGCCACCGCCAGCATCGCCTCATAGGTGAACAGCGGCACGTAGGTGATGCCTGACAGCTCCAGCGGGTCGGAGGTCACCACCAGGTCGAGGTCGCCGCGGGCCAGGGCGGGCAGTGGCGCGAAGGAGAACCCCGAAGCCAGATCCAGCTCCACTTCGGGCCATGCATCGCGAAACTGATCGATGGTCGGCATCAGCCACTGGAAGCAGCTGTGGCATTCGATTGCCATGTGCAGACGACCCGCAGTGCCGCCGGCAAGCCGAGCCAGATCGCGTTCGGCACTGCGCAGCAGGGGCAGCACGTTATCGCACAGTTGCAGCAGGCGCAGGCCGGCGCTGGTGAACCGCACCGGTTTGGTCTTGCGCACGAAAAGCTGCATGCCCAGGCGCTCCTCCAGCTCCTTGAACTGGTGCGACAGTGCGGACTGCGTCAGGTGCAGGCGTTCGGCGGCCTCGACCAGGCTGTCGGTCTCGCGCAGCGCGTGGAGGGTTTTCAAATGGCGGATTTCGAGCATGGCAGGCCTGCGAGATATTCAACTGATCGCTTGGGAAGATGAGCGACTTTCATGAAGGCAGTGTCCCTCAGGGCTGGCTCGCTGTCGAGTCATTCATCGATCACCCCGCCTGGCGGATTTCATCAAACTGTCACCATTGTGTGGCAGCGCGCTTTTGCCAATCACTGCGACACTTCTCGGCTATCCGGTTTCTCGCTTATGGAATGAATGATGCGCGTCGTGGTTTTTCTGGCTGCCTTGCTATGCAGCCTGTCGTCCCTGGCGACTGAAGCATGCAAGGTCGGTTCGGACATCGAGCGCGTATCGCTGGGCGAGGTGAGCCTGGCTTACCAGAGCATCGGGCGCAGTGGCGACCCGGCGCTGCTGTTGGTCATGGGCCTGGGTGGGCAACTGATCCACTGGCCGGATGACGTGGTCGAGCAGTTGTGCGAACAAGGCTTTCGGGTCATTCGCTTCGACAACCGCGATGTGGGCCTGAGCCGCTGGAACGCCGAGGTACCAACCGCCAACCTTGCCTATGAAGTGTTGCGCTATCGCCTCGGGCTCTCCGTCGGCGCGCCTTACGGACTGCGTGACATGGCTGGCGATGCGCTGGGCCTGATGGATGCGTTGGGCATTCGTGAGTTTCATCTGCTCGGCGCGAGCATGGGCGGCATGATCGCTCAGCATGTGGCCGATATGGCGCCGCAGCGGGTGCGTAGCCTGACCCTGGTGATGACCAGCTCCGGCGCCCAGGGATTGCCGGCGCCCAGCCCGGCACTGTTGCGGTTGTTGTCGCGACGCGATGCACCCAGTCGCGAGGCGGCGCTGGAACAGCAGGCCGATCTGCTGGCCGCGCTAGGCAGCCCGACAGTCGTGGATGATCGCGCGATGTTGTTGCACCAGGCCGAGGTCGCCTACGACCGTGCCTTCAATCCCGCCGGGGTGGAGCGGCAGTTGCTGGCGATTCTCGCCGAAAGCAGCCGAGTCGATCTGCTCAATCGGCTGCAGGTGCCGACTCTGGTGGTGCACGGCACCGCCGATCCACTGCTGCCGGTCATGCACGGTGTGCACGTGGCGGCGCATGTGCGCGGTAGCGAGCTGCGGCTGATCCCCGGGCTCGCTCACCGCTTTCAGGAGCGGTTCAAGGCGCCGTTGCTGGCGGCCGTACTGCCGCATCTGCAAGCTCACCGCCAAGATGTGCAACTGGTGCAGATGTAGCCACTGCCGCGGTATGCACTTCAGGGGTGATGTAGCGCTGCAGCCTGTTGCGCTGCGTCGCGGACAGGAACAGGCCGAGCTTGCTGCGACGCCAGAGAACGTCGTCCACTTCCGTGGCCCACTCGTGCTGGCGCAGGTAATCCACCTCGCGGGCATACAGGCCATGGCCGAAATCTTCGCCCATCTGCTCCAGGCTCTCGACCTTGTCGAGCAACTGCCAGGTGCGGCTGCCATAGCTGGCGGCCCAGCGGCGGGCCAAGGCGGTATCCAGCCAGCCATGACGTGCACAGAGTGCGTCGACCAGGCTTTGCCGGCTCTGCATCTGCTCGCCACCGGGCAGCGGTGCCTCGGCGGTCCAGCGGGCACCCAGATTGGGGAAGAAGGGCGCCAGTTGCGCCAGTGCCGACTCCGCCAGCTTGCGGTAGGTGGTCAGCTTGCCGCCGAACACCGACAGCAGCGGCGGTTCGTCCCCCTGGGCCGACAACGACAGCGTGTAGTCGCGGGTGATGGCCGAAGGTTCGTCCGACTCGTCATCGCAGAGCGGGCGTACGCCAGCGTAGCTGTGCAGGATGTCTGCACGGCTGACCGACTTGCGGAAATGGGCGTTGACCACCTGCAGCAGGTAATCGGTTTCCTCGTCGCTGATGCTGACCGTGGCAGGATCGCCGGTGTATTCACGGTCGGTGGTGCCGATCAGGGTGAAGCGGTCGAGGTAGGGAATGGCGAACACGATACGGCGATCTTCGTTCTGCAGGATGTAGGCCTGCTCACCGTCGAACAGCTTTGGCACGATGATGTGGCTGCCCTGGATCAGTCGAATGCCGTAGGGCGATTGCTGCTTAAGGTCGTCACGAATGAAGCGCGCTACCCACGGACCGGCCGCGTTGACCAGCGCCTTGGCACGAATCGAGAACAGGCTGCCATCGGCGCGCTCCAGGTGGATATGCCACAACCCCTTGCTGCGTCGTGCGCTGACGCAGCGCGTGTGCGTGTGTACATGGGCGCCATGTTCCCGTGCCGCCATGGCGTTGAGCACCACCAGCCTGGCGTCGTCCACCCAGCAATCGGAATATTCGAAACCCTTGCTGATCTCCGCCTTGAGCGGGCTGCCTGCGCCGAAACTCACGCCACGGGAGCGCGGCAGGGCCTTGCGCTTGCCGAGGTTGTCGTACAGAAACAGCCCGGCACGGATCAGCCAGGCAGGGCGCAGGTGCGGGCGGTGGGGCAGGATGAAGCGCATCGGGCTGACGATGTGCGGCGCCTTGGCCAGCAGCACTTCGCGTTCGGCCAGCGCTTCACGCACCAGACGGAATTCATGGTGCTCGAGGTAGCGCAGCCCTCCATGGATCAGCTTGCTGCTCGCCGAGGACGTATGCCGGGCGAGGTCGTCTTTCTCGCAAAGGAACACGGACAGGCCACGACCGGCCGCATCACAGGCGATGCCAGTACCGTTGATGCCACCGCCGACAACGGCGATATCGTAGATCTCGGACAGCGGGCTGGTGGACAAGCTGGATGTTGGCATCGTCAGGCCTCGTGTTGCTTTGGTATTTGAATTCGAACATCTGTGTTCGCTTTCGAAAATATTAGCGCATGAATAGACACGTATCCAGTGAGATTCGATTGAAAAAACTCATCGTCATACCCTGGAATGAAAATACGTGAACATTTCTACAGATAGCCGTAGCGGCGGAAGGTTCGCTCTACCTTGCTATGAAAGGCTGAAAAGGCGGGGGCACGCGGGCGATGGAAGGTAGGCATTCCATCGCCCGGGTGTGGAGGAGGGAGGCGCGATATCGAATGCGGGTCAGACCACTTCGAGGCGGATCTTGTGCTGGTCGAGCAGTTGAACGAGGGCCGGCACCGGTTGCTGGTCGGTCACCAGGCAGTCGATCAGGCTGATGGGTCCGAGGCGGATCATGGCGTTGCGCCCGAACTTGCTCGAGTCGGCAGCGAGGATCACCTTGCGGGCATTGGCGATGATCGCCTGGGAGACCCGTACTTCCTGATAGTCGAAGTCCAGCAGGCTGCCGTCTTCATCGATGCCGCTGATGCCTACCAGGGCGAAGTCGACCTTGAACTGGTTGATGAAGTCGACACTCGCCTGGCCCACCAAACCACCATCACGACGCACGTTGCCGCCGGTGAGCAGCACGTCGAAATCATCCTTGGCGCTGAGCATCGAGGCCACGTTGAGGTTGTTGGTGATGATCTTCAGGTGATTGTGATTGAGCAGGGCGCGAGCAATGGATTCGGTGGTGGTACCGATGTTGATGAACAGCGAGGCGTGATCGGGAATCTGCGCAGCGACGGCTTCGCCGATGCGTTGTTTCTCATGGCGCATCTGGTCGGCGCGCATGGCGTAAGCGGTGTTCTCGACACTGGAGTCGTAGGCGGCGCCGCCGTGGTAGCGACGCAGCAGGTTGGCATCGGCCAATTGGTTGATGTCGCGGCGGATGGTTTGTGGCGTGACGACGAACAGGGTGGCCAGCTCCTCGATGCTGACATAGCCGCGTTCGCGGATCAGATCGAGGATTTGCTGCTGACGGGGAGGCAGATTCATGGGGGATCCTTCGGGCTGCCGTGCAGAATTAACCCATGATGCCGCACGAATCTGCTCTCTGCCAGTTGCAGCCGGGCGCGACCCCGGCTTAGCGCTTATTTGGCTTCTTCATGGGGCTGCCAGTCGCGGGTGCGGTCGACGGCTTTCTTCCAGCCTGCATAGAGCGCTTCCTTCTCGGCCTCGGCCAGCTGTGGCTCGAACTCTCGCTCGATCACCGCCTTGCCACGCAGTTCGTCCAGGCTGCTCCAGAAGCCGGATGCCAGGCCCGCCAGGTAGGCAGCGCCCAGGGCCGTGGTCTCGCGCATTTCCGGGCGCTCCACCTGGGTGCCGAGGATGTCGGCCTGGAACTGCATGAGGAAGTTGTTGGCCACCGCGCCGCCGTCTACTCGCAGGGACTTCAGGCGTTCCCCGGAATCCTGCTGCATGGCGTCGAGCACATCGCGCGTCTGGTAGGCGATGGACTCCAGAGCGGCGCGGATGATGTGGTCGACCCGCACGCCACGGGTGAGGCCGAACAGTGCGCCGCGCGCATAGGGATCCCAGTAAGGAGCGCCCAGGCCGGTGAACGCCGGCACCAGGTACACGCCATTGCTGTCCTTGACCTTGTTGGCGAAGTACTCGGTGTCATAGGCGTCATTGACGACCTTGAGCTCGTCGCGCAGCCACTGGATGGTGGAGCCGCCGTTGAAGATCGCGCCTTCGAGGGCATACGTCACTTCGCCGCGAGGGCCGCAGGCAATGGTGGTGAGCATGCCGTGCTGGGATTTGACCGCCTTGTCGCCGGTGTTCATCAGCAGGAAGCAGCCCGTGCCGTAGGTGTTCTTGGCCTGCCCGGGTTCGACGCACATCTGGCCGAACAGCGCCGCCTGCTGATCGCCCGCGATACCGGCGATGGCGATGCCGCTCTTGGTGTGGCCGTAGATTTCCGAAGAGGACTTCACTTGCGGGAGCATTTCCCGTGGGATATCCAGCACCTCGAGCATCTTCGCATCCCACTCTAGGGTGTGGATGTTGAAGAGCATGGTGCGTGCGGCGTTGGTGTAGTCGGTGATGTGGACCTTGCCGCCGGTGAATTTCCAGATCAGCCAGCTATCGATGGTACCGAACAGCAGCTCGCCGTTGCGGGCGCGTTCGCGGCTGCCCTCGACATGGTCGAGAATCCACTTCAGTTTGGTGCCGGAGAAGTAGGGGTCGGTGACCAGGCCGGTGGTCTGCTGGATGTACTCTTCCAGGCCATCGCGCTTGAGCTGTTGGCAGATCTCGGTACTGCGACGGCATTGCCAGACCACGGCATTGTGGATAGGGCGGCCGGTATTCTTGTCCCAGACGACCGTGGTCTCACGCTGGTTGGTGATGCCGATCGCCGCTACCTGATCGTGATGAAGGCCTGCCTGGGCCAGCGCCTCGACCATCACCGCACTCTGCGTGGCGAAAATTTCCATGGGGTCGTGCTCGACCCAGCCGCTTTGCGGGTAGTGCTGGGTGAACTCGCGCTGGGCGATGCACACCACATTGGCGTCGCGGTCGAAAATGATCGCGCGGGAGCTGGTCGTACCCTGATCGAGGGCAATGATGTAGTTCTTGTTGGTGTCAGTCATGTCGATTGCCTTGGACGGATGAACGGAGAGTGAAATGCCGCACGCTCGGGTCGAGCAGAGTCATGCGGCGTCGAATTCAGGAAGCTTTGACGTCGCGATTTGCCGACTGTTCTACTTGCGGCTCAATCGCACTGGGCAGGTGCCGAGCGATCATGCCGCGATAAACCGCTGCGCCGATGCAGGCGCCAAGAATCGGCGCGAAGATCGGGACCAGGAAGTACGGAATATCACGGCCGCCGGTCAGCGATATCTCGCCCCAGCCGGTCAGGAAGGTCATCAGCTTGGGGCCGAAGTCGCGAGCCGGGTTCATCGCGAACCCGGTCAGCGGGCCCATGGCACTGCCGATCACGGCGATCAGCAGGCCGATCAGCAGCGGGGCCATCGGACCACGCGGCAGGCCGTTGTTGTCATCGGTCAGGGACATGATCACGCCCATGAGGATGGCGGTGATCACCACTTCGACCATGAACGCCTGGCCGGTGGACAGCACGGGATTGGGGAAGGTGGAGAATACCGAAGCCAGTTCCAGGCTGGCCTGGGAGCCACGGACCATCTGGTTGGCCTGTTCGAATTCCAGGAACAGACCGCTGTAGAGGGTGTAGACCAGCAGGGCGCCACAGAAGGCACCGGCGATCTGGGCGAGGATGTAGAACGGCAGCTTGCCTTTCTCGAAGCCGGCGAACAGCCACAGCGCGATGCTCACGGCAGGGTTCAGGTGCGCACCGGAAACACCGGCGGTGAGGTAGATCGCCATGCTGACGCCTACGCCCCAGATGATGCTGATCTCCCAGAGCCCGAAGCTCGCGCCGGCGACTTTCAGGGCGGCGACGCAGCCGGTGCCGAAGAAAATGAGCAGTGCGGTGCCCAGGAACTCGGCCATGCATTGGCCCGAGAGCGATGGTTGTCGTAGAGCAGCTGTCATGATGAACCTCGATTTTTTGTTGTTGTATGACGCCGGTGCAAAGCAGCTTGGCGAGGCCTCCAGAGCGTCGCCGTTTGCAAGGTCGCCATGGCTGATGTGAGTGACGGTTGTTGCTACCGCAAATGTTCGTAATCGAAAAAAATATATACGGAGAACACGTATTGTCAAAAAGTGAACGTTAGAAGCGGCTCATTTTTTCGATATCAATCGTGTGCATAGTTCAATAGGTCAGCGCGGCGCGCGATAGGTTCCCTCACCAGAGAAGATTCGATATGGGCTTTTCAAGACTGAAGCAGAGCCTTTTGCCCAGCGGCAGCGCTAGAATCGCTGCAACCTGCATCGCTGCTACCTTTTGCCTGGAGCTGTCATGACCCCCGCACTGGATCTGCTGAAAAAGGTTCGCGCCGAACATCGAGTTCACAGTTATGAACACGATCCGAAGGCCGCGTCCTACGGTCTGGAGGCCGCGGAGAAGCTTGGTCTCGATCCCGCACAGGTGTTCAAGACGCTGCTGGCCAGCAGTGAAAAGGGCGAATTGCTGGTAGCCGTGGTGCCGGTGGTCGGCACCCTGGACCTGAAGGCCCTGGCCCAGGCCGCCGGGGTGAAGAAGGTCGACATGGCGGCAGTCGATGCCGCGCAGCGGGCAACCGGGTATCTGGTCGGGGGCATCAGCCCGCTGGGGCAGAAGAAGCGTCTGCGAACCTTCATCGACAGCAGTGCCCTGAACTTCCCCAGCATCCATGTCAGTGCCGGGCGCCGAGGCCTCGAGGTCGAGCTGAGTGCCGAGGTACTGGCGCAGCACACCCAGGCGCAGTTTGCCGCTATCGGTCGTTAGCCCGGCTCAGTGCCATCGGTCAGCGGCCATGCGTGGGCGAGCATTGCGCGTCCCTGTATGATCGGAGGCAGTTTGCATGATGCCGCTGATGTACGGGCTGGATGCAGGGCACGGGGAGCAGCGGCGGTAGGTCGCGCTGCGGAAACGGGAGCAGGAGGCTTGGCGGGTGATGAAAGGGTTTCGGTGGGTGGCGGGCAGTTTGTTGACGGCTGCGCTGCTGGGCAGTGCCTGCGTCAGGGCCGAAACCCTGGTCATGGAGGCGGACGTATGGTGTCCGGTGAACTGTGCCGAGGGCGCCGAGCGGCCTGGCATCTTCGTCGAGCTGGCCAGGGAGATCTTCGCCGAGGCGGGCATCGACGTGCAGTACCGCGTCACCAATTGGGCGCGTGCGGTGCAGGATGTGCGCAGTGGCCGCGTCAATGCGCTGGTCGGAGCCGGTCGTCGCGATGCCCCGGACTTC
The DNA here is from genome assembly GCF_052958135.1 of Pseudomonas sp. SZ40. NCBI lineage: Bacteria > Pseudomonadati > Pseudomonadota > Gammaproteobacteria > Pseudomonadales > Pseudomonadaceae > Pseudomonas > Pseudomonas sp. SZ40. Next base: position 6,865 of record NZ_JBQWIF010000031.1, on the reverse strand, counting down.
ATCTTCGGCGATACCGCCCCGGGTATTTCCCGTAACTGTTTCTATGCCCGAGCCGACAGCACCTGGCGCTACAGTGGCCTGGCGTCCCTTGCGCAGATCCGCCTCGGGGTGATCAATGGCTACAGCTACGGTGAGGCGCTGGACGACTACATCCGCCGCAATCAGAGGAACCTGGACCGTCTGCAGCAGGCTGCAGGCGAGCAGGCGCTGGCGCTGAATATTCGCAAAGTCGAGCTGGGCCGGGTCGATGCCACGCTGGAAAACACCTGGGTGATGTCCCTGTATCTCGATCAGCACAAGAATGCCGACAATCTCATCGAGGTCGGTTGCCGGATGCCCGACGTACCTATCTATATCGCCTTTTCCCCGGTGCTGCCCTCCAGCACCCGCTACCGAGACATCTTCGATGACGGCGTACGCCGCTACCGCCAGGACGGCCGCCTGGATGCCCTGCTCAAACGTTACGGGATTCACTCGGAGCGTTGAGCGCTCACTGTTGCGGCGCTTTGGCGTCTCGCTGTATCGCAGCGCCCGGTAAGGACGCGGGCATGCTGACCTTTTTCATTCGCTCACAGGAAATAACCCATGCCCCTCGAGTTTCATCAGGTCGATGCGTTCAGCGATAAGCCTTTCGCTGGCAATCCTGCAGTGGTCTATCGCCTGGACGGGTGGCTCGACGACTCACTGATGCAGCAGATCGCTGCCGAGCACAACCTGGCTGAAACCGCGTTCGTGGTGAAGGAGGGCGCTGCCTGGCGTATCCGCTGGTTCACGCCGACCACCGAGGCGGCCCTGTGCGGCCACGCGACGCTGGCCAGCGCCCACGTGCTGTTCGAGTGCTACGACGAACCGGCCGAGCGCATCGAGTTCCTCTATGCCGGTGGCGAGCTGGCCGTGAGCCGGGAAAAGGATCGTCTGGTGCTCGATTTTTCCTGCCATCGGCCAGTACCGATCGCCGTACCCGAGGGCTTGGCCGAGATGCTTGGGCAGGTACCGCTCGCCGTGCTGGACGCTCCGCAACTGTTGGTGCTGCTCGACTCGGAAGCCGCGGTGCGCGCTTGCCGCCCGGATCTGCGCGCATTGGGCAACCTGCCCTGGGATGCCGTGATCATCAGCGCGGCCGGGGAAACGGTGGATTTCGTGTCACGCAACTTCGCACCGGCAGTGGGAATCGACGAGGATCCGGTGACCGGCTCTGCCCATTGCATCCTCATCCCTTACTGGGCACAGAAACTGGGCAAGCGTGAACTGACTGCCTATCAGGGCGGCGAGCGCGGTGGTTTTCTCTGGTGCTGTCTGGATGGGGAGCGGGTGAAGATCGCCGGCCATGCCCATCTGGTGAGCAGCGGCCGACTGCATTTCGACGGTTAGCCCAGCAAGGAAGGCGCCGCCACGCTACCTGCGGCGGCGAACGCCACCAGATGATCCGCCGCGATGCGAATCCCCACCTGCTCGCCGGGCTGGTGATCGGCATGGCTGGGGAACAGGGCTTCGAGCTGGCTACCGGTTGGCAACTGCAGGCGGTATAGCGTCGCCGCACCGAGGAAACTCTTGCCGACGACCAGTGCCTTGCGGGAGCTTGCCGGGTCATGGACGATATCGTCAGGGCGCAGCAGCACGTCCACGGCACTGCCGAGTGGCCATGCATAGGCACGATTGCCGCGGATGGTGCCCAGTTCGGTCTGTACCTCATCCGGCGCCAGCAACTGGCCGCGAATGAAGTAACCCTGACCGATGAAGCTGGCGACGAACGGGGTCTGCGGTTCGTGGTAGAGATTGAACGGCGTGTCCCACTGCTCCAGATGCCCAGCTTTGAACACCCCGACCTGATCACTGACGGCGAAGGCTTCTTCCTGATCGTGCGTCACCAGAATCGCGCTGGTACCGCGGGTCTTGAGGATGTCGCGCACTTCATGGCTGAGGCGCCGGCGCAACTCGCCATCGAGGTTCGAGAACGGCTCGTCGAGCAGCAGCAGTTGCGGGTTGGTGGCGAGTGCTCGAGCCAGTGCCACGCGCTGTTGCTGCCCCCCGGACAGCTCATGGGGGTGACGCTTGCCCAGATGATCGAGCTTCACCAGCTCCAGCAACTCACGGGTGATCTGCTCGCAGTCGGGCTGCTTGCGGATGCCGAAGGCAACGTTCTGCGCCACGCTCAGGTGCGGAAACAGGGCGTAGTCCTGAAACACCATGCCGATGCGACGCTTTTCCGGTGCGAGGGTGAAGCCTGGGCTGGAGATCACTTCGCCAGTCAGGCGGATTTCACCTTCGAGCACCGGTTCGAAACCGGCAATGGCCCGCAGGGTGGTGGTCTTGCCGCAGCCGGACGGGCCGAGCAGGCAGCCGATATCACCCGGGTTCAGGTGCAGGTTGAGATTCTGCACGATGCGCTGCTCACCGTAGCCGCAACCCAGGTTACGCAGGCTCAACAGCATGGGCTGGCTCATGCGTGGTGGTACGCCGGCTCGACCAGGAATTCGAGCAGTGCCTTCTGCGCGTGCAGGCGGTTTTCTGCCTGATCCCAGGCGGCCGAGCGGGGGTCGTCGAGCAGGTCCTCACTGATTTCCTCGCCACGGTGGGCGGGCAGGCAGTGCAGGAACAGCACGTTCTCGTCGGCAGCGTCGAGCAGGGCACGGTTCACCTGATAGGGCGCGAACAGCTTGTGGCGCTCGGCGATTTCCTCTTCCTGGCCCATGGAGGCCCAGACGTCGGTGCTCACCAGGTGAACGCCGGCCACGGCCTCACGCGGGTCGCGGAAGATCTTCACGCGCTCGCCGGCTTCGGCCAACAGTGCGGCGTCAGGCTCGTACCCTTGCGGGCAGGCGACGTGCAGGTTGAAGTCGAACTGGATGGCCGCTTCTATATAGGAGTTGCACATGTTGTTGCCGTCGCCGATCCAGGCTGCGGTCTTGCCGACGATGCTGCCGCGCTGCTCATGGAAGGTCTGCATGTCGGCCAGCAGCTGACACGGGTGCAGATCGTCCGACAGGCCGTTGATCACCGGTACCCGGGAGTTGGCGGCGAACTCGGTCAGGGTGCTGTGGGCGAAGGTTCGGATCATCACCGCATCGAGCATGCGCGACATGACGATGGCCGAGTCGCTGATCGGTTCGCCACGGCCCAGTTGGGTATCGCGGGGCGACAGGAAGATGGCCTGGCCGCCGAGCTGGATCATGCCGGCTTCGAAAGACAGGCGGGTACGGGTAGAGGCTTTCTCGAAGATCATGCCCAGTACGCGATTCTTCAGCGGTTCGAACAGCACGCCGCTGTTGCGCAAGCCTTTCAGCTCCATGCCGCGTCGGATCAGGCCCACCAGTTCATCCGGTGTGCAGTCCTTCAGCGAGAGAAAGTGTCTTGCGCTCATCGTTAACTACCTTTTGACAACAGGGCGCAGGTTCGTTTTTTCACGGAAAAACGGGAGAACCTGCGGCTGGGGGCCGCACAGTGCGACGAAACGGGGAAGCCGCCGATCTTATAAGTAAATGACGCCTACGCGCAAATCCGCCCAGATTGCCAAGTGTAACGCCCTGAAAGGCTGGCCAGAGCCGCCGGATGCATGGCCCTGATGGTCGGGGATTCACGACGAATAGGCAGCTGGTGTGCTGACCCCGAGGCGCCCATGATGATCGCCTGAACAAGAAGACGAGGCTGGCCATGACCACGACCCTCCACCACCGTGCGTGCCATTTGTGCGAGGCCATCTGCGGCCTGACCCTGGAAGTCGAGCGCGGCGCCGACGGTGAGCCGCAGATACGTTCCATCAAGGGGGATCGTGATGATCCGTTCAGCCGCGGCCATATTTGCCCCAAGGCCGTTGCGCTGCAGGACATACAGAACGATCCCGATCGCCTGCGCCAGCCGATGCGGCGTATCGGCGATCGCTGGGAGGCGATCGGCTGGGACGAAGCCTTCACCCTGGCGGCAGAGCGTCTGGCTGCGGTGCAGGCTGCATACGGGCAGAGTGCGGTAGCCGTCTATCAGGGCAACCCCAGCGTGCATAATTACGGGCTGATGACCCACAGCAATTACTTTCTCGGCCTGCTCAAGACCCGCAATCGTTATTCCGCCACGTCGGTGGACCAACTGCCGCATCACCTGACCAGCCACCTGATGTACGGCCATGGTTTTCTGATCCCCGTGCCGGATATCGACCACACCGATTTCATGCTGATCCTCGGCGGCAACCCGCTGGCCTCCAATGGCAGCATCATGACCGTCCCCGACGTGGAGAAGCGCCTGAAGGCGATCCAGGCGCGTGGCGGCCGACTGGTAGTGGTCGATCCGCGACGCAGCGAGACCGCTGCCATCGCCGATCAACATCTGTTCGTTCGCCCCGGGCAGGATGCCGCGTTGCTGCTGGCGATGCTCAGCACCCTGTTCGAGGAACGGCTGTGTCGAGCCAGTCACTTGCAGGTTGCCGGCCTCGATGACGTGGAGCGGACCGTGCTGCCCTTCACCGCCGAGTTGATGGCGGCGCGGTGTGGTATTCCGGCTTCGGCCATACGCCAGTTGGCACGGGATTTCGCGGCAGCGGATAGGGCGGTGTGCTATGGCCGCATGGGCGTATCCACCCAGGCATTCGGCACGCTGTGTCAGTGGCTGGTGCAGGTGATCAATCTGGTGACCGGCAACCTCGACCGGGTGGGTGGGGTGCTGTGCACCGAGCCGGCGGTCGATCTGGTCGGTGCGACGTCCGGCGGGCATTTCGATCGCTGGCAAAGCAGGGTTTCCGGTTTGCCCGAGTATGGCGGCGAGTTGCCGGTCAGTGCTCTGGCCGAGGAAATGCTCACTGCCGGGGACGGCCAGGTGCGCGCGCTGATTACCGTCGCAGGCAATCCGGTGTTGTCGACGCCCAATGGGCGGCAGCTGGAGCAGGGGCTCGAAGGCCTGGACTTCATGCTCAGCGTGGATCTTTACATCAACGAAACCACCCGCCATGCCGACCTGATCCTGCCATCCACCGCGCCGCTGGAGCACGACCATTACGACACCACCTTCAATCTGTTCGCGGTGCGCAACGTCACCCGTTTCAATGAGGCGGTGCTGCCGAAGCCGGAAGGCGCGCTGGACGACTGGGAGATTTTCGTCGGCCTGGCCAAGGCCTTCGCCGCGCAGACCGGCGTCGCGCTGAAACCCACGCAGACACCTCAGCAGATGATCGACCTGGGGCTGCGTTTCGGCGCCTATGGTGACCATTCGCCACTCAAGCTTTCGCTGCAGACCTTGCGGCAACACCCCCATGGCCTGGATATCGGCCCGCTTGGCCCGAACCTGGCAGCACGTCTGAAAACAACGGATGGCCGTGTCCAGGCCGCACCGGCGCTGTTGCTCGGGGATGTACAGCGTTTCGCCACGCAAGCGGCAGTCGATCCCGGGCAGTTGCTGCTGATCGGCCGCCGGCATGTGCGCAGCAACAACTCATGGATGCACAACTATCACCGGCTGGTGAAGGGCAAGCCGCGTCACCAGTTGTTGATGAGCGTCCAGGACATGCAGCAGCGCGGGCTCAGCGATGGCCAGCGTGTCAGCGTCAGCTCGCGGGTCGGCGTGGTCGAGGTCGAAGTGCTCGGCAGTGAAGAGATGATGCCGGGCGTGGTCAGCTTGCCGCATGGCTGGGGGCATGGGCGGCCCGGTGTGCAGATGAGCATCGCCAGCGCCACGCCGGGTGCCAGCGCCAATGACCTGACCGATGAACGTCAGCTTGATCGGCTGTCGGGCAACGCGGTACTCAATGGGGTTCCGGTGCAGGTGGCCGCGGCCTGAGAGCTACCTGGTTCGCGTATGCAGCATTGCGCTCGGCTTTTGGTTACAATGCGTGCACCGTATCGACCCGTGAGTCGGATAGTCCAGTTCTGAGGTGCCCCCATGGAAATCATCGAAACGATCAAAGAGCAGATCGCCAGCAACACCGTTCTGCTGTACATGAAAGGCGCTCCGAACGCGCCACAGTGCGGCTTCTCTGCCCGCGCTGCGCAGGCTCTGATGGGCTGCGGCGAAAAATTCGCCTATGTCGACATCCTGCAGAACCCGGAAATTCGCACCAATCTGCCGAAGTACGCCAACTGGCCGACCTTCCCGCAGCTGTGGGTCGGTGGTGAACTGGTCGGCGGCAGCGACATCATCAGCGAGATGTACGAAAAGGGTGAGCTGCAGACCCTGATCAAGGATGCCGTGCAGAAAGCCGGCGCCTGATCGTCTGACGATCCCGAAATCCGCAGCCAGCGATGGCTGCGGATTTTTTTTGCCTGCATGAAAGTCAGGCGGCAGGCCGTGGCTTAACCAGCGTTCGATTTGGTGGGCTAAAGCCCACCCTACCGCTCGCGCGCGCACATGGCGTCCTCACCGCAGGACTGGGGTAGGGTGGGCTTCAGCCCACCAACGGGATTGAGCTGCCCGCCTGCGGCCTGACGATAGCGGCGGATTTTTTGCCTGCACGAAGGTCGCGCGGCAGGCGGTGGCTTAACCAGGGTTCGATTTGGTGGGCTAAAGCCCACCCTACCGCTCGCGCGCGCACTTGGCGTCCTCACCGCAGGACTGGGGTAGGGTGGGCTTCAGCCCACCAGCCGGATCGCGCTGCCCGCCTGCGGCCTGACGATAGCGGCGGATTTTTTGCCTGCATGAAGGTCACGCGGCAGGCCGTGGCTTAACCAGCGTTCGATCTGGTGGGCTAAAGCCCACCCTACAGCTCGCGCGCGCACTTGGCGCCCTCGCCGCAGGACTGGGGTAGGGTGGGCTTCAGCCCACCAACGGGATCGAGCTGCCCGCCTGCGGCCTGACGATAGCGGCGGATATTTTGCCTGCACGAAGGTCGCGCGGCAGGCGGTGGCTTAACCAGGGTTCGATTTGGTGGGCTAAAGCCCACCCTACC
>NZ_JBQWIF010000030.1:0-68421 GCF_052958135.1 Pseudomonas sp. SZ40 | reverse complement strand
TATCGAGGTGCCTGCTGCTGGGGCGGTGTTGACTCGGATGGTGTAGGAGCCCGCTTGCGGGCGATGGATAGCGGCCACATCGCAGCATCGCGTCGACCAAACGATTCGCCCGCAAGCGGGCTCCTACGGATGCCGAGATGCCTGCGTAGGGGCTGGCTTGTGGGCGATGGGTGACTGTGCCGCAATCCCGTGCAAAGGCCGCCTGCACATCGCTACGCGAGCCTTTGCTTCGCTTGGTGAGGTCGCTGTCTCAAGGTTTCTGCTGGAGGCCTTCGAGCAATGCCTTGTGGAAGCGCTCCGGCTCCTGAATCTGCGGCGAATGGCCGAGATCCGCAAAGGTCACCAGGGTCGCATCGGGAATACGTTTAGCGGTCGCCGGACCCAGTGCCTTGTAGTCGCCGAGTTTGCTGCGCATCGCTTCAGGCGCTGCGTCCTTGCCGACCGCGGTGTTGTCCTTTTCGCCGATCAGTAGCAGCACTGGCATTTTCAGGTTGGCGAATTCGTAGACCACCGGCTGGGTGTAGACCATGTCGTAGGTCAGCGCCGAGTTCCATGCCACGATTTCCTTGCCATCGCCCTTGAACATGCCTGCCTGCATATCTACCCAGCGGTCGAACTCGGGGCGCCACTGACCCGCGTAGTAGGTGTTCTTCTGGTAGTTGCGGCTGGCTTCTGCAGTGGTCTTCAGTTCGCGCTGGTACCACTGATCCACGCTCAGGTAGGGAACGCCAAGGGTCTTCCAGTCTTCCAGGCCGATCGGGTTGACCATCGCCAATTGCTCGACCTGTTCGGGGTAGAGCAGGGCATAACGGGTGGCGAGCATGCCGCCCATGGAGTGACCCATGACCGTCACGCGCTCGATCTTCAACTGTTCCAGCAGCGCATGGGTGTTGCTGGCCAGTTGCTGAAAGCTGTACTGGTAATGAGCCGGCTTGCTGGACTTGCAGAAGCCCACCTGGTCCGGCACCACCACACGGTAACCGGCCTCGCTCAGCGCTGCGATGCTGCCTTCCCAGGTTGCGCCGCAGAAATTCTTGCCGTGCATCAGCACGATGGTTCGGCCATTGGCTTTCTTCGGTTGCACGTCCATGTAGGCCATCTGCAGCGAGCTGCCCTGGGACTCGAAGGTGAATCGCTTGATTTCATGTGGGTAATCGAAACCTTGCAGTTCGGGGCCGTAACTGGGCGTTTCGGTAGCCAGGGCTGGCAGGCTGCCAGCGATCAGCAGGGTGGCGAGGGCAATGCGCACGGGGAATGCTCCAGACGTTGGGGGAGCAAAGACTGACAGCAATGCATGGCTGGCATTGCCGGCAAGTGTTTACAAAACCTGTCCGAGTGGCGGGTTTCAGCCCAGTTCGCGAACGTAGTGCAGCATATCCGGGGCACCAGCCTGGCACAGGCCTTCGCCCAGTGCGGAGGCTTGGGGGGAATGCTTGGGCAACAGCAGAAATTCCGGCGAGCCCGGGGTGCGCAATAGGCTCAGGCGGGCGTAGGGCACGTCGTGATCCATCAGCAGTTGCATGAAAGCGGCATCGCTCCAGGCGGCGCAGGGCATGGCCAGGGCATGGTAATGCTGATCCAGATCATGCAGGCCTTGCGCGCTGACGCGGTATCGGGTGATGTCCGCCGGCAGGCTGATTTCCAGCCCACGCAGCCGCGCATAGGCCACGGCGCTCGCGAATGCCTGCAGGTGTGACTCCCCGGCCCAGAACAGCCGCTCACCGCGCCATTCGGCCTGGAGGAGATCGAGGCGCTGATTGGGGAAGCCGGGCAGCGCCTGACCGAGCGTCTTGAGGAAATCCCGATAGCTGATGATGCGGATTTTTCGGCAGGCGTCGCTGGCTGCATAGTCTTCGAAGCTGGCGTGTCGCTCATCGCAATGAACCAGACTGTCTACCTTGCGCAGGTCGAGCTGCTCGATCTGCCGGTGCTCGACCTCGATGAGATGGGTCAGCGCAGCATGAGCGTCTGCCTTGTCTTCCTGCACGGGGCCGGACAGTGCGCTACGCGGTAGATCCTTGAGGCGATGCAGCGGCGGGCCGCCAAGCCAGGAGATATTGTCGGTGAAGGTGGGAATCGCGGCGAACGGCAGGCACAGCTGGCTGGCGCGTTCGAAGATCGGCCTGCTGCCACGGCCGAGCAGACCCACACGCTGAGCCAGGGCGGTCAGGCGTGAGGTGATGGGGCTGGGCTGTTCAGGCAGGCTCATGGCAACTCGCGTACGTCTGTATGCCCGAGGCAGTGTGGCAGAGCTGGCACCGCAATGCCAAGCGCCAGTGCACGTGGCTGGCGGCCTTGTGGCAGAATCCGTTCATTCATTTGCAAGGAGCCTCCATGCCCAGCCTGGTTCTGGATATCGCGTTATCGGCAGAACGTCTGCGGGTGGTCTATCAGGGGCGGGCCAATCGCATCCAGGCCCTCAGCCGTGATGGCCGGCGGGTGAGCATTCCGTCCCATCATTTCCGGCCATTTCTGACCCATGAGGGCATCTATGGTTCCTTCGAGCTGCAATTCAACGAGGAAGGCGAGTTGCTCAGCCTGCGCCGCCTGCCTTAGGCCTCGCTAGGCGGGGCGTTGGGCGGCTATAATTCGCGCCTTTCGATTTCGCCACTGACGAGCTGAGCCTGCCCATGTACAACCTGGCCCGCGAGCTGCTGTTCAAACTGTCCCCGGAAACCTCCCACGAGCTGTCCATCGACCTGATCGGTGCAGCCGGCCGGCTGGGCCTCGCCGGACGTCTGTGCAAGGCGCCGAGCAGCCTGCCGGTTACGGTGATGGGCCTGCAGTTCCCCAACCCGGTTGGCCTGGCCGCAGGGCTGGACAAGAATGGCGATGCCATCGACGGTTTCGCGCAGCTGGGCTTCGGCTTCGTTGAAATCGGCACTGTCACGCCGCGTCCGCAGCCAGGCAATCCCCAACCTCGACTGTTTCGCCTGCCCGAAGCCGAAGCGATCATCAACCGCATGGGGTTCAACAACCACGGCGTCGATCACCTGCTCGCCCGTGTGCAGGCCGCCAGGTTCCGCGGTGTACTGGGGATCAACATTGGCAAGAACTTCGATACCCCGGTCGAGCGAGCGGTAGACGATTACCTGATCTGCCTGGACAAGGTCTATGCCCACGCCAGTTACATCACGGTCAACGTCAGTTCGCCGAACACGCCGGGGCTGCGTAGCCTGCAGTTCGGCGATTCGCTCAAGCAGCTGCTCGATGCCCTGCACAAGCGCCAGAACGAGCTGGCCCTGAGCCAGGGTCGTCGCGTCCCCCTGGCGATCAAGATCGCCCCGGACATGACCGATGAGGAGACCGTTCAGGTTGCCGCTGCGCTGCTGGAAAGCGGTATGGATGCCGTCATCGCCACCAACACCACGCTGAGTCGTGAGGGTGTCGAGAACCTGGCGTTCGCCAACGAGGCGGGTGGCCTGTCGGGTGCGCCGGTACGCGACAAGAGCACTCACACGGTCAGCGTGTTGGCGGGGGAGCTGGGTGGGCGTCTGCCGATCATCGCTGCTGGCGGTATCACCGAAGGTCGCCATGCCGCAGAGAAGATCGCGGCGGGTGCGAGCCTGGTGCAGATCTATTCCGGGTTCATCTACAAAGGGCCGGCACTGATTCGCGAGGCGGTGGATGCAATTGCCGCGGCGCGCCGCTGAGAAGGGGAAATAAAAAGGGCTCCCTCAAGGGAGCCCCTGGGCTCTCGCCCGCCGCTCGGATGGAGCGTGCTTGGTGAAGTCGGTAGGTCCCTGGTTTAGCCGACAGCTCGAAGTTCGTTGAGTCGATGGATACCGGCGGTGCCGGTCAAACCGTCCCAGTTGTCACCGCGGCCTTCACGCCAGCCATTGAGCCAGGCCTGACGCACGGACGGAAGAGTGAAAGGACAAAGCTCGCGGGATTTACCACTGATGCCGTACTGATAGCCGCGCAGAAAAGCTTTTTCTAAAGGATCACGCTTAAGTCTTCTCATAGGGTGTTGCCCTCACTTGTTGACTGTTTATGTCCCATAGACCTCTGGGAGGTCAGGCAGAAGGTTCTGCCGTGGAGTTCGCTGCCGGCGTCGCGAGCCTCCTGTGCCACCGTCATTGCGACGATGGCCTGGGTAGATTTCTATCGAATGCATGAACCCGTGTGAATGATCGATTTGTCATAAGGACGTAACGGTTTTGCGGGTGAGGCCATAAGGTCGGCGTATTTTTCTGCCGCCCTTGAGCGAAAGTCGCGCTAGCTGGGGCTTTGCGCATTGCTTGCTGGTGTTTTGCCATCGTGAATGGCTATCGATTACACCTGCTATTTATTCCGACGAAGGGTCGCTTTGCGACTTTTTGTCACTTATTTTGGTTGTGCCTTCTGTTGCGCCCAACCCATTACTGCCTTCGGGCACTGGATCTCTGATGTCGGACGATAACGAACTCTTCCTCACGTGCCCCAAGGGGCTCGAAGGCCTGTTGCTGGAGGAAGCCAAGGCGCTGGGCCTGGAGCAGGCCCGTGAGCACACCTCGGCCATTCGTGGCGTAGCCAGCATGGAGACGGCCTATCGCCTGTGCCTGTGGTCACGCCTGGCCAACCGGGTGCTGCTGGTGCTGGCGCGTTTTCCGGTGCGCGATGCGGAGACCCTGTATCAGGGAGTACTCGATGTCGATTGGTTCGAACACCTGGAGCCGAGCGGTAGCCTGGCTGTCGAGTTCAGCGGCAATGGCTCGGGCATCGACAACACCCATTTCGGCGCCCTGAAGGTCAAGGACGCCATCGTCGACAAGCTGCGTCAGGCCGATGGCACCCGGCCGTCGGTGGACAAGGTCAATCCGGATCTGCGCGTGCACCTGCGCCTGGATCGTGGCGAAGCGATCCTGTCGCTGGATCTGTCCGGCCACAGTCTTCACCAGCGTGGTTATCGCCTGCAGCAGGGTGCTGCGCCGCTGAAGGAAAACCTCGCGGCCGCGGTGCTGATCCGCGCTGGCTGGCCACGTATCGCCGCTGAAGGCGGCGCCCTGGCCGACCCGATGTGCGGTGTGGGCACCTTTCTGGTCGAGGCCGCGATGATCGCTGCCGATATCGCGCCGAACCTGACCCGCGAACAATGGGGCTTCAGCAACTGGCTTGGCCATGTGCCAGCCACCTGGAACCGCTTGCGCGTTGAAGCCGAAGAGCGTGCCGCTGCCGGCCTGGCCAAGCCGCCGTTGTGGATTCGTGGCTACGAAGCCGATCCGCGACTGATTCAGCCTGCCCGCAACAATATTGACCGGGCTGGGCTGAGTGACTGGATCAAGGTTTATCAGGGCGAAGTGGCGACCTTCGAGCCGCGCCCTGACCAGAATCAGAAAGGCCTGGTGATCAGCAACCCACCCTACGGCGAGCGCCTGGGTGATGAGGCAAGCCTGCTGTACCTCTATCAGAACCTCGGCGAGCGCCTGCGTCAGGCCTGCATGGGTTGGGAAGCGGCGGTATTCACCGGTGCGCCCGATCTGGGCAAGCGGATGGGCATCCGTAGCCACAAGCAGTATGCGTTCTGGAACGGCGCGTTGCCCTGCAAGCTGCTGCTGATCAAGGTTCAGCCCGAGCAGTTCGTCACCGGCGAACGTCGCACTCCCGAGCAGCGCGAGCGCGAACGAGAGCAGAGCGAGCTGCAGGCCGAAGAACCGAAACTCAACCGCAACGGCAACCCGATCAAGCCGGCACCGGCTCCCGTGGAGCAGGCGCGCCTGAGCGAAGGTGGACAGATGTTCGCCAACCGTCTGCAGAAGAATCTCAAGCAGCTCGGCAAGTGGGCGCGCCGCGAGGGCGTCGACTGCTACCGTCTGTACGATGCCGATATGCCCGAGTACGCCCTCGCTATCGACCTCTATCACGACTGGGTGCACGTGCAGGAGTATGCAGCGCCACGTTCCATCGATCCGGAAAAGGCCCAGGCCCGTCTGTTCGATGCGCTGGCCGCCATTCCCCAGGCGCTGGGCATCGACAAGAGCAAGGTGGTGATCAAGCGCCGCGAGCGGCAGAGCGGTACCAAGCAGTACGAGCGCCAGGCCGCTCAGGGCCAGTTCATGGAGGTGAAGGAGGGCGGCATCAAGCTGCTGGTCAACCTGACCGACTATCTGGATACCGGGCTGTTTCTCGACCACCGTCCCTTGCGCCTGCGCATCCAGAAGGAGGCCGCGGGCAAGCGTTTCCTCAACCTGTTCTGCTACACCGCTACGGCCAGCGTGCATGCGGCCAAGGGGGGCGCGCGCAGCACCACCAGCGTCGACTTGTCGAAGACCTATCTGGATTGGGCGCGGCGCAACCTGTCGCTCAACGGTTTTTCCGACAAGAACCGCCTGGAACAGGGCGATGTGATGAGCTGGCTGGCCGATGACCGCAGCGAGTACGACCTGATCTTCATCGATCCGCCGACCTTCTCGAACTCCAAGCGCATGGAAGGGGTGTTCGACGTCCAGCGTGATCATGTGCAGCTGCTGGATCTGGCGATGGCGCGTCTGGCCCCGGCTGGGGTTTTGTACTTCTCCAACAACTTCCGCAAGTTCCTGCTCGACGAGCAGTTGCCATCGCGTTATCAGGTGGAAGAAATCAGCGCAGCGACCCTCGATCCGGACTTCGCCCGTAACGCCAAGATCCACCGCGCGTGGAAGTTGACGGCCAAGTAACCAACGGACCGTAGCCCGGGTCGAGCGCAGCGATACCCAGGGCGTTCTCCCGGGTGTCGCTGCGACGTCATGCTTTTATCTGGCAGCGCTCTTCGGCTGCTTGTAGAGGTCGAGCAGCACCTGATCGAGAATCACCGAAGCGCCCCAGGGTTTTGGGTCGTTGAGGATCGCCACCACGGCCCAGCTGTTGCCATTGCTGTCGCGGCTGAAGCCGGCGATGGCGCGCACGTTGTTCAGGGTGCCGGTCTTGATGTGCGCCTGGCCGGCCATCGGCGTGTTACGCAGGCGTTTGCGCATGGTGCCGTCCAGCGCGACGATCGGCATCGAGCTGATGAATTCGGCGGCATAAGGGCTCTTCCAGGCAGCCTCCAGAATACGGCCCATTTCTCGCGCGCTCAGGCGCTCCGCCCGGGACAGCCCGGAGCCGTTCTCCATTACCAACTGCGGCGCGGTAATGCCCTTGCGGGCCAACCAGGCGCGAATCACCCGCTGCGCAGCGTGGGCGTCGTCGACGTCCGCATTGGTGCGATTCTGCGCGCCGATGCTGAGGAACAGCTGCCGGGCCATGGTGTTGTTGCTGTACTTGTTGATGTCGCGGATGATTTCCACCAGATCCGGGGAAAAGGCTCGCGCCAGCAGGCTCGCGCTCTTCGGCACATCGGCTTGGCGGTTCTTGCCCATGATGCTGCCGCCCAGTTCCTGGAAGATGGCGCGCACGGCACCCGCTGCATAGCCGGGATGGTCGAGTAGCGACAGGTAGGTCTGGGCGCTGCAGCCATCGGTCAACTGGCCGGTGACGATCACCCGGGTGCCGTCGAACTCCTTGACCGGGTTGTAGCGCACGTCCGGCCAGGCGGGGCATTTGCCAGCCTTGAGCACCTTGACCTGATTATCCAGCGTCAACCCCGCCAGCGGTGGCTCGGCAGCGACAGTGACCTTGCCATTTTCGGCGCGGGCGATGAAGCGCAGCGCCTTGAGGTTGACCAGCAGCGAGTCGGGGGTGACCAGATAGGGCTTGTTGGCATCGCCGCCGTCGTCGTCGAAGGCGGGCAGGTCCGGTTGCGAGAAATAGCTGCGATCGAGCACCAGGTCACCAGTCACCTGACGCACGCCGTTGGCCCTCAGATCGCGCAGCAGCAGCCAGAGCTTTTCCATGTTCAGCTTGGGGTCACCGCCCCCCTTGAGGTACAGGTTGCCGTTGAGTACGCCGTCCTTGAGCTGGCCGTCGGTATAGAACTCGGTCTTCCACTGATAGGTCGGGCCGAGCAGTTCCAGTGCGGCGAAGGTGGTCAGCAGCTTCATGGTCGAAGCCGGATTCACCGACACATCGGCATTGAAGATGGTGCCGTTGCCTGGACCAGTGAGCGGCAGGGTGACCACCGACAACGATTGCTGGCCGATCTTGTTGGCCTTGAGGCTCTTGGCCACGCTTTCCGGGAGGTTGGCGCTGGTCGCCGCATGGGCGGGCAGGGCAGTGGGCAGTACGAGGCAGGCGAGGGCCAGAGGGCGGAGGATGCGCAGCCTCCGGACGACGGGTACAACGGAAAATCGCATTACGAGCTCCCACAGCGGTTTGGGACAATGCCGCGCATTATGCCCCATGGCTGCGCTATCAGGGCTGCAATCGCCGGGTTTTTCATCAGCTGACGGGCATCGTGGCCGTGAAGCTGGTAGAGTGCCGCGCGTTATCACTCTGAAGGATTTTTACCCATGGCTACCAATCGTTCCCGTCGTCTGCGCAAGAAACTCTGTGTCGACGAATTCCAGGAGCTGGGTTTCGAACTGAACCTGAACTTCAAGGAAGACCTGAGCGACGAAGCCGTCGACGCCTTTCTCGATGCCTTCCTGAGCGACGCCATGACTGCCAACGGCCTTGGCTATGTGGGCGGTGACGACTACGGCCTGGTGTGCCTGTCCAAGCGCGGCTCGGTCAGCGAAGAGCAGCGCGCCGCTGTCGAAGCCTGGCTGAAGGGGCGTTCGGAACTGGTCGATTTCAGCGTCAGCCCGCTGCTCGACGTCTGGTATCCGGAAAACGAGATCAACTCGGCTTCCTGATTCCTGCAAGGGCCTCGTTCGAGGCCCTTCTCATTTGCGCAGGACGATGACGGTCTAGACAACCTGAGCCGGCGCAGCAGCCTTCATCCAGCTCCGCTCTCGGGCTCTTCGGCCTGACGACTTTCCAGATGCCGCGCGGTAATCGCTGCCACGGCTTCACTGAATGCCACGCATTGTTCATGACGGATGCCGCGATGGCCGTCCAGCAGCTCGCCTTGAAGCAGCACGAAGAGGCCGAGCAGCTTGCCCTGTCGATCACGCAAGGCAATGGCCAGTACGTTCACACGCGGTGTCCCGAGCACATTGAGCAGCGGCTGAAGATCGCCAGCCTTGTCGAAGCCCAGTGACAGTGCTGCGGTGCCCTGATCCAGAGCCTGGGCCAACCAGATCGGCGAATCGCCGCCATCCAGCGGCTGGGTCTGCAGGTCGCTGACGCGCAGCCTGTCACCACTGTGTTCCAACTCCAGCGTTTGCGCTCGCAGACGCCCATCCTCGACCAGATAGACGATGCCAGCCTGGGCATCGATGGCCTGCAGGGTCTGCCGGGTTATCCATTTCAGCAGCGCCTGAACGCTCGGTTGATGTCCCAGTTCGGCGATGATCTGCTGGTAATGGATGAGGGCCCGATTCATCCGTGCCATGGCCTGGGCCAGGCAATCCACTTCCAGTACCGAGGAGCGTATGCCGCCTGCCGCGGCGAAGTCGAAACGCCCCATGGCTTCGGTTTGATCCTGCAGGGCGGCCAGCGGACGGGTGATGCAACGCGACACCAGCCAGGCGATCGGTAGACACAGCAGCAGGGTGGTCAGGGTAATCAGCGCGCCTTGCCAGCGAATCCGGTAGGCGTCGGCGAGCAGTTCGTCCTCGGGCACCAGCAGTGCCAGGTACAGGCCATCGGGCCCACCTTCGCTGACGTGGCTGCGTGAAACCACCCAGCGGCGCTTGTTCAGCGTCTCGATACCCTGCTGGTTGTGCCCCGGGGCCAGTTCGTCCAGCGTTCCGGCCAGCTCCGGTAGCAGCTCGGTCACTGGCCGCAGTCGTGGCTCGGGCGTGTGGTTGAGCAGGCGCTGGCTATCGGGATAGGCCACGGCCAGGCCTCGGGCATCGAACAGCACCACTTCGCTATTGGGAGTGACCTTGTGCTTGATCAGGGTGGCGGAGAGATCTTCCAGGGTCAGATCCGCGGCAATTACCGCCTCCTCACCGGCGGCATTGGCGAGGGTGGTGCCGATCGCGCCCGAGGAGAAGAATACGTAGGGCGTGGTGGTGACGCTGCCTTTCTGACTGCGGGCACGGCTGTACCACTCGCGCATGCGCGGGTCGTAATCCTGACTGCCCAGCGTGCGCCTCTCCAGCAGATTCAGCGCGTCGTCGAAGAACAGATACTCGCCGATTCTGCCAGCATCGTGCTGCTCGACCGACCAGATTTGCAGGGATGCACCGTCAGGCGCCTGGAACTGTCGCTGGATGGCTCGGGTACGCAGGGCTCGAACCATGAAAAAGTCGCCGCTGCGGTAACCGAGATACAGCGAAGCCAGCTTGGGATTGTCACGCAGGGCCTGGGCGAAGGGGGCGAGCAGCGTCATGCGCGTTTGCAGGTCATCACTGCGAGCGCCTTGCGCGTAGGCCAGTACACCGAGCAGATGCCGAATGGGCTGGTAGGTGGCACTGATATCGCGGTGCACATCCTGCTGGATGTGTTCGAACAGGGTCGCGCTGCTGGAAAAGATGATCGCGGTGGTCTGGCGGTAGTTGAACAGGCCCAGTGCGCCGCCGGCGAGCAGCAGCATGAGCATGAACAGCACGCTGATGTGGACGTGCAGGGGTAATCTGCGTTCTGCGGGGCGGAAACTGCCGGGCATCGCGCCTCGCTCCATGGTTGCGCTATTAACTGGCCAGCATAGTCAAGCGTTCAGGATCCTGTCGACTCATGTGAATGCGCTGGGTCGTTATTGCCGACTGGTCGCCGTTTTGCTTCGGCTCGATTGTCCAGCCATTGCCGCAGGCCATGCATCAGCAGGGCGATGAACAGCGCCAGCAGGATGCCGAGGGTGACGTTGAACAGGCGTACCTGTGGCAGGTGCCAGTCCCTGGCCAGGCTCTCCGCGAGCAGCACGAAGCACACCGTGGTCTGCAGCACGAACAGACCGTAGTTGTGGGCCTGCAGCGCACGACTGAGGGTGATCAGCGGCAGCATGATGGCCACCATCAGCGGTGGGCTCTGCAGGCTGTTGCCGAACAGGATCAGCAGCCCGGCAGCGCTCAGGCTGGCCATGCTCGCCTGCAGGGCGCGCACCAGGCTACCCCTGAACTCCAGCTGCAGCGTGGTGACCACCGCGAGGGTCAGCCAGTAGCCGCGCTGCAGGTGCGCGAGGTTGACGATCAGACCAGCCAGCGATACCGCCAGCGTGCAGCCCGTGGCGTACAACCACCATTGCTGGCGCGACTGGCGACGTGCGTGGCGGCGCAGCACCTTGAGCAGGCTCACCAGGCGCGGCATGTACGGCCACATGCGCAGGCCGTGGACGCCGCGCAGGCCGAACGCCAGGAGCATCACCCAGAGCCCGCCGAGAATGAACAGCATGGCGATGGCGTAGGGATTGTTCAGGCTGCTGCTGCCGTATTGGCCTTGCCCCAGGCACAGGCACACGGTGAGGCCGATACCCAGCTTGCCCGCCTCGGTGCCGTAACGCTGCAGCCAGGCCAGCAGCAGGCCGAAGGCGGCGAACAGCGACAGGCTGATCAGTGGGTGCGTGGCCGACCAGAAGCCCAGCCCGGCGCTGCAGGCGCCCAGCCCGGTGAGCAGTAGCATGCGCAGCATGCCGAAGCGATGCAGCGGATTGGCCTGGGCAGCCTGAAAGGCGCCGACCGAGGCCCACAGGAAGCCAGGATGAGCGCTGAACAGCCCCAGCAGCAACGGCAGCGCACAGCCCAGGCCCGCCACCACGGCCGGCCCCCAGGCGGGTGGCCCGGCGTGCCAGCTGAACAGCTGTCGCAATACCTGGCGCATGCTCAGACCGGGCTCGAGCGACCGGTCATTTCGCGCGCCATTTCGGTGGCGTAGCTATCGGTCATGCCGGCAATGAAGTCGATCATCCGCAGGAAGGAGCGGTACAGAGGCCAGTGCGGATCCGGTGCGTTGTGGCCAAGCAGGTCGAGGATGCGCCGGTTCTTGAACGACGGCGTGCGCCCGCCATGTTGTTCCAGCGCCGCGCCGCAGAAGGCGTTGAGGAGAATTTCCAGGGTGGTGTAGGCGCCGATCTCGTGGAGCGTCTTGCGTTTGTCCTGAAAGATCTTCTCCCGGGCCATCGCCTTGGCAGCTTGCACGCAATCCTTGGCCGGGCCGTGCATGTGCTCGACCAGATCGCCTTCCAGAGTGCCGGCCAGCAGTGCCGACTGCTGTTCGACGAAGGCGTGGGCCGCCGAGTTGGTGAGGTGCTCGATGGCCTTGCCGCGCAGGATCGCCAGCTTGCGGCGGCGTGAGTCGTGGGGCCCCAGCTGGCGATAGGTTTCCGGCAGATCATCGCCGACCAGATCGAGCAGCAGCGACTCCACTTCGGCGTAGTCGAGCAGCTCCATTTCCAGGCCGTCTTCGAGGTCGATCAGGCCGTAGCAGATGTCGTCTGCCGCCTCCATCAAGTAGACCAGGGGATGACGCGCCCAGCGCTGTTCCTCGAGTTGCGGCAGGCCGAGCTTGCTGGCGATCTGTTCGAGCAATGGCAGCTCGCTCTGGTAGCAGCCGAACTTGTGCTTCTTGTAACCCAGGGCTTCCGCATGGCGGGACGTCCAGGGGTACTTGAGGTAAGCGCCGAGGGTCGCGTAGGTCAGCCGTGTGCCGCCGTCGAACTGGTGGTACTCCAGTTGAGTGAGCACCCGAAAGCCCTGGGCGTTACCCTCGAAACTGAGGAAGTCGCCGCGTTCGGCATCGCTCATGGCGTCCAGCCAGCCCCGTCCGGCCGCCTGTTGGAACCAGTGGCGAATGGCGTCTTCGCCGGAATGACCGAACGGCGGGTTGCCAATGTCGTGAGCCAGGCAGGACGACTGCACCACCATGCCCAGGTCGCTCGGCTCGCACCAGGAGGGCAGTTCGCTGCGCAGTATCTCGCCGACGCGCATGCCCAGGGAGCGGCCGACGCAGCTGACCTCCAGCGAGTGGGTCAGACGCGTGTGGATGTGGTCGTTGCTGGACACCGGGTGCACCTGGGTCTTGCGGCCCAGACGCCGAAAGGCACCGGAGAAGATGATCCGGTCATGGTCCTTGTGGAAGGGGCTGCGGCCCAGTTCGTCGGCGCTGGGCGACGGTTTGCCGAGTCGTTCACGGGTAAGCAGGGTTTGCCAGTCCAAGCGTGCTTCCTTTGCCGGAGACGACGGCGCGGCCTTCGTCGGTCAGGTGCATGCGCTTTGCCGAAGGCTGCGCGCACGCGAATTGTCCGTTAGCTTCCCTGTTCGCTGGAGCAACTGCAAGGCCGCATCCACTAAAGTCCATGGGCATCGATATCGACCAGCAACAGACGGTTGCCGTTGTCGATGAACTGCCCGGCCGTGAGGCAGTACTGGTTGCTGGTCGCATCGCGATAGG
Organism: Pseudomonas sp. SZ40; assembly: GCF_052958135.1. Classification (NCBI taxonomy): domain Bacteria; kingdom Pseudomonadati; phylum Pseudomonadota; class Gammaproteobacteria; order Pseudomonadales; family Pseudomonadaceae; genus Pseudomonas; species Pseudomonas sp. SZ40. Next base: position 55,152 of record NZ_JBQWIF010000030.1, on the reverse strand, counting down.
TGCTGGACAGAATCAGCCTGCGTTCTTCCCAGCCCTCGGCGAGCAACTGGTAGAAATACGGCCGCCACGACCAGTTGTGGCCGATGTATCGGTCATCGGCCTGCCAGGCGCCGTCGCGCCATTCCAGGTTGGGGGTCGTCTGGGTGCCATGCCGGTCACACTGGTACAGGCGTAGCAGCCAGGGGTAGGCGAGCGGCGCGGCGAGCGTCGTTGGCGAATCGCTTTCCAGATTGTCCTTGAGGGCGGCGAACAGCTCGGCGAGTTGCCGGCGCAGGCTCATCAGGCGCGCGCGTTCGGCCAGCTTCTGTTGAACGTAGCCGTCGCGCAGCAAGGCGAAACGCTCGACGAACGCATCGTTCTCGAAGAATCCCGGTTCGGGTCGTGCGAACAGATAGCCCTGGACATAGCGAGCCCCGCATTCCAGAGCGAAGTCCAGCTCGGCGTTGGTCTCCACGCCTTCGGCGATGATCCAACAACCGGTTTTCTCGGCCATCATCGCCAGTGCCTTGACCACCTCGCCACTGGGACCGCCGCGGGCCGCTTCCTGGAACAGGCGCATGTCCAGCTTGAGGATATCGGGCCGCAAGGCCAGTACCCGGTCTAGCTGCGAGTAGCCGGCTCCGAAATCGTCGATGGCGATACGCGCTCCGGCTTCCCGATAGCGGGCCACCACCCCAGGCAGGCGCTGGCTCGCGCCGCCCAGCTCGGTGATCTCGAACACCACGCGCCTGGGATCGATGCCGCTGCGTTCGAGTTGCCGCAGGCTCGGTAGCGCCTGATCGGGCCGCAGGCGGCTGATCCAGCGTGGCGATATGTTCAGGCTCAGGAACCATTGCGACGGGGCGTCATGAAAACGCATCAACGCCTGTTCGCGCACCTGCCGGTCGAGGCGGCGCAGGGCGGTTGGCGGTGTCTTGGGATCGGCGAACAGCGGCCCTGCCGAGTGCAGACGACCTTCTGCGTCACGCAGCCGGGCCAGCGCTTCGACACCGGCAATCTGGCCGGTAGCCGTATCGATGAAGGGTTGGAAGACGGCGAGCGGTTGACCGTCGAGCACCGAGCACATCCTTAGCGAAGGGAAAGGTAATGCCGAGAAATATCCGGCTCATACCCATGACACTAGCAAGAATGTGGCCAGCATCAGACCTGATCGGGCTCTTTTGCTGGCTTTTTGCCTTCAGGCCCCGCAGGGCGTTTTCTCAGGTTGGGGAACGCCTCCAGGGCCATGCGCAGCCAGCGCCGCCATTGACCTCCGCGCATGCCGAGCAGGGTCAATGCGAAGGCGCCGCCTGTGATCCAGATTGGTGCATTGCTGCCCTTGAGTTCCTGGCGCCAGTGGTTACCGAAGTCCCTGGCTTTCTGCAGGGGCTGCAGGATGACCATGGTTTCGTGGCGAATTTCCTGGCGATGCATTTCCAGGCGCAGGCGCAGCATGGTTTTGCGCAGTTCCTGGGTGGAGGCTTTGTCGCGTGGACGGGTCATGGCAGCAGTTGCTCCCGGTCGCGGGCCAGCTCTTCGAGGCTGGCGCTGAATGGAGCGGGGGCGTTGCGCATGCGCTGGACGAGGCTCGCTGCACAGGCAAGCAGACCCAGGGTGTAGAAGAGGCAGAGCAGGGAAATCACCAGAATGCGATGGCTTTCCCAAAACGCGATCAGCAGCGCGGCAGACAGGCCGACGATCAGCAGCAGCCCGAACAAGATGCACAGGCCGGTCAGGATCAGCAGGGTGACGGTACGCGCCTGCTGCTCCTTGAACTCTTCGCTGAACAGTGCCACATGGCCGTGGATCAGCCCGAGCAGGGCACCGGCCAGACGCCGCGGCGATGGGCCGCGGCTGGGAGGTGCTGCTGTCTGGCTGTCATCCATGTGCTGTCCTGATCAACGTCGGCTAATGAGCATGCCGATCAGTATACCAATGCCAGCGGCGATACCGATGGTCTGCCATGGGTGGGTCTGCACATAGTCTTCGGTCGCGCCGACCGCAGCCTTGCCGCGCAGCACGACGTTCTCTTCGGTGTTCTTCAGCGTCGAGCGCGCACGGCCGAGGCTGTCACGGATCTGAGCGCGCAGCTCTTCGGCCTGATCGCCGACCAGGCTGGCCGAGTGTTGCAGCAGAACTTCGGTGTCGCGCACCAGAGCCTGAAACTCTTCGAGCAGCTCTTCTTTATTGGCAGGTGCAGCAGGGCGTGAAGGAAGTGGGCGGGCCATGGATCGTTCTCCTGTAGGTGTGATGCGGTGTAAGGGGTTCGAGTGGCTGCCATTGGCCAGGTTCAGTCTATCTGCGAATCGCCGGGAATAGAGCGGGCCTGAAAGGCATAAGCATTGCATTGGCGTGGTGCGTTCGTGCCTGAAATGCATGTTTATGGTGCCTGTACTGCTAGGGAAGCAATTATCTGGTGCGTTCTTAACTAATTGATAATTAATGAATAAGCATTGAGTCGAGTGCATCGTTGAGCACCAGGATGGCGCTCGCTTTCAGCAGGAACCCGTGCGGGGCGATCAAATATGCCTCCTGGTGGTGCCTTCTGATGGTTGGATGTCCTTTTCTGGTGCATTTCTTTGCGGAGCGTCTGCCTCGATGGAAAACCTCAACAGTGCCGTGCAAACGCTGATTCACGGCTCCAATACATTGTTCATCCTGATCGGCGCGATCATGGTGCTGGCCATGCACGCCGGCTTCGCCTTTCTGGAAGTGGGCACGGTAAGGCAGAAGAATCAGGTCAACGCCTTGTCGAAGATCCTCTCCGACTTCGCGATCTCCGCCATGGCCTACTTCTTCGTCGGTTACTGGATCGCCTATGGCGTGACCTTTCTGCACCCCGCCAGCGTGCTGGTGGAAGGCAATGGTTACGCCTTGGTGAAGTTCTTCTTTCTACTGACCTTCGCTGCGGCGATTCCGGCGATCATTTCCGGTGGTATCGCCGAGCGCGCACGGTTCGGCCCGCAGCTCTGCGCCACGGCACTGATCGTCGCCTTCGTCTATCCGTTCTTCGAAGGCATGATCTGGAACGGCAACTTCGGCCTGCAGAGCTGGCTGCAGGCGCAATTCGGCGCGCCATTCCACGACTTCGCCGGTTCGGTGGTGGTGCATGGCGTCGGTGGCTGGCTGGCATTCACCGCGGTGCTGCTGCTCGGTCGCCGGGATGGCCGTTACCGCGATGGCCGTCTGGTCGCCATGGCGCCGTCGAGCATTCCGTTCCTAGCGCTGGGTTCGTGGATCCTGATCATCGGCTGGTTCGGTTTCAACGTGATGAGTGCCCAGACCCTGGGCAGCATCAGTGGGCTGGTCGCGGTGAATACCCTGATGGCCATGGTCGGCGGCACCCTGGCGGCGCTGATCGTCGGTCGCAACGATCCGGGCTTCCTGCATAACGGCCCGCTCGCCGGGCTGGTGGCCATTTGCGCAGGCTCCGACCTGATGCATCCGGTCGGCGCACTGGTCACTGGCGCCATTGCCGGTGCGCTGTTCGTCTGGGCGTTCACCGCGACCCAGGTGAAATGGAAGATCGACGACGTGCTCGGCGTCTGGCCGCTGCACGGTCTGTGCGGTGTCTGGGGCGGTATCGCCTGCGGCATTTTCGGTCAGCAGGCCTGGGGCGGCCTGGGTGGTGTCAGCCTGGTCAGCCAGTTGCTCGGCAGCGCACTCGGGGTAGGGGTGGCGCTGGTCGGCGGTTTTCTGGTGTATGGCGTGCTTAAAGGGGCCGTAGGCATTCGTCTGAGCCAGGAGCAGGAGTATTACGGCGCGGACCTGTCGATACACAAAATCGGTGCGGTCAGCCAGGATTGAGGCGGTTGCCGGGTCGATCAGGTCCTCTGGTCGATTCGGCGTCTGCTCGCCCTAAACTTTTGCCGGAAGCTGCCGTCAACCTTGGACATGCTCCGTTTCGGTGACTTGCCATGACTGTTTCCCTTCCGCTGTCGACACCAACGACAGGCCGTTCGCCTCAGATCGGCGGCCAGACCACCATCCGCAATGCGGCCGACGCCCAGGTCGCGCTGTCCAACCGGCTCGCCGAGCGTCTCGGCCTGCCTGCCGGCTCGCTGACGGCCAAGCAGGATGATTTCTCCCCGGAGAAGGTGGCGGATCGCGTGCTCGGTTTCATCGAACAGCGGCTGAAGAGCGAAGCGGCTTCGGGGGCCAATCCGGAAAAGCTGCAGAAGCTGCTGGATCAGGCGCGCTCCGGCGTTGAGAAGGGGTTCGACGAGGCTCGCAAGATTCTCGACGGCATGGGCCTGCTCAAGGACAAGGTCGCCACCGATATAGATGATACCTTCCAGCGTATCCAACAGGGTTTCGCCGGCCTCGACAAGCAGTACGGCGCAGCGCCGGCGACGGGCGGCAACACGGGTGTCGTGCCGACTTCGAGCGACCGTTTCGCGGCCGTGGCGGAAAGTTTCGAGCTGGATATCACCACCCGCGACGGTGACCGCCTGCGCGTATCGATCGCGCAGGCGTCCGCCGCCTGGTCACGTACCGAGGGCTCCGGCAGTGAGTCCGGCAGCCTGCAGATCGGCGGTTGGCAGGTGCAGGTCGAGGGTGATCTGGACGATCAGGAAAAGGCCGCCCTGGAAAAGCTGTTCACCCAGGTCCAGGATCTTTCCAACTCCTTCTATTCCGGTGATGTGGCCGGTGCCTTCGATCGAGCGATGTCGCTGGAAATGGACGGCTCGCAGCTGGCCTCCATGTCGCTGAAACTGACCCAGACCAGTGTGCGTCAGGCCACCGACACCTACGGCTCGGTGGCCAGTCAGGGCGGGCAGCCTGCCAGCGCGGTGAATGGCGCGCTCAACGACTATGCGCAAGGCCTGCTCGACGCGTTGCGTAATGCCAATGATTGGGTGAGCGATGGCAAAGGCCTGTTGCAGGACCTGCTCAAGGGCGGGTTCTCGCTGGATGAGCGTTTTGATAGCGCACGGCTGGACAAGGCAGAGCAACTCAACGGTCGCTTGTTGGACGGTCTGCAGGGGCTGCTGGGCTCGACCCTTGCGCCGAAAGCGGACGACGGAGCCGCGAGCGCCTGATTGCCGGGGCGGGGTGGTAGACTGCCACCTTTCTCACCGTGGAGGCTGACCCATGCTCCCTGAGTGCCAGTTGCTGGGAACCCTCGGCTGTCACCTGTGCGAATACGCCGAAGCGGTGCTGATGCCCTTCGTCGAGCACGGCCTGCTGGTCGAGTTGGTCGATATCGCCGAGCATGACGACTGCCTGGAACGCTATGCACCGCTGATACCCGTGCTGAAACGCACCGATACGGGCGCCGAGTTGCCCTGGCCATTCGATGCCCCGCAAGTCGCCGCTTTTCTCGGCTGATTCGCCGTCTGCACACAACGAGCCTGACGCATCTGAAGTCGGGCCAGGTTTTGCTTTTTTCAGGTTTGAAGGGGAGTGACTTCCATGAGTATGGTGCTGGGCGATGCGCTATCGCTGCTGCTGTTCCGTTTGCACAGTGGCCGTTTGCTGGGCATCAATCTGCTCAAGGTCAACGAGATCATTCCCTGCCCGCCGCTGACCAAGATGCCCAGTCGACACCCTCACGTGCGCGGCGTGGCGACCCTGCGCGGTTCGGCGCTGACGGTCATCGACCTGGCCCGGGCAATCGGCGAGCGGGGCGGTGGTGACAGTCAGGATGGCTGTCTGATCGTCACCGAACTGAGTCGCTCGCGTCAGGGCCTGCACGTGCACAGCGTGGAGCGTATCGTGCAATGCTCGACCCGCGATGTGCGGCCGCCACCGGCCGGTGCAGGCGTGCGTGCGTTCATCACCGGGGTGACGCAGATCGACGGCACCATCGTGCAGATTCTCGATATCGAAAAGGTGTTGCATGAAATCGCCCCGGCTCCGGCCGAAGAGGTGGTCGATGAATTGCTCAGCTCGAGCGAGCGGCAACTTTTGCAGGGGCGTCGCGTACTGGTCGTCGACGATTCCCAGGTGGCGCTGCAGCAGACCCTGATCACCCTGCGCAAGCTCGACCTCGATTGCCAGGCCGTGCGCAGCGCCGCCGCCGCGCTGGAGCTGCTGCATGGGGCGCAGCAGGAGGGGCAGCCCATCGAGGTGCTGGTTTCGGACATCGAAATGCCGGAGATGGACGGCTATACCCTGGTTCAGCAGATTCGCAAGGACCCCGTTCTCGGCGAGACCTACGTGCTGCTGCACACCTCTCTGGACAGCACCATGAACACCGAGAAGGCGCGTGCGGTGGGGGCCAACGACGTACTCACCAAGTTCTCCAGCGTCGATCTGAGCAAGGCGCTGCTGCGCGCGTTTCAGCGCCTCGACGACTGAGGCGCGGCGCGTCTATTCGATTCGTTGTTCGCCGGTGAACTGCAGGGTGATCTTGCAGCGTCGGCAGTAGTAGCGACGGCCCTTGGCGACCAGGGCATGGCGCTGTGCCGAGAACGGAAACTCGCCCTGCGGGCATTGGCAGCGATAGATGAAGCGGCTGACCTGGCGGCGTTTCACGTCGTAACTGTGGCAGCGGTGCGGCGGCAGCTCGTAGACCCCGCGCATGATCAGTTGCCATTCCTCGCCATGGGGCTGGATGCTCAGACCAAAGAGTTGATGAGCGACCAGGTGCGCCACTTCGTGGGGAACCGTCTGGCGCAGAAAATCTTCCTGATTCTCACGGTACAGCTGGGGATTGAAGCGCAGCTTGTTTTCCGTGAGATGAGCCACACCGGCCTTTTGGCCGCGCAGTTTGAAACTCACCTCGGGGCGCTTGAAGGGCTGTTTGAAGAAGTGTTCCGCCTGCTGATAGCAGGCTTCGACGCGGGCGTGGATCTGGTCTGGCATGTGGGCATCGGAGGCAGGTGACTGCAACCGATTATGCCGCAGATCATCCTGCCACGCAGCGTTTGCAGGCTGAACGGCAACTGCCTTCAGCGGTAGTAACGCTGCAGCGTTTCCATGGCCTGATTGATGCTCTGCAACTGTTGTGTGCTGCCACCACGGTCGGGGTGATGGATGCTGACCAGTTGTCGGTAGCGCTGCCTGATGATCGTCAAGTCGAGATTGCCGTTGTGTGCCTCCAGCTCGAAAACGGCGAGGGCGGATTGTTTTTCGTCCCCGCCCTGCAGACGTACCCAGAACGCGCCAAGCAGTTTCTGCACATCGTCGGCGTCCGTATCGCGCAAATGGCTCAGGTCGAGATAGTACTCGCGTAGCGGGTCCTTTTCGCTCAATGCGCTTTCGCCTGCCTGGTAGGGCAGCAGGCGAATGCACAGCGGGCTGATCTGCAGCACGGCAAGTTGCTCGGCATGCAGCTGGTCGCGCAGCCGATAAAGCGTGTGGAACAGCAGAAAATGGGTGCGAAACAGCTCCAGAGTATCCGTGGGCAGGCGCTCTTCGGCGCCTTGCCAGCGGCTCAGGCGCAGCAGCAGTTCATACTCCGATAGGCCTTCGGGCGCGGCCTGGAGCAATTCGAAAAGGCGTGTGTTGGGGCAGGTTTCTTCGTTCATCGGCTCACCTTAGACGAAGGATTGCCGCCTTGCACGATCAGCCATCAGGCGAATCGGCGATGGTTGGTCGTTTTGTGGCTGGGGTACGCTTCGGTTTCCGGGTAAAATGCGCGGCCTCAGTACTTCTACCGGATTTACGCGCGCCATGGGCACCCTCTCGGTCAATCAGAACAAGCTGCAAAAACGCCTGCGTCGTCAGGCTGGCGAAGCCATTGCCGACTTCAACATGATCGAGGAGGGCGACAAGGTGATGGTCTGCCTGTCCGGTGGCAAGGACAGCTACACCATGCTCGACATCCTGCTTTACCTGCAGAAGGTCGCGCCCATTCACTTCGAGATCGTCGCGGTGAACATGGACCAGAAGCAGCCAGGCTTCCCCGAACACGTGCTGCCGGCTTACCTGGAATCCATCGGTGTGCCGTACCACATCGTCGAAAAGGACACCTATTCGGTGGTCAAGGAGAAGATCCCGGAAGGCAAGACCACCTGCTCGCTGTGTTCGCGCCTGCGTCGCGGCACCCTGTACACCTTCGCCGACGAGATCGGCGCGACCAAGATGGCCCTCGGTCACCACCGTGACGACATCCTCGAGACCTTCTTTCTCAACATGTTCTATGGCGGCACCCTCAAGGCCATGCCACCCAAGCTGCGTGCCGACGACGGGCGCAACGTGGTGATTCGCCCGCTGGCCTATTGCAACGAGGCCGATATCGAGGCCTACAGCACGCTCAAGGAATTCCCCATCATCCCGTGCAACCTCTGCGGCTCCCAGGAAAACCTGCAGCGTCAGGTGGTCAAGGACATGCTTCAGGATTGGGAGCGCAAATCGCCAGGCCGCACGGAAATCATGTTCCGCGCCCTGCAGAACGTGGTGCCATCGCAGCTTGCCGACCGCAACCTGTTCGACTTCGCCAGCCTGAAGATCGATGACCAGGCCACGCCACGCTTCCTGAACGTGATGAATCTGTAAGGGGGCGAGTCATGTACAAGGCCATGCTGGTGATGTTCTGTCTGTTGCTGGGTGGCTGTGGCGGCAGTGACGAGCAGGGTCAGCTGACGCTCGAGCTGGGTGGCAAGGCCATGCATTTCGATTCGCGGCTGGTGGCCCAGTTGGCCGAGAGCCGCGAACATCTGGTCATTGGCGGTCGTCTCGACGATGGGGCCTTGAGCGACAGTTACGATTTCGAGTTGTGGGCGCTGGGCGGTGAGATCACGCCAGGTACATACAGCCTGTCAGGCTCCAGGCTGGTCAGTCGTTATGCCATACAGCATGAGGGCGGCACGGAAATCTGGTCGGCGCTCAGTGATGGGGATGGCGCCGCATTCAATCTCAGGATCGACAGCATCGACGATTGGGGCGTGCGTGGCAGCTTCGACGGTCGCCTCAAGCGCCTCGGCGGCGAAGGTTTCATCGAGGTGAGCGAGGGTCGCTTCGCTGCACCGTTCAAACTCCAGTAGATCCCAAGGCAAACGATGCACGATTATCGATGGATGCATGAATATTGCGTGAACCGCTTCGGCTCGCTGGCAGCTCTCGAGGCGCGCTTGCCACAACCGGCTTCTGACAAGAAGCTGCGGGCCCTGGGTGATGATCGCTATCTGTCGATCATGAGCCTGCGCATCTTCCGGGCGGGTCTCAAGCACAGCCTGGTGGACGCCAAGTGGCCGGCCTTCGAGGAGGTTTTCTTCGGTTTCGATCCGGAAAAGGTCGTGCTGATGGGCGGCGAACGCCTCGAGCGTCTGATGCAGGACACTCGCCTGATCCGTCACCTGGGCAAGCTCAAGAGCGTGCCGCGCAACGCGCAGTTCATTCTCGACGTGGAGCGTGGTGCGCTGAGCGGGCCGGCTGCCGCCGTGAAAGCCACCACCCCGCGACCCGGCTTCGCCTTCGGTGCGCTGATCGCCGATTGGCCCGTGACCGATATCGTCGGGCTCTGGCACTGGCTGGCCAAGCAGGGTACTCAGCTCGGCGGCCTTTCTGCGCCGCGCTTTCTGCGCATGGTTGGCAAAGACACCTTCATTCCGTCCGATGACATGGTCGCCGCGCTCAAGGCCCAGAAGATTGTCGACAAGGTGCCGAGCAGTCAGCGCGACCGCGCGGCGGTTCAAGCTGCCTTCAACCAATGGCATGCGGAAAGTGGCCGGCCCATGTGCCAGCTGTCGGTGATGCTGGCCCATACGGTCAATCACTGATGCATCCGCTTCTGCCGCGAATCGCCTCCGCTATCGCCGATGCACAGCGGATCCTGATCATTACCGGAGCGGGCTTGTCTGCCGACTCCGGGTTGCCTACCTATCGTGGCCTCGGTGGTCTGTACAACGGCCATACCGAAGAGGGCGTGCCGATCGAAGTGGCGCTGTCAGGCGAGATGCTGCGTCGCGACCCGGCGCTGTGCTGGAAGTACCTGGCACAGCTCGGCACCGCCTGCCTGGCCGCCCAGCCGAATGCGGGTCACAAGGCGATTGCCGACTTGCAGGCCTTGAAGCCCGAGTGCTGGGTACTCACCCAGAATATCGACGGTTACCATCGTCTGGCAGGCAGCCCGGCGCAGCGGTTGATCGAAATTCATGGTGAGTTGGCGCCCCTGCACTGCCAGCAATGCGCTGGCGTGGATGAGCGGCTCGCCGAGCATCTGCTGCAGCCGTTGCCCCCGCTGTGCGGCAATTGCGGTGGCGTACTGCGTCCGCCGGTGACGCTGTTCGGCGAGATGTTGCCGGAAGACGCCGTCGGTCGCCTTTATGCGCAGTTGGAGAAGGGTTTCGATCTGGTGATCAGCGTCGGCACCAGTGCCAGCTTTCCTTATATAGTCGAGCCGCTGCTGCGCACACGACAGGCGGGCGGGGTGACGGTGGAGGTCAATTTGTCGCAGAGCGAGGTCAGCGATCTGGTTGACTTCAGGCTGGAAGAAAGGGCCTTAGATGTTTTTCCGGAACTACTGAGTCACATCGTTACTCATAATATTTGCAAATGATCCCGTTAGTGGGCATAGTCGCGGCTGTTCATTTTTCACGCCACGGTCGTGCCCATGCGCAAACGCTTCGCACCCCTCGTGCCTCTCGCACTTACGATGGTTCTCGCCGCCTGCGCTAACCATGCTCCACAATCCCAGATCGATGCCCCGGCCCAGGCTTCTCTGCCTGCCAGGCCAGTGGTTGCAGCGCCTGTTCTGGATCGCAACGATGTCGTCGAAGACGATGCGGTTGCCGACTTCGCCGACCACGCACCTTACGAGCTGCCACAACTGGCGGACAGCGTCCTCGAAAAAGGCCTCTCGCTGATCGGCACCCGTTACCGTTTCGGTGGCAATTCGGTGAAAACCGGTTTCGACTGCAGTGGTTTCATCGGCTATCTGTTCCGTGAAGAGCTGGGCATGGAACTGCCGCGTTCGACGCGTGAAATGATCAACATCGACGCTCCGCTGGTCGAGCGCAAGGCCCTGGAGCCGGGTGATTTGGTGTTCTTCAGCACCAACGGTCGCGGTCGTGTCAGCCATGCCGGCATCTATCTGGGCGATGATCAGTTCATCCATTCCTCCAGCAGCCGCAGCGGTGGGGTGCGTATCGACAGCCTGGACGATCGCTACTGGAAGCGCACGTTCATCGAGGCCAAGCGCGTCCTGGCTCTGGCGCCGACCGAGCACCTGGCGTCCCAGCACTGAGGCCTGAATGCCCGATCTGTCCGGATCGGGCAACATCTTGATAGTTTTCAAGCGACTGCAGCATAAAGCTAAAGCTTGCACTGCAGTTGTGAACGGGGCAGAGTAGGGCGCATTCAGGCTCCAGGATCGTCCGTCCATGACTGCCACCATCCGCATCGCCTTCCTGCTGCTCGCTGCACTGCTCAGTGCATGTTCCAGTCGCGCCCCCGTACCCGCTCCGCAGCCTGTGGTGATCGCGCCCGCTCCTGGCAATTATCAGGGCGGCGCCGACGACGTGCTGTTCCGTGCCCTGGGGCTCGTCGGTACGCCATACCGCTACGGCGGCAACACACCGGCCAGTGGTTTCGACTGCAGTGGGCTGATCGGCTATGTGTACCGTGATGCCGCAGGCATCCAGTTGCCTCGCTCCACCCGGGAGCTGATCAGCATGCGCGCCCCAGTGGTTGGCCGCGACGCCCTGCGCAGTGGCGATCTGGTGTTCTTCGCCACCAACGGTGGCCGGCAGGTCAGTCATGCCGGTATCTACGTCGGCGAAGGGCGCTTCGTGCATGCACCTTCTTCGGGCGGCACCGTGCGTCTGGACAGTCTCGGCAACAGCTATTGGCAGCGCACCTATATCGAAGCGAAGCGGGTGTTTCCGGTCGAGCTGGCCAGCCATCCCTGAGCGCCAGGCCAGCGTCCGCTGCAGCTCGGCCATGCTCCTTTGAGACCGCCCTGGGACCCTGCGTGGGTCTGGCTCGCCTGCCAGGGAGGCGGATTCTGAGTCTTCGATTGACGCTGAGGCGGCCAATCCTTACCCTTCGCGGCTTGCTTCAGGTGTCCCCGGTTTCGGCCGGGGGTGAAACTGGGAAGTCGGTGCGCCGCTGTTTCAACAGGCAGGCAAGGCCGACGCTGCCCCCGCAACGGTAAACGAGTCCAACCACGCTTCTCGCCACTGTATCGTCGATACGGGAAGGTCGCGTCGGTGTCCGCATTCTGCTGAGTGCGGTGCTCGCAAGCCCGGAGACCGGCCTGTCGCTTTTCCAGGTTTGCGCGGTGGGCGCGGCCGGTGCGCGGCCGACCCGGTCAGCTCCTGCCTGCTCCTGTGTGATTCCTTCATCGTCTGGCCTGAACCCGGTTTCCTGCCCGACCGTTTCACTGGCGTGTGCCGCGCGGCCTCGCGCAAAGGAGATCCCATGACCCCATCCCCAAGCCGAGAATCAGCAGAGCGCGACGCGCGGCACAACGCCCGCATGGCGCGCAAGAAAGCCCTGATGGACGAAAAGATCGCCCAGGCTCAGGACGAGTACGGCCTGCTGCTGGTGCACAGCGGCAATGGCAAGGGCAAGAGCAGCTCGGCCTTTGGCATGGTCGCCCGCGCGCTGGGGCATGGTCTCAAGGTCGGCGTGGTGCAGTTCATCAAGGGCGGCATGGCCACCGGTGAGGAGCACTTTTTCCGCCGCTTTCCCGATGAAGTCAGCTACCACGTGATGGGCGAGGGCTACACTTGGGACACCCAGGATCGTCAGCGGGACATCGAGAAGGCCGTTCAGGCCTGGGAGGTCGCCCGGCAACTGCTGAACGACCCGCAGATCGCTCTGGTGGTACTGGACGAGCTGAACATCGCCCTCAAGCACGGTTACCTGGACGTGGATGTGGTGCTGCGTGACATCGAGTCGCGCCCCGAGCTGCAGCACGTAGTGGCTACCGGCCGTGGCGCGCCACCGGCGCTGCTAGAGGCCGCGGATACCGTTACCGAAATGACGCTCGTGAAGCATGCCTTCAAGTCCGGCGTGAAAGCACAGAAAGGCGTGGAGTTTTGAGCGTTACAGCGTCTGTATCCGATGCGGGTGAGCGCGCGTCGCGCCACTGTCCGGCACTGTTGATCGCTGCGCCGGCCTCGGGGCAGGGCAAGACCACCGTCACTGCGGCCCTGGCACGCCTGCACACCCGGCAGGGCAAGCGGGTGCGGGTGTTCAAGTGCGGGCCTGACTTTCTCGATCCTATGATCCTCTCCCGTGCCAGCGGCCACCCGGTTTATCAGCTGGATCTGTGGATGGTTGGCGAGGCCGAGAGCCGCCGCCTGCTGTGGGAAGCCGCTGGCGAGGCGGACCTGATCCTCATCGAAGGTGTGATGGGGCTGTTCGACGGCTCGCCATCCGCAGCCGACCTGGCCCGCCGCTTCGGGGTTCCGGTGCTGGGGGTGATCGATGGCTCCGCCATGGCGCAGACCTTCGGGGCACTGGCCGTCGGCCTGGCCAGCTATCAGCCGGATCTGCCGTTCTCCGGTGTGCTCGGCAATCGCGTCAATCCCGGGCGCCATAACGATCTGATCCGCGACAGCCTGCCAGCCTCGATCCGCTGGTACGGCTCTTTGCCGCGTAGCGCCGCGATCGAATTGCCGAGCCGCCACCTGGGCCTGGTGCAGGCCGCCGAGCTCGCCGACCTCGATGTGCGTCTGGATACCGCTGCCGATGCTCTGGCACAGACCGCAACGGTTACCCTGCCGCCACCAGTGACCTTCGCTGCGCCGTCGATTGCAGCGCCATTGCCGCTGCTGGAGGGCGTGCGCATCGGCGTGGCCCGCGACGCATCCTTCGCGTTCACCTATCAGGCCAATCTCGATCTGCTGGAGCGAATGGGCGCGGCCCTGACGTTCTTCAGTCCGCTGGCAGATCAGAGCCTGCCCGAGGTGGACAGCCTTTATCTGCCCGGCGGCTACCCGGAGCTGCATCTGCAGGCGCTGGCCACCAACCGTTCGATGATCGAGGCCATCACCGCCCATCAGCGAGCTGGCAAGCCGATTCTCGCCGAGTGCGGTGGCATGCTCTACCTGCTCGACACACTGAGCGACGCGGCAGGCGAACGGGCGGAGCTGGCCGGCTTGGTGCCTGGCCATGCCCAGATGCAGAAGCGCCTGGTCGCCCTCGCGCTGCAGGCGGTCACGTTGCCCGAAGGGCTGTTGCGCGGTCACAGCTATCATCATTCGCGGCTCGAATCCGAGCTGCAGCCGCTGGCTCGCGGCGAGTGCCCCAATGACAAGCCGGTCAGCGAGGCGGTGTTTCGTCTCGGCCGGCTCACCGCGTCCTATATCCACTTTTACCTGCCATCCGATCCTGCGGCCGCAGCGGCATTGTTCAGGCCATGAGCGACCACGCCTTCAGCGCCGAGGAGCGTGCCGCTGTCTACCGGGCCATTTCCGAGCGCCGCGATATGCGTCATTTCAGTGGTGGCGAGGTGGCGCCTGAACTGCTCGCCAAGCTGCTCGAAGCTGCGCACCAGGCGCCCAGTGTGGGTCTGATGCAGCCCTGGCGCTTCATTCGCATCACTCGACCAGCACTGCGTGAAGACATCTATCAGTTGGTCGAAGCCGAGCGCCGGCTGACCGCCGAGGCATTGGGCGAACGCTCCGACGCGTTCATGCGCCTCAAGGTCGAGGGCGTTCGTGAGTGCGCCGAGTTGCTGGTCGCGGCGCTGATGGACGGCCGTGACGCTCATGTCTTCGGCCGGCGCACCCTGCCAGAAATGGATATGGCGTCATTGTCCTGCGCCATTCAGAATCTCTGGCTCGCCGCCAGGGCCGAGGGGCTGGGCATGGGCTGGGTGTCGCTGTTCGATCCTCTCGCACTGGCCGAGCTGCTGGGCATGCCAGCCGGCAGCAAGCCGGTGGCGGTGCTGTGCCTGGGGCCGGTGCAGGCGTTCTACCCGGTACCGATGCTGGCCCAGGAGGGCTGGGCCGAAGTGCGACCATTGAGTGAATTGCTGTTTCAGGATCGCTGGGCATCACATGACGGGGAGCCACATGAATAGCGCAGTGTGTTTATGAGCCTGATCCTCAGTGCTGCCGTGGGCGTGGCGCTGGATGCCGCGCTTGGTGAACCGAGGCGTTGGCACCCGCTGGTGGGTTTCGGCAAGCTGGCCAATCGTCTGGAGCAGCGCTTCAACCCGTCCGGAGGCGGCTGGCGTAGCCACGGCGTGACGGCCTGGTGCCTCGCGGTATTGCCGCTCACGCTGCTAACCGTGCTGCTGGTGCAGGTGCCCTGGATCGGCTGGCTGGTGCAGATCATCGCCCTGTATGCGGCCCTCGGCTTGCGCAGCCTCGATCAGCATGCCCAGCCGGTGGCTCAGGCCCTGCGCCTTGGCGATCTGGCCCTGGCCCGCCAAAGGGTCGGCTATATGGTCAGCCGCCGCACCGATGACCTGGACGCCACCGGTGTGGCCCGTGCCGGTACTGAGTCGGTGCTGGAAAACGGCAGTGACGCGGTATTCGCCGCGCTGTTCTGGTTTCTCGTGGCTGGCGCGCCGGGTGTGGTGCTGTACCGCCTGAGCAATACCCTGGATGCCATGTGGGGCTACCGCAACGAACGTTTCGAGCGCTTCGGCTGGGCCGCCGCGAAGATCGACGACCTGCTCAACTACGTGCCGGCGCGCCTGGTCGCGCTGACATACGCGCTGCTCGGGCGCTCCACCACGGCAGTGCGCTGCTGGCAGCGCCAGGCGCCGCAGTGGGACAGCCCCAATGCCGGACCGGTGATGGCCGCTGGTGCCGGTGCGCTGGGTGTCAGCCTCGGCGGTGCTGCCGTCTATCATGGCCAAGTGCACCAGCGGCCCGAGCTGGGCGAGGGCCCGCAGCCCCGGGCACGAGACATCGAGCGGGCGATGAATCTGGTCTGGGGGGGCGTCTCGTTGTGGCTGTTGCTCATGCTGATCGTGGGGGTGTGCGTTGCTTGAACATGGCGGACGTTTGCGGCGAGCGGCCCAGCAATACGGCATTCCCCTGAGCGACTGGCTGGACCTGTCAACCGGCGTGGCGCCTTATGGGCTACCCCTACCGGCGATTCCGGAGCAGGCCTGGGTGCGTCTGCCCGAGCAGGATGATGGGCTGGAGGCTGCTGCCTGCGCCTACTACGGCGTCGACCACCTGCTGCCAGTGGCCGGCTCCCAGGCGGCCATCCAGTGCCTGCCACGGCTGCGAAGCGAGGCGCGGGTGGGCATCGTATCGCCAGCGTATGCCGAGCATGCGGCGGCTTGGCAGCGTGAAGGGCATCGGGTGCTGGAGCTCTGCGAGGCGAGCGTCAACCGGGCGCTGGAGCGGCTCGACGTGCTGCTGCTGGTCAATCCCAACAACCCTACCGGTCGGCGATTTTCGCCGCAGCAACTGTTCGCCTGGCATGCGCGCCTGGCCGAGCGAGGGGGGTGGCTGATCGTCGATGAGGCCTTCATCGATTGCACCCCGGAACAGAGTCTGGCGGCTCATAGTCACCTGCCCGGGCTGATCGTGCTGCGCTCGTTCGGCAAGTTCTTCGGCATGGCAGGTGCTCGCCTGGGGTTCGTGCTGGCCGAGACCAGGCTGCTCGGCCAGCTGGAAGAGAGGCTTGGCCCCTGGACCCTCAGCGGGCCGACGCGCTGGCTGGGTACCCACCTGCTCGAGGACCGCGCTGGCCAGCAGGCGCAACGGCAGCGTCTGGCCAAGGATGGTCAGCGCCTGGCCGACCTGCTGCGCGAGCACGGCCTGCCGGCCACTGGCGGCTGCGCGCTGTTCCAGTGGATAGCCTGCGAACGGGCGAACGTGCTGCATGAGTTTCTGGCCTGCAATGGCATTCTCACCCGGCTGTTCGAACGGCCGGCAAGCATTCGTTTCGGCCTGCCGCCGGACGAAGAAGGCTGGCAGCGCCTGGACCGGGCGCTGAGCGTATTCGCCGAGGAGTCGCGATGAGCCGTTCTGAATCAGACGCCGCTCTTGTTCAGCAGGGCGCTACGTTAATGGTGCAAGGCACCACGTCGGATGCCGGCAAGAGCACCCTGGTCACCGCGCTGTGCCGCTGGCTGCGTCGCCAGGGCGTCAGCGTGGCGCCTTTCAAGCCGCAGAATATGGCACTCAACAGTGCGGTAACCGCCGACGGCGGCGAGATCGGCCGTGCTCAGGCCGTGCAAGCCCAGGCCTGCGGTCTGGCGCCCCATACCGACATGAACCCGGTGCTGCTCAAACCCAACAGCGACACCGGCGCTCAGGTGATCATCCACGGCCAGGCCGTCGGCAACATGAATGCCGTGGCCTATCACGATTACAAGCAGGTCGCCCGCCAGGCGGTGCTGGCGTCCCACCAGCGGCTGCAGGCGATTCATCAGGTGGTGATGGTGGAAGGTGCAGGCTCGCCTGCAGAGATCAACCTGCGCGCCAACGACATCGCCAACATGGGCTTTGCCGAGGCGGTCGATTGTCCGGTGATTCTGGTCGCCGATATCGACAAGGGCGGCGTCTTCGCCCATCTGGTCGGCACCCTGGAATTGCTCTCGCCCAGTGAACAGGCACGGCTCAAGGGCTTCGTGATCAATCGCTTTCGCGGCGATATCGCCTTGCTGCAGCCTGGCCTGGACTGGCTCGAGAAACGCACCGGCAAGCCGGTGCTTGGCGTGCTGCCCTATCTGATGGATTTCCATCTGGAGGCCGAAGACGCCATCGACCGTCGCCAGGTGAGCAAGACCGAACAGGTGCTCCGGGTGGTGGTTCCGGTGCTGCCACGGATCAGCAACCACACCGATTTCGACCCGCTGCGCCTGCACCCTCAGGTCGAGCTGACCTTCGTCGGCCCCGGCGAAGCGATCCCGCCCGCCGACCTGATCATTCTGCCCGGCTCCAAGAGCGTACGCGCCGACCTTGCCTTTCTGCGCAGCGGGGGTTGGGCCGAGGCCATCGAGCGACACCTGCGCTATGGCGGCAAGCTGCTCGGCATCTGCGGCGGGCTGCAGATGCTCGGGCGTTGCGTCGAGGATCCCGACGGACTCGAAGGGCCCGCCGGGGCTAGCCAGGGCCTGGGACTCTTGCAGATCGACACGGTGCTGGAGCCCCACAAGCAACTACGTAATGTGCGCGGGCGTCTGTGTCTGGAGGATGCCTCTATCAGCGGTTACGAGATTCATGCCGGGGTGACCTCGGGCGCCGATCTGCAGCGCGCCGCGGTTCGCCTCGATGATGGCCGTGCGGACGGTGCCCTGAGCGCCGATGGCCAAGTCATGGGTACTTACCTGCACGGCCTGTTCGAGTCGTCGCAAGCCTGTTCGGCGCTGCTGCGCTGGGCTGGCCTGGGGGAGGTGCAGGAGGTGGATTACCACGCCCTGCGCGAGCGCGATATCGAGCGCCTGGCGGATCTGGTCGAAGCGCACCTGGATCGCTCGGCCCTGCGCGCGCTATGCGGCCTGGCGGCCCCAATGGAGAGCGAATAGATGCAGGAGTTGATTCTCGGTGGTGCTCGCTCCGGCAAGAGTCGGTTGGCCGAGCGCCTGGCCCAGGAGTCGGGCCTCGAGGTGACATACATCGCCACCAGCCAGGCGCTCGATGGCGAAATGAGCGTCCGTATCCGTTCCCATCGCGATCGTCGTCCGGCGCACTGGGGGTTGGTCGAAGAACCGCTGGAACTGGCCCGGGTGCTTGGCGAGCAGGCATCGGCACAGCGCTGCCTGCTGGTCGATTGCCTGACCCTTTGGCTGACCAACCTGCTGCTGCTGGAAGATGACGCACGCCTGGTACGCGAGCGCGATGCGCTGCTGGCCTGCCTGGCGAATCTGTCAGGGCGGCTGATTCTGGTCAGCAACGAAACCGGGCTTGGCGTGGTGCCGATGGGCGAGTTGACCCGCCGTTATGTCGATGAAGCCGGCCTGCTGCACCAGGCCATCGCCGAACGCTGCCAGCGCGTGGTGTTCACGGTCGCTGGCCTGCCCATGATTCTCAAGGGAGATCCGTTATGAACCTCGACTGGTGGCTCAATCCCCCCCAGCCTATCGACCAGGTGGCGCGTGACAAGGCCGAGGCGCGGCAGGGGCAGTTGACCAAACCGGCCGGTTCGCTCGGCGAACTGGAGCGCCTGGCGATTCGCCTGGCCGGGCTGCAGGGCCGTGAGTGCCCGGGCGTCGACAAGGTGTGGATCGCCATTTTCGCCGCTGATCACGGCGTCGTGGCTGAAGGTGTCTCGGCCTACCCGCAGGCTGTCACAGGGCAGATGCTGCGCAACTTCGTCGCTGGCGGCGCGGCGATCAGCGTGCTGGCCCGGCAGTTGGACGCATCGCTGGAAGTGACCGATCTGGGCACCGCGCTGCCGCTCGAACCACTGCCAGGCGTGCGCCATTTGCAGGTCGGCGCTGGCACCGCCAACCTCATGCGCGAAGCGGCGATGACGCCTGCCCAGGCCCTGATCGCCCTGCAGGCCGGCCGCGACAGCGTCGTTCGTGCTGCACGGGATGGCCGCGAGCTGTTCATTGGCGGTGAGATGGGCATCGGCAATACCACCGCGGCCACGGCGCTGGCCTGCCTGCTGCTGGATTGTCCGGTGGCCGAGCTGGTGGGGCCGGGTACCGGGCTCGCCGCTGCCGGCGTGGTCCACAAGGCACAGGTGATCGAGACGGCCCTGGCGCTGCACCGTGCAGCTGCCAGCGAGCCGATGGAAGCCTTGCGTCGTCTGGGCGGTTTCGAGATCGCTGCACTCACCGGCGCCTACCTGGCGTGCGCCCAGCAGGGCTTGGTGGCGCTGGTCGACGGCTTCATCTGCAGCGTCGCCGCCTTGCTGGCGGTGCGTCTGAACCCGGCGTGTCGCGACTGGCTGCTGTTTTCTCATCAGAGCGCCGAGCCCGGTCATCAGCGTCTGCTCGCCGCCCTGCAGGCCACGCCGATCGTCAGCCTGGGCCTGCGCCTGGGCGAGGGCAGTGGGGCTGCACTGGTGGTGCCGATGCTGCGTCTGGCCTGTGCGCTGCACAATGAAATGGCCACCTTCGCCGAGGCGGCGGTGGCGGATCGCGCGCCGTGATCCTGCATCTGCTGCGCCATGGCGAAACCGAGCAGGGCGGCGGCTTGCGTGGCAGCCTGGACGACGCGCTGACCGAGACCGGCTGGGCACAATTGCGGTCAGCGGTGCGCGCCGATGAACACTGGGATGCGCTGATCAGCTCGCCGCTGCAGCGCTGCGCGCGCTTCGCCGAGGAACTGGCCGCCGCCCGCGATCTGCCGTTGCAGTTCGAGGCTGGTTTGCAGGAGCTGCATTTCGGTGACTGGGAAGGACGTAGCGCCGCCCAGTTGATGGAGACCGACGCCGACGATCTTGGTCGCTTCTGGGCCGATCCCTATGCCTTCACGCCGCCCGCCGGCGAGCCACTGCTGGACTTCGAGGCGCGGGTACTGGATGCAGTGCGGCGTCTGCAGGACAGCTATCAGGGGCGGCGGTTGCTGGTGGTCACCCATGGCGGGGTGATGCGTCTGTTGCTGGCGCGGGCGCGGGGGTTGCCCCGAGAGCAACTGCTGCAGGTCAGTGTGACCCATGGTCAGCGGGTGCACCTGCAATTCGATGGCTTGGGCGTGCGGGAAATCCCATGACACCTTTCTGGATCGCATTGCAGTTTCTCACGCGCTTGCCGGTACGCCTGGCCGGCATGCCCACGCCTGAGCAAACGGGACGCTCGCTACTCTGCTACCCGCTGGTTGGTGGGGTGATCGGTCTGCTGCTGCTGGCTGCCGCGCACCTGCTCGAAGCGGCAGCGGTGCCCCTACAGGCGGCGCTGTTGCTGAGCCTGTGGGTGGCACTGAGCGGTGCGCTGCATCTGGATGGCCTGGCCGACAGCGCGGATGCCTGGATGGGCGGTTTCGGTGATCGCGAGCGCACCCTGGCGATCATGAAGGACCCGCGCAGCGGGCCGATCGCCGTGGTGGTGCTGGTGATGGTGCTGCTGCTCAAGTTCGTCGCCTTGCTGACTCTGCTCGAGCGGGGTGATCACCTCGCGCTGCTGCTGGTCCCGGTGCTGGGACGTGGCGCGCTGTTGGCCCTGTTTCTCTGCACGCCCTATGTCCGCGCGGGAGGTCTGGGCGAGGTGTTGGCTCGGCACCTGCCAAGGTCGTCCGCCATCGCGGTGCTGGTGGTGACGTCGCTGACCTGTCTGCTGGCCGGTGGTATCTGGGTGATGCTGGCGGCGGTGGCAATTTTCTTCTGCTTGCGGCGCATGATGCAGCAGCGCCTGGGCGGCACCACTGGCGACACCGCCGGAGCGCTGCTGGAGGTGCTCGAGTGCGGGGTGCTGCTGGTGATGGCTTTGCACGTGGCCGGCTGACCACCTGGCCCATGGCTGGGTAGAGCGGGCGATACCCGCGTTTGCCAGCGCATGCATTGCATGTGGCCCGTTCTCCTGTCCTGAGAGCGCACGGAAAGTGTTGCATCGGGGGGTTGTTTGGCGGGAGAAGCGGGTATATACATGCATTCCATGTTGCCTACCGAATGCCTCTGCACCCGCTTGCGTCGCGCCAGCCGTGGCGTCAGCAAGCTCTATGACGACGCCCTGAGCGGTGTCGGCCTCAATGTCGCCCAGTATTCTCTGCTCCGGCATCTGCAGCGCCTCAGTCAGCCGAGCATCACCGATCTGGCCGATGCCATGGGGCTCGAACGCAGTACCCTGGGGCGCAACCTGCGTGTTCTCGAGGGGCGTGGCCTGGTGATGCTGCAGGGGGGCGTGGACCAGCGCAATCGCCTGGTAGCGTTGAGCGAGTCTGGTGAGCAGCTGCTCGCCCAGGCTTTGGGCGCCTGGCAGACGGCGCAAGTGCAACTGCAGCAACGATTGCCCCCGCAACACATGGAAGCGCTGGACGAGTTGCTCGCCAGCCTGGATTGAGGGGAGTGGGCGTGGATCGCCTCTTCCCAGCTTGCGTTTCGACCTGACAACAGAAGGACATGCAATGAGTTCGGTATGGCGCACGAGTTTCTGGCTGATGCTGGGAGCCTCTCTGATCCTCGCCCTGTCCCTTGGCACGCGCCACGGGTTCGGTCTTTTCCTGTCGCCGATGAGCGATGATTTTGGCTGGGGGCGCGGTGTGTTCGCGTTCGCCATCGCCTTGCAGAACCTCATCTGGGGCATTGCTCAGCCCTTCACCGGTGCCCTGGCGGATCGTTTCGGCGCGCAGCGGGCGATCATCGTCGGCGGTCTGTTGTACGCGACCGGGCTGATCTTCATGGGGCTGTCGGACTCGCCGCTCTCGCTGTCGCTGAGTGCCGGTTTGCTGATCGGTATCGGCCTGTCGGGCACGTCGTTCTCGGTGATTCTCGGCGTGGTCGGCCGTGCGGTGCCGGTGGAGAAACGCAGCATGGCCATGGGCATCGCGGCGGCGGCGGGGTCGTTCGGCCAGTTCGCCATGCTGCCGGGTACGCTCGGTCTGATCGGCTGGCTCGGTTGGTCGGCGGCACTGATAGCCCTGGGCATCATGGTGGCGTTGATCGCACCGCTGGCAGCCATGGTCAAGGATCGCCCGCAGGTGTCACAGGGCCCTCAGCAGACGCTTGGCGAGGCGCTGCGCGAAGCCTGCGGCCATTCCGGCTTCTGGCTGCTGGCGCTGGGCTTTTTCGTATGCGGGTTTCAGGTGGTGTTCATCGGTGTCCACTTGCCGGCCTATCTGGTCGATCAGCACCTGCCGGCCATCGTCGGCACCACCGTGCTGGCTCTGGTCGGGCTGTTCAACGTATTCGGTACCTATATCGCCGGTTGGCTCGGCGGGCGGCGCTCCAAGCCGCGGCTGCTCAGTGCGCTGTATCTGGCCCGTGGCGTGGTGATCGCTCTGTTCATCACGGTGCCACTGAGCGTATGGACGGCTTATGCGTTCGGTATCGTCATGGGGCTGTTGTGGCTGTCTACCGTACCGCTGACCAATGGCACGGTGGCGACCCTGTTCGGGGTACGCAACCTGTCCATGCTCGGCGGCATCGTCTTTCTGTTCCACCAACTGGGTTCTTTCCTCGGTGGCTGGCTGGGCGGCTACCTCTACGACCACACGGGCAGCTATGATCTGGTATGGCAGATTTCCATCCTGCTCAGCGTACTGGCCGCAGCGCTCAACTGGCCGGTTCGCGAACAGCCCGTCGCCCGCCTGCAAGGAGCCCATGCATGACGCTCAGGCCCTGGATCGCAACCGCTCTCGGCGCCGCAGGGCTGTCGCTGCTGGCGTTGATCTTCTGGGGCTGGCATCAGGGTGGGCTGGCGATCATGCAGCTGGGGATGAGCCTCTGCTGAGCGGATTCACCGAGAAGGAAACCACCTGATGCGCGTGCGACTGTTTGCTCTGCCGCTGGTTCTGCTGGCGTTCAATATCTCCGTACAGGCTGCCGAATGCCCGGCGCTGCTGGAGGGGGAGCTGCCCAAGTTGCGCTCCAAGGACAAGATCGACCTGTGTGAGCAGTTCGCCGGCAAGCCGCTGGTGGTGGTCAATACCGCCAGCTTCTGCGGTTTCACCTCGCAGTTCGAAGGGCTGGAAGCGCTCAATCAGCGCTACCGGGGGCAGGGCTTGGAGATTCTCGGCGTACCGTCCGATTCGTTCAAGCAGGAGTCGGACGACGCCGAAGAGACCGCCAAGGTCTGTTACGTGAATTACGGCGTGACCTTCACCATGAGTGAAACCCAGCCGGTGACCGGTGACCAGGCCATTCCCTTGTTCAAGGAACTGGCTGCGCAGACGGCAGCGCCACGCTGGAACTTCTTCAAGTACGTGGTCGATCGCAAGGGCCAGGTGGTGGCGCGGTTTTCCAGCATGACCAAGCCCGATGACCCCGAGCTGATCGCCGCTGTGGAGAAGGCGATCGCCTCACAGCCCTGAGTCGAGGCAACAATGAAAAATCGCGGCATGAGCCGCGATTTTTGTTTCCGATCATCGTCTGATGAGCACGCCGCCCCGAGGGCCGTGCGTGCTCGAGATCGGCTCAGAAACGGTAGGTCAGCGAGGCGCCCAGGCCGTGGGCGCTGTTCTTGTACGTGGCATTGTAAGTGCCGCGTGTCGCGCTGCTGCGATTGATATCGACTTCTTCTTCCTTGAGATAGGTGTAGGCCAGGTCGATGGTCATGTCGTCGCTTGGGCTCCAGCCTGCGCCGACGCTGAAAATCGTCCGGTCACCCGATGGGATGCGCGGCGAGCGATGTTCGTTTTTGGTGGGTGTCTGGTCGATGGCCACACCGGTACGCAGGACCCATTGCGGGTTCAGCTTGTAAGACACGCCAACCGCATGAGCCCAGGTGTCGTGCCAGTCCTGATCTTCGACGATGGTGTTCAGGCCACCGGCCAGAAGGCCACCGACACCTTCGTTCTCGACGCGAATCTCCTTGAAGCGGCTCCAGCGTGTCCAGGTGCTGCCGGCATACAAGGTCCAGTCATCATTGAGGGCGTGGGTGATCGACAGGTCCACGGACTCGGGGGTGGTCACGTCGAGGGATGCATCGTACTTGCCTGCGGAAGTGCCGATCACCGCCCCAGGACCCGATACGCGGGTGTCGCCTTCCAGCTCGTACTTGACCCGCGAGTGGTAGGCCAGGCCTACGCGTGTTTGTGGCGTGAACTCGTACAGGACACCGACGTTGAAGCCTACGGCCACGTCGTCGCCCTTGATCTTGACCTTGCCATCATTGCTGCCAGGAGGGCCGATCGGGTTGGTCAGCGACGAAGTGAGTTCACCTTCTATGTGGTTGAAGGTGGGGCCGAAGCCGACCGACAGCTGGTCATTGAAGCGGTAGCTGAGCGTCGGCTGTACCGTGATGACGCGTACATAACTCTTGTCCGCGAAGTAGCGGCCCTGGAAGCCACTCTCGTACTCGGTTGCCAGGCCGAAGGGCGCGTAGACGCCGATACCGAAAGCGACTTTTTCATCCAGCGGTTTGACGTAGTAACCCATGGGGACGCCCGTGGTCGGCACCATGTCACCATCGTTACTGCCACCATTGGCTGTGCCGGCAGCGGTCGTACTGCCGTTGCTGCTGATCCTGCTCTTGGCATGGATGGCCGCCACACCGAAATTGATCTGTTCGCGCTTGATTCGCGCCATGCCAGCCGGGTTGCCGAACACGGTGCTGGCGTCCTCCGCCGACGACGAGCGGCCAGCGAACGACATGCCCATGCCCGAGACGCTTTGCTCGTTGAGCGCAAAGCCACTGGCCAAGCTGTAGCTGGAGGTGGATGCGATGGCGATTGCCAGACCGGTTCTTAGGATTCTTGTACTCACGGGGTGCTCCTTGGCAGGGTCGGGGGAACTCTCGCTTTGCTGACTCAACGTCAATTCGGAAAGTTCAGGGTTAAACACGATCCGTCGAGGTGAAGCTGTCCGTTCGGGCAGGATATAGAGCCTTGCGGTG
This sequence comes from Pseudomonas sp. SZ40, assembly GCF_052958135.1. Lineage (NCBI taxonomy): Bacteria > Pseudomonadati > Pseudomonadota > Gammaproteobacteria > Pseudomonadales > Pseudomonadaceae > Pseudomonas > Pseudomonas sp. SZ40. The sequence continues at coordinate 29,924 of NZ_JBQWIF010000030.1, read as the reverse complement.
CTTGGCACCCGTGACCCGGTAGTCAGTTGCTCAGGCTGCAACCGACCGTCCGAAAATGCAGCGCTGCCAGGCTGAAACGAATTCGTCCGGCTTGCGATGGGGCGCGAAGACCTGCTGCCAGATCAGCGCCTGCGCACCGAGGTCGTCGGCGATGGGTAATGCCTTGCCATGGCTTTCGATGAGCAACCAGGCAATGGCGGTGGCATAGCGCAAATTGACGGTCAGCTCCAGGTGTGGCGCGCCAAGAAAGGCATGCTGGCTGGCCAGACCTCGTACCCGGCTGGCCAGTTCGGGGTCGCCAGCCAGGTGATCATCCCAGAGGTGCTGGTGGTGGTATGCCGAGATCCGGTACAGGCCGTAACCGCTGTGGTTGTCCAGCGCTGCGCCCAGAGATGACTGGCAAGCGGCGACGCCCAGCAGTAGCGCTTCGGCGGCGATGGATTGTTTATCCAGATACAGCAGGGTGGGGCGGATGACCTGCTGGTTCAGATCACAGGCAGCGATTCCCATACGAGCCTCTACGCAGAAATGGCCGGTGGAGGAGGGCGCTGGCAACGTCGTCTTGATCTGGTGGTGGCTTTTCGACGCGACCCACCGACCGTAAATCCCACCGGAAGCAGGGGTTAGCTGCTCAAATTCAAGCTTAGTGGGATATTCATACCGTAAAGAGCTGTTTTTAAATCGATTGAGGATTTACACCAGCCTGCATATGCCGAATTGGAACTGTAGCGAGCTGTATTGACACCATTGCGCTGCGTTCGGCAATATCGACCCCTAGTCGTCTTGCCCGAGCATTACATGTTCTCCATCTTCCAGCCCATGCCTTCTGTCCGCAGCCCCGCCGCTGCGTCGCAGAACGTTTGTCTGGAAGCTGGTAAGTCGAAGAAACAGTCGCTCATTTGACCGGGGCGCGCTGTCCCGTCAGATGGGCTGACAGGACAGAGGCGCGAGGTCGAAGCATCCCTTCGTCACACTCCCTTCCCGCACTCCATCGACGGTGACCACACGGTCTACACCGAGGAGTTGCATGCATGTCTACATTTTCCGGAATCTGGGTCGCCCTGGTCACGCCGTTTCGCGATGGTCAGGTGGATCTACCGGCCTTGCGTTCGCTGGCCGTGCATCTGCTGGATGCTGGCGCGGCAGGTCTGGTGGTCTGCGGTACCAGTGGCGAAGCGGCGGCGCTGGATGAGCAGGAACAGCTGGCGGTGCTCGACGCCGTGCTCGAAGTGGTGCCTGCCAGCCGCGTGGTGATGGGGCTCAGTGGCAACAATCAGACTGCGGTACTGGCCCGCTTGCAGCGCATCCAGGGCCGCCCGCTGGCGGGGTTGCTGGTGCCGGCACCTTATTACATCAGACCGTCGCAGCAGGGGCTGCTGGCATTCTTCGAGGCCATCGCCGACGCTTCGCGGTTGCCGATCATCCTTTACGACATTCCTTACCGCAGCGCCGTCAGCATGGAGCTGGAAACCATCCGCCAGCTCGCCAGGCATCCGCGAATAATGGCGATCAAGGATTGTGGCGGTGACGTGCGCAAGACCCAGATGCTGATCGAGGATGGATTGCTCGACGTGCTCACCGGCGAAGACGAGCAGATATTCGCCACCCTGTGTCTCGGGGGGAGTGGCGCCATTTCCGCGGCAGCGCATATCCGGACCGCCGACTTCGTGCAGGTGGTGGCGCATCTGCAACAGGGCGATCTGCAGGCCGGTCGCGCACTGTTTCGCCAGTTGTTGCCGCTGATCCGGCTGGCCTTCGTCGAGCCCAACCCGGCGCCGGTGAAAAGCTTGCTGGCCATGCAGGGGTTGATCGCCGACGAGTTGCGTGAGCCCATGCTGCGCTGTTCGGACGGATTGCGTGAGCGCATGCGCAGTGAACTGCTGTGAGCGTGCAACACGGCAGAGGCTCACGGGATATACTGCGCGGCAATCTTTACGGGAGAGCCGCGTGAGCATCGAAATTGCCTGGATTCGAGACAACGCCAGCCTGGCGGAGCACTGCTCTGCCTGGCGCAAACAGCCATTTCTGGCGCTGGACACCGAGTTCATGCGCGTCGATACCTTTTACCCGATTGCCGGCCTTCTGCAGGTCAGCGAGGGCGAGCAGGCCTATCTGATCGACCCGCTGCAGATCGACGACTGGTCGCCGTTCGCTGCGTTGCTCGAGGATCCTCAGGTCATCAAGGTGGTGCACGCCTGCAGCGAGGACCTGGAAGTGCTCCTGCGCCTGACCGGCAGCCTGCCCGCGCCGCTGTTCGATTCGCAACTGGCCGCCGGTTACCTCAATCTGGGTTTCTCCATGGGCTATTCGCGGCTGGTGCAGGCGGTGCTGGGCATCGAACTGCCCAAGGGCGAGACCCGTTCGGACTGGCTGCAGCGTCCGCTGTCCGACACGCAGGTCAGTTACGCTGCCGAGGACGTGGTGCATCTGGCCGAGCTCTATCGCCGCCTGCAGGACAAACTCTCTGCCGAGAAGAATGCCTGGATTCTCGAGGACGGTGCCGAGCTGGTCGCCGGCCTGGGTCGCGAGATTCCCGCTGAAGAGGCGTACCGCGAAGCCAAATTGGCATGGAAGCTGTCGCGTGCCCAACTGGCCGTGCTGCGCGTGCTGTGCATCTGGCGCGAGCGCCAGGCGCGGGCACGCAATCAGCCGCGCAACCGAATCCTGCGTGAGCACTCGCTGTGGCCGCTGGCTCGCCAGCAGCCGAGCGATCTGGTCAGCCTGGCACGCATCGAGGACATGCACCCGAAGACCGTGCGCCAGGACGGCGAGACCATCCTGCAGATGATCCGCGATGCCGCCGCGCTGCCTCAGAGCGAGTGGCCGCCGGCCATGCCGGAACCGCTGCCGCTGGAGTCCACGGCGCTGCTCAAGAAGCTGCGAGCCATTGGCCAGCGTGAAGGCGAACGTCTGGATATCGCCCCGGAACTGATGCTGCGCAAGAAGACCCTCGAGGCACTGCTCAAGAGCGGTTACCCGGATGGTCCCTACCGCCTGCCCGACAGCCTGCGCGGCTGGCGCCGTGAGCTGATGGGCCAGGCGTTGCTCGATTGCCTGGCCGCTCGAGGAGAGTCCGCTTGAAACGTATCTGCTCCATCTACAAGAGCCCCCGCAAGGATGGCATGTACCTCTACGTGCTGCGTGCCGATGCGCTGAAACAGGTTCCCGAGAATCTGCTGAGCGCCTTCGGGCCACCCGTCCTTGCCTTCGACATGGTGCTGACGCCTGAGCGCACCCTCGCACGCGAAGACATCCACAAGGTGCTGGAGAACCTGGATAGCCAGGGTTATCACCTGCAGATGCCGCCACCGGAAGAGGATTACATCGAGCATCTGCCGGAAGAGCTGTTACGTCGCAACGACCCTGTCTGAGGTAGGCCGAAATGCGTGTACTGATTGCCGAGAACGATCACGTTCTGTACCGCGAATTGCTGCAGAGGGCCCAGCCGGAGCTCGAGCTGATTGCTGGCGATGGCCCCGAGCTGGCGGCACAGGCGGGTAGTTGTCAGGTCTGGCTGGGTGAGCCGCATCTGTTCGCCGAACTGATCCGCGCCGGCCACAAGCCGGACTGGGTGCAGTCGACCTGGGCCGGTATCACGCCGCTGCTGGCGGAGGACTTGCCACGGGATTATCGACTGACTCGCGCGGTCGGGGTTTTCGGCCAGGTGATGGCCGAGTACGTGCTCTGTCACATGCTCGCCCACCAGCGCGAACTCTTCGCCCGCCTGCAGGCGCAGCGCGAGCGGCGTTGGGATGGTCGCCTGCCGGGCAGCCTGGCTGGGTGCAAGGTGCTGATCGTCGGTACCGGCGAAATCGGCCTGGCGGTTGCTCGCTTCCTGCAGCCGTTCAACGTCGTACTGACCGGGGTCGCCAGTAGCGCGCGGACGCTGGCGCCATTCAGTGAAGTGGCGCCTGTCGAGGCGCTGCCGCGTCTGGTCGCCGAGGCCGATTACGTGATCAACCTGCTGCCCAACACGCCGGCCACCCGGGACATTTACGATGCGGCCTTGCTGGCATGCTTCAAACCATCGGCGGTATTGATCAATGCCGGACGCGGTACCTCGGTAGTCGATGAGGATCTGGTCGCGGCGCTTGCCCGTGGGCAACTGGCTGCGGCGGTGATCGATGTCTGCCGTGAAGAGCCGTTGCCCACCGGGCACCCGTTCTGGACCGCCGACAACCTGTTGCTCACCGGTCACAGCGCTGCGCCGAGCCTGCCACCGCTGCTGGTCGAGCTGTTCGTCAGCAACCTGCAGCGTTATCGAGCCGGCAGCGCCCTGCACGGGCTGGTGGATTTTTCCCGAGGCTATTGAGCCACGCTGTCGCGTGCAGCTTGTACTGTGCGGTCGGCAGACCTAGACTGCCGGCCTTTTCGCCCGTTACCTCCAGTTGCTGATCATGGCCGTGCCCGTTTCTCCGTTCTGGAAACACAAGACCCTCGAGCAACTCGACACCCGGGAGTGGGAGTCGCTGTGCGATGGTTGTGGCCTATGCTGCCTGCAGAAGCTCGAAGACGAGGATGACGGAGCCGTCTATTACACGCGTATCGCCTGCAAGCTGCTCGACCTGGATACCTGCCGCTGCAGCGATTACCCGAACCGCAAGACCTTCGTGCCGGACTGCATTCAGCTCACCCCAGCCCAGGCGGATCAGTTCCAGTGGCTGCCGCCCACCTGTGGTTATCGGCTGGTCAGCGAGGGCAAGGATCTGCCGCTCTGGCATCATCTGGTGTGCGGTGACCCGGATGCGGTGCACCGTGAGAGGATCTCCCAGGCAGGGCGCATGCTCAGTGAAAACAGCGTGGCCGAAGATGACTGGGAAGAACACCTGATCTTTCGCGCTGGCTGAGGGTCTGTGATGTGCCGTTAAGGCTCGCTTAAGCGGGCCGGTGTCTCATAGCCCTGTTGCACCCTGCCTCTAGTGTGCTCTGATCCCATGGAACGTTCCGATTCGTCTGTTCTGGAGTTGCCTGTATGTCGATTCGCTGCCTGCTGCTGTCCGCTGTTCTGTTGAGTACCGGCACACCCCTGTGGGCAGCCGAAAAGGTCGATCTGGACTACAAGGTGAAATTCCTTCCGGAAAGCGATCAGGCTGAAGTCAGCATTAGCCTGGAGAAGGGCGAGCGCGTGCGCAGCCTCAACTTCAACCTGGGCGACGATGGCTATTACAGCGACTTCAAGGCTGACGGCGAGTGGAAGCAGGAGGGCGAGCAGCGCGGCCTGTGGGTGCCTGCCAAGGGCAAGGCCAGCCTGACTTACAAGGTGCGTATCAGCCACCCTCGTGGCGAAGGTCGTTTCGACGCGCGGATGACCGAGGACTGGGCTCTGCTGCGCGGTGACGATCTGATCCCCAGTGCGGTACTCAACCAGGTCGACGGCACGGATCTGGTGGCGCGCCTGGAGTTCGACCTGCCCAAAGGCTGGCGTAGCGTCGAGACCGGTTGGCCGCGCGTGGGCAAGAACAAGTTCCGCATCGACAACCCGCAGCGCAAGTTCGATCGCCCCACTGGCTGGATCGTCGCTGGCAAGGTCGGCACGCGTCGCGCCAAGCTCGGTGAAACCCAGGTAACCGTCGCTGCGCCGGTGGGTGAGGGCATGCGGCGCATGGATGTCCTGACCCTGCTGACCTTCGTATGGCCCGAGATGCAGGCGGTGTTCCCGCGTGACCCGGGCAAGCTGCTGGTGGTCGGCGCCGGTGACCCGATGTGGCGTGGCGGTCTGTCGGCCCCCAACTCCTATTTCATGCACGCCGACCGTCCGCTGGTCAGCGAGAACGGCACCAGCTCGCTGGTGCACGAACTGGTACACGTGTTCAGCCGCATCAGTGACACCGACAAGAGCGACTGGATCAGCGAGGGCCTGGCCGAGTACTACGCCATCGAAGTGATGCGTCGGGCCGGTGGGCTCAGCGAGGATCGCTACCAGAAGGTGCGCGAGCACCTGATCAAGTGGAGCAAGCCGGTCAAGTCCCTGCGCACCGAGAACTCCACCGGGCCGATCACCGCCCGTGCGGTGCTGCTCCTGCAGGAGCTCGACCGGGAAATTCGCCAGGCCACCAAGGATGGCCAGCAGCGCTCGCTGGACGACGTGGCTCGTGGCCTGATGCGCCTTGAAAAGGCCAGCACCAAGGATTTCATCGAGATCACCGAGAACGTCATGGGTCGCAGCTCCAAGGTGCTGGATACCCGATTGCTACGCTGATCGTTTGGAGCGACATCACCCTCGAGAGCCCTCTTTCGAGTCAGCAACGCCCAATCCGGTGCAGGCACCGGGTTGGGCGTTTTCGCATCCAGCCCCCGCCATTGCTGGTGTTCAGCAAGCTATCAATGAAGTCGATCTTTACTATTCCCAGGATCGAGTTTTTGATCAAATTTTCTTGAGTAACATGAGCTCCATACCCACTTACTTCCTCCCAAGGAGCTCAACATGAAAACCGAATTCATTGCCAGCCTGTTCATCGCCACCCTCGCCAGCGCCGCTTTTGCACTGCCGCAAGCACCTGTCGAGGCCACTACTTCGCACTCCGTTGGTGCGCAGAAAGTCGCAGAGGATGGTTACAAGCGTACCGGTGGGAAGTTCGCCGAGAGCGGCTTCGAACGTGTCGGCGGCAAGCTGGTCGCTGAAGATGGCTACGAGCGCACTGGCGGCAAGATCGCCGAGAGCGGCTTCGAACGTGTCGGCGGCAAGCTGGTCGCTGAAGATGGCTACGAGCGTACTGGCGGCAAGATCGCCGAGAGCGGCTTCGAACGCGTCGGCGGCAAGCTGGTCGCTGAAGATGGCTACGAGCGTACTGGCGGCAAGATCGCCGAGAGCGGTTTCGAGCGTGTCGGCGGTAAGCTGGTCGCTGAGGCTGGCTACGAGCGTACTGGCGGCAAGATCGCCGAGAGCGGTTTCGAGCGTGTAGGCGGTAAATTGGTCGCTGAAGATGGTTACGAGCGTACCGGTGGCAAAGCTGCCCAGGCTTTCGAGCATATCGATGGCAAGCTGGTTGCCGAAGATGGCTATAGCCGTACGGGTGGCAAGGTCCAACCTTCCTGATCAGTCAGCGTCAACAAAAAGCCCGGCTCGCTCCGGGCTTTATCTTGTCTGCAATCTGGCTCAGTACTTGGCGCCGGTTCTGGTGTTGTTGCCTTTGGCCAGGCGGTCGTAGAGCACCACGTTGACCGTCGCCGCGAGGTTCATGCAGCCTTGCGTGGGGATGTAGACCACCTCTTCGCACCAGTCGCGTACTTCCTGGTCCAGCGAGCCGTCTTCCGGGCCGAAGATATAAAAGGCGCGATCCGGGTGGGTGTAACTCGGCAATGGCCGGGCACCGTCCACCAGTTCCACGGCTACCGGGGTGCACCCCAGGGGAATGACTTTCTGCAGGTCATCGATGCCGATCAGGGGAATGTCCAGGTGCACCCGCTTGGTATCGGTGACGAAGTCCCGGGCGCGCTCGTAGCGCTTGCCGGTGTAGAACACCGAGGCCACGCCATAGCAGCCGGCGGCACGCATCACGGCGCCGACGTTCTCCGGTGACTTGGGGTTGTAGAGACCGATGCAGCTGTATCGTTTGTTGCCCACGGACAGGCCTCGCGCAAAAGGAGCGGCATTATACGGCCTGTTTGGCGACTAGGGTCTGTTGACGTTTCAACGCGAGCCGCGTTGCCGCGAGAAATCTCGCCAGGCCGGGCGGCGATCCGCTAGGCGGAGGACGCAGGGAATGGACTAGCCGTCCGCGTTTTCCCTTGCCAAGTCCTCCAACAACGCATGGCGAGATTTCTCGCGCAACCCGCAGGGCCGGGCCCGTTTTTGCGCGATACGGCGTTACTCGATGTCTCATTTGGCCCACCAAACTTCGCATCTCGTGCCTTGCCTCGCGCAAAAACGGGCTCCGGCGCGGCCGTGCGTGAAACGTCAACAGACCCTAGGACTTTTTCTGCAGCAGATCGGCCAGATTGGCAAACGCCTTGTGGGTGGTTTTCGGCCCGCTCTGGCTGGCAGTGGAACCTTCGCTGAAATACTGCTGGTCGGTGTACCGGGAGTGTTCATTGTCGTGGCAGAAAAGGCACAGCAGCTCCCAGTTGGAGCCGTCCTGGGGGTTGTTGTCGTGATTGTGGTCACGGTGGTGAACGGTCAGTTCACTGAGGCGCTTGCCTGAGAACTCGCGGGCGCAACGGCCGCAGACGTGCGGGTACATGCGCAGGGCCTTGTCCCGATAGCCTTCTTCACGGCTGCGCTGGGCATCGGCGAGGATGCGGTCGAGTTTGGACGTAGGCGTGGACGGGCTGCTCATGTTCGCTCCTTGGTGGGTAGCGCTCAGTATAGGGCAGCATCAGTGACTGCCGAGAGGAATCTGTTTGCACTTTCCGGCATCTCGCCAGCCCAAAGCAGTTCGTCCCATCGAACATTGGAGTACCCAACATGCGCAAGTCCATCGTGATGCTGATCAGTCTGCTGTCATTCGCCGGCATCGCTCATGCCCAGCAGGAACAGCCTTCTGCCGCCCAGCCCGCGGGTACCGTGCAGAGCCCCGACGTGCCCGATCCATCGGCCGTCGATCCCGACACTCCACCCGTGATCCGCGATGGCCGTGACAACGACGAGTCGACCGAGGCAGCCGACGACGCTGCGGAGCGTCAGCACGAGCAGCAAGACCAGCACAAGAAACACTGAGTGCTCAGCGCTGGCTGCCGGCCACGTCAGCCAGCCAGGTATCAGGCCTCGGAACGCAGGCCGAGTACCTTGAAGAGGAAGGCATATTCCAGCGCGACGTCCCGCAGCGCCTGATAGCGGCCACTCATGCCGCCATGGCCGGCTTCGAGGTCGGTTTTCAGCAGTAGCAGGTTGTCATCCGTCTTCAGTTCGCGCAGGCGCGCCACCCACTTGGCCGCCTCCCAATACTGCACGCGGCTATCGTTGTAGCCCGCCACCGCGAGAACCGCTGGATATCGCTGCGCCTGCACGTTCTCGTAGGGTGCGTAAGCCTTGATGCGCTCGTGCACCTCTGGCTGGTTGGGGTCGCCCCACTCATCGTATTCGGTGACGGTCAGTGGCAGCTCCGGGTTGAGCATGGTGTTGAGCACATCGACGAAGGGCACTTCGGCGATAGCCGCTGCGAACAGCTCCGGCCGCTGGTTGAGCGTTGCGCCGATCAGCAGGCCGCCTGCGCTGCCGCCACTGATGGCCAGCCGCGACGGGCTGGTGAACCCTTGGGCGATCAGGTGCTCGGCACAGGCGATGAAGTCGCCGAAACTGTTCTGTTTGTGTTCCAGCTTGCCGGCCCGGTACCAGGCTTCGCCCAGTTCACCGCCGCCGCGAACGTGGGCGATGGCGAACACCACGCCGCGATCGAGCAGGCTCAGGCGTGCGTGGGAGAACCAGGGATCGAGGCTTTCGCCATAGGCACCGTAACCGTACAGATAGAGCGGAGCGGCCTGGCCCAGGGCATCGCGGCGGGCGACCAGGCTGATCGGTACCCGGGTGCCATCTTCCGCGGTCGCCCACAGCCGCTGGCTGAGATAGGCATCGGCATCGAACTCGCCGAGTACCGGGGTTTCCTTGAGAATCTGCTGGGTGCCATCGGCCAGGTTCAACTGGCGAATCTGCGCGGGACGATTGAGTGCCTCGTAACGCAGGCGGATCACCGCGCTGGCGAACTCCAGGCTGTCCTGCACGTACAGGCTGTAGGCGGCATCGGGCAGGCTGACCCGATAACCGGCCAGCCCTTGCGGGCGTACGTCGATGATCGGCAGGCCGCCTTCGCGCAGGCTGAGCACCAGCGCCGACTCGGCCAGGCTGACGCCTTCGAGCATTACCTGTTCGTTATGCGCCACCAGCTCCTGCCAGTGTTCGCGGGCCGGTCGTTCAGGCGTGGCACTGTACAGCGCGAAATTGATGCCAGTCTGGTTGCTGCGAATCAGCCAGGCCCACTGGCCGTCGAGTTTGCCGTGGTCGGGGTAGTACTCGTGACCTTCCTCGCGCGGCGCCAGGCACTGGAAGGGCTGCTGCGGCGTGTTCGCGTCCAGCACCCAGCATTCACTGGTGGTCTTGCTGCCCAGCAGCAGTACCAGCTGGCGTTCCGAGCTGCTGCGGTAGCAGGTGAGAAAGAAACGGCCATCGGGCTCGTGGAACACCTGGGCGCTCTGCGTTTCGCCAAGTCGATAGCGATGCAGCGTGCTGGGGCGGTGGGCATCGTCCAGTTCACCATAGAACAGGGTCTGGCTGTCGTTGGCCCAGGTCATGCTGCCGTCGCAGTCATCGAACGGCAGCTCATCGATGGCGCCACTGGCCAGTTCCTTGACGAACAGGCGATAGATTTCGTCGCCACTGGTGTCCAGGCTGTAGGCCAGGCGCTGCTGGTCTGGGCTGATGCTGAAAGCACCCAGGGACAGAAAACCGCCCGCGGCGATTTCGTTGGGATCGAGAAGCAGCTGCTCAGCGCTTTCGTCGAGCTGCAGGCCGCCGTCCGCAGGGCGAGGGCAGCGATAGTGGCGGGGATACTCGTCACCGGCAGTGGTGCGTTGGTAGTAGAGGTAGTCACCCCAGGGGGTCGGCAATGACAGGTCGGTCTCGCGGATGCGCGCCTTTATTTCCTGGAACAACCGTTCGCGCAATCCAGCCTGATCGCTCAACTGGTCTTCCAGGTAGGCGTTCTCGGCACGCAGGTGGCTCAGCACCTCGTCGCTGTCGCGGTCTTCGAGCCAGTGATAGGGATCGGTGCCAGTGTCCTTGCGGGCAATGGGGGCAGTGGTCATGAGAGTCTCCAGAACGCAGGGCGATGGCAACGGGCACTTCTTAAAACTACCAACGTTTTTAGACGTACCCTAAAGGCGCCGAACCCGGGAAAAGCCGTTATCATAAGCGCCTTTGTCGCCAGGCAGCCGCCGAAAAATGCGGATTGACCCGTTCGAGCCAAGTAAAGCAAGGGAACCGTCCCCCTCATGATCGAAAACGACTATCTCCTCGCCTGGGGCGCTTATGCCATTGCCGCGTTGGGCTGCCTGCTGGTGTGGTTCCGTATCACCAGCTGGATGTGGCGCTACGTGCGCGAACCGCTGCGCGTGCTGGTGGCGATTCTGCTGTTCTGCCCGACCATCGTCGATCCGGCCAAGGAACTGTTCGCGCCTGCAGTGGCTATCGTCGCCCTCGATCTGATCTTCAAGGTCGGCAGCAATGCCTGGCGAGCCGTGGCTGATCTGGCCATGTACGGGCTTATCGTGTTCGCCATCTATCTGCTGTTCGTGGCCATTCGTTGGCCGTTCCTGCGCAGTGCCAGGGCCCGCAAGGCCGCGCGCGAAGAGGAGCAGAGCGAGGACAGCGATCTGACCCTGCGCGAACGTCTGCAGCAGGAGCAGGAGCCGAAGTACACCGCGCCACGCAGTACCCGCAGCGCTCGCGTCGAGCCGCGGTTGTAAGCCGGATCAATCGAGAACCAGATCATGTGTGAACTGCTCGGCATGAGCGCCAACGTCCCGACGGATATCGTCTTCAGTTTTACCGGGCTGATGCAGCGTGGTGGGCGTACCGGGCCGCATCGCGATGGCTGGGGCATCGGTTTCTACGAAGGCCGGGGCCTGCGCCTGTTCCAGGATCCTCGCGCGAGCAGCGAGTCGGAAGTGGCGCAGCTGGTGCAGCGCTATCCGATCAAGAGCGAAGTGGTGATCGGCCATATTCGTCAGGCCAATGTCGGGCGTGTCTGCCTGGCCAACACCCATCCTTTCGTGCGCGAGCTGTGGGGGCGCAACTGGTGCTTCGCCCATAACGGCCAACTGGCTGATTTTCGCCCGGCCCTGAGTTTCTATCGTGCCATCGGCGATACGGACAGCGAATCGGCCTTCTGCGATCTGCTCAACCGCATTCGCACGGCGTTTCCGGAAGCGGTTCCCATCGAGGTGCTGTTGCCTGAACTTGTCGCTGCCTGTGCGGCCTATCGTCAGCATGGCGTGTTCAATTGCCTGCTCAGCGACGGTGACTGGCTCTTCAGCTTCTGCTCCAGCAAGCTGGCACATATCACCCGGCGTGCGCCCTTCGGGCCTGCGCACCTGCGCGATGCCGACATGAGCGTGGATTTTCATGCCGAAACCACGCCCAACGACGTGGTTTCGGTACTGGCCACCGAGCCGCTGACCGACAACGAGCAGTGGTCGCTGTATCAGCCGGGCGAATGGCGCCTGTGGCGCGCGGGCGAATGCATCGCCCAGGGCCTGAGCAACTGACGAGCGTCCCGCGTGGCGGGGCTGCGGGGGATGAATGTTAAGAAGTTATCTGCGTCTGGCGTTGTTCGCTCTGGGCCTGTTGCTTGGCGTTCAGGTGCCGGGTTTCATCGATGATTACGCTAAGCGCGTCGAAGCCCATCGCCTGGAATCCGAACAGAGCCTGAGCGGTTTCCGCGATACCGCCCGGCGCTTCTTCGATGGAGACCTGCAGCGCCTGGTCGGCCATTATCGTGGCAGTACCGACCCGGTGATGCAGAGCGACGCGCGCAGCGTGGGCCTGCTGGTCGAACGCTCCGAACTGTTGCAGCGCGAATCGCTGGCCATGCAGGGCCCCTGGTATCGTCAGGTCTGGCACCTGGCAACCGCTGCCGACGAGCAACTGCTGCAGGAAACCCACGCTGCCTACCGCTATCAGGTGCTCCTGGCGCCCGAGGCGATCGCCTGGGGTATCGCCTGCGCGCTTTTCCTCGCCTGGGTCGTGGAAAGCATCCTGCTGTTGCTGGCCCTGCCGTTCCGGCGCCGTGAGCGCCGCGTAGTGCCCGAACGTCAACAACCGCGCATGCGCTGAGAGCACGTGGCCTAGCCTGGGTTGAGCGAAGAACCGTAGGGTGGGTTAGTGACGCCATCCCCCGGAAAGCCAGGCGCATCTTGTTTCGGCGCGTCGCGTAACCCACCAAGTGATATTCGGCATTGCATAAAAGTGGGGTAGAGCGCCGTCAATCGTGTAAATACCCTTTGCACTGGCTGGCGCCTAACCTGTGCGACCCGACGTACCTTGGGTAGGGGCCGCGACCATCACTTGGCCAGAAAGCGCATCCCATCCTCCAACCCCTGCAGGGTCAGCGGGAACATCTGGTCGTTGATCAGTTCGCGGATGATGCCGGTCGAGGTGGTGTAATCCCAGGTCTGGCGCGGGTAAGGGTTGATCCAGATGAGCTTCTTGTAGGTTTCCATGAAGCGGCGTAGCCACAGGTAGCCGGCCTCTTCGTTCCAGTGCTCGACGCTGCCGCCCGGCTGGGTGATTTCGTAGGGCGCCATGGCGGCGTCGCCGATGAACACCACCTTGTAGTCGGCGCCGTACTTGTGCAGCAGGTCATGGGTGGAAAAGCGCTCCGCGTTGCGGCGCTGGTTGTTCTTCCACACCGTCTCGTACACGCAGTTATGGAAGTAGAAATACTCCATGTGCTTGAACTCGGTGCGACAGGCCGAGAACAGCTCTTCGCAGACCTTGACGTGGGCATCCATGGAGCCGCCGATGTCGAACAGCAGGAGCAGTTTGACCGTATTGCGACGCTCCGGGCGCATCTGGATGTTCAGCAGGCCGCCGTCCCGGGCGGTGTGGTCGATGGTGCCGTCGAGGTCAAGTTCGTCCTGCGCACCCTGGCGGGCGAATTTGCGCAGACGGCGCAGGGCCACCTTGATATTACGGGTGCCCAGCTCGACCGAGTCGTCGAGGTTCTTGTACTCGCGCTGGTCCCACACCTTGACGGCCTTGCCCTGGCGCTCACCCGCATCACCGACGCGGATGCCTTCGGGGTTGTAGCCGCCCGAGCCGAAGGGGCTGGTGCCGCCCGTGCCGACCCACTTGTTGCCGCCGGCATGGCGCTCCTTCTGTTCTTCCAGGCGCTTCTTGAATTCCTCGATCAGCTTGTCGAGGCCGCCCAGGGACTGGATCTGCGCGCGCTCTTCAGCGCTCAGGGAACGCTCGAATTCCTTGCGCAACCATTCTTCGGGGATCAGCGCTTGCAGATGCTGGTCGAGGCTCTGCAAACCGTCGAAATACGCGGAGAAGGCACGGTCGAATTTGTCGAAATGGCGCTCGTCCTTCACCAGGATGGCGCGCGACAGGTAGTAGAACTCGTCCATGTCGGCGAACACGACCTTGTGCTTGAGGGCATCGATCAGGTCGAGCAGTTCACGCAGGGAAACCGGCACCTTGGCGGCACGCATTTCAGTGAACAGGTTGAGCATCATGGTGGCTTCCTCAGTCGCGACGTTCTACGGGCAGGCCGTCGGCGATCCGGTACCAGTCGGCGCAGGATTCGGCATGAATGTGTTGCTGGGCAACGCTGGGTAGCGGCGTATCCAGCGTCCCCAGGGTTACCGACAACCAGTCTGGACGGGGCTGCTCGGCGAACCACTGCAGATTCGAGCCGCAGCGCTGGCAGAAAGTACGGCCTACGCCTGGTGACGAGTTGAAGGTGCTGACCGATTCCTCGCCCTGGGTAAAGCGAAAGTGCTCGCGCCGCACGTTGCCGTACGTGGCGAACGCCGCGCCATGGCCTTTGCGGCACTGGCTGCAATGGCAATGATTGGCGGACTCGATGGGCGCGTCGATCTGGTACTTCACCGTACCGCAGAGACAGCTGCCGCTATGCATCTGGTTCATCCTCGTTATTCAACACAGCTTGGATTTCCAATGCCAGTGCTCCTTTGCTTATGCCGGTTCCTCGCAGATGTCGAGACGTGCTGGTTTGTGCGCTGACGTCGAGCCAAATGACTTTTGCTGAGTCATCCAGAGCGCTGTGATCTTCGTTGGTCGACAAGTCAAACTCGATGAAGCGATGTTCTTGGGTCAACAACATTCCGTTAACCCAATAACCGCCATAGATATTGGCGTCTAGCTCCATGATGATCGATCTATCCCAGTCTATCGCTTGGCCTAAAGCGTATTGCCGCAGGGCAAGCGGAACTCTGTCTGGATTGTCGCGATAAAAGGTGGCCGCTCGCAGCAGTGATTCCTGTCTCAGTAGCGTCTGTTCCTGGACGTTCTTCTGACGCTTACGACGTACTCGTTCGATATCCATTTTGATATCAGCGATTACCGCGGCGCGCCATGAAGGCCAGGCGCTCCAGCAAGTGCACGTCCTGCTCGTTCTTCACCAGGGCACCAGCCAGGGGCGGGATGGCCTTGGTCGGATCGCGCTCGCGCAGCACCGCCTCGCCGATGTTGTCGGCCATCAGTAGCTTGAGCCAGTCGACCAGTTCGCTGGTCGAGGGCTTCTTCTTCAACCCCGGCACCTTGCGCACGTCGAAGAACACGTCGAGGGCTTCGGCCACCAGGCTGTTGCTGATGCCGGGGTAGTGCACGTCGACGATCTTCTGCAGGGTCTGGCGATCCGGGAAGGCGATGTAGTGGAAGAAGCAGCGGCGCAGGAAGGCGTCCGGCAATTCCTTCTCGTTGTTCGAGGTGATGATGATGATCGGGCGCTGCTTGGCCTTGATCGTCTCGTCGGTCTCGTAAACGTAGAACTCCATCTTGTCGAGTTCCTGCAACAGGTCGTTGGGGAATTCGATGTCGGCCTTGTCGATTTCGTCGATCAGCAGCACCACGCGCTCTTCGGCCTCGAAGGCCTCCCACAGCTTGCCTTTCTTGATGTAGTTGCGAACGTCGTGAACCTTCTCGGAGCTGAGCTGCGAATCACGCAGGCGGCTCACCGCATCGTATTCGTACAGACCCTGGTGAGCCTTGGTGGTGGACTTGATGTGCCAGGTGATCAGGCGCGTGCCGAAGGACTCGGCCAACTGCTCGGCCAGCAGGGTCTTGCCGGTACCGGGCTCGCCCTTGACCAGCAGCGGCCGCTGCAGGGTGATGGCCGCATTTACTGCCAATTTTAGGTCGTCGGTGGCGACATAGGACGGTGTGCCTTCGAACTTCATGGGATGATCCTCGTGCGTCGACGCCAGCAGGGGCAGGGCATGTGTCAAAGCGGAGACTATAGCGTGATGGGGTCACGACTGTGAACGCGGGGCGGCTATTCAGTCACTGAATAGACGTTTCATTGTTCCGTTGCCGCGCCTCGCTCGAAGCGGCTGTTGAACGCCTGGACGAAACCATTGCGCAGGATACCGATGAACGCCTGGAAGGCGCTGATATCCTGCTGACGTGTGCTGCCACGCAGCTCCACGCGGGTGGCGATCTGGTCTTGGCGCTGATTTTTCAGGACCTTCTCGCCGCCACCGACCACGGCTTCCCAGATGGAGCGGAAAAAGCCCTTGTTTTCGTTTTCCACGTCCTGCTGCCAGTCGAACACTTCGACGTTGCGCAGCAGTGGCTTGATGTAGCCGCTCAGTTGGGAGTCTTCGGCGAAGGCTTCGACCACCAGGTCACCGTTGCCACTCTTGAAATCGAACTTGCCATAGGCATTGGCCAGGTCGTTGAGGCGTGGCAGTTCGATGCCGGTGGCGCGTACGCGGAATTCGAAATCCTGGAAGTTGTGGAAGGGGTCGAATACCGCGCTGGCTTCCAGGGGGGCATGGTCTAGCAACCGTGCCTTGCCTTCGAAGCGGGCGACCCGGTCACCCTGTTCGTCGGCCACGTTGGTCAGGTTATAGAGGCTGGCCTGGATGGCGTTGGCCTGGATCTTCACCGGTGGCGAGGCATTGAAATTGTAGAAACCGAGGGTGCCATCGTTCACGCGCACTTCGTTGAGGGTGATGGGCAGCAGCTTGTTCAGTTGCTCGCGCCAGTCGACGCCTTCACCGGTCTGGGCGTCGTCGCGGTTTTCGCTGTCGACGAAATTCACCTCGGGTTTCTCGAACACCACCCGGGCGACCACTGCACGGGCGCTCCACAGTTCGTTCCAGCTCACCGATATCTCGATCTGCGGCACCGCCACGAAGGGGACTGGAACGTCGCGCTCCGCCTTGACGATACGCAGGCCGTTGATGCGGTAACCGCCGCGCCACAGTGCCAGGTCGACATCCTCGACATGGCCGCGGTAGTCGCCCATGTCGGCGAGCTTCTCGTTCAGGTAGTCGCGCAGCACATAGGGCAGGGCGACGTGGACGACCAGCAGCAGTGCGAGCAGGCCCAGGCAGATCCAGAGCGGCAGGCTGTAGCGGCGTTTCATCGGATGCATCCGTGTAGGCGTAGTCTGGGTGGACTGCAAGGGCGCCCGCAGAGTTCGACCTTCCCGACGCTGGACGCCCTGACGCATCGGGCATAGGCTGATGGGCTCAGTCATGACAAGGAACCGGTACACCATGAGCCGCATATATGCAGACAACGCACAGGCTATCGGCAACACACCGCTGGTGATGATCAACCGCCTCGGGCCCAAGGGCGTGACCATCCTGGCCAAGATCGAGGGGCGCAACCCTGCCTATTCGGTGAAGTGCCGGATCGGCGCCAACATGGTCTGGGATGCCGAGTCCCGTGGTGTGCTCAAACCGGGCATGACACTGGTAGAGCCCACTTCGGGCAACACCGGCATCGGTCTGGCCTTCGTCGCCGCTGCCCGTGGTTACAAGCTGGTGCTGACCATGCCGGCGTCCATGAGCCTGGAGCGTCGCAAGGTGCTCAAGGCGCTGGGTGCCGAACTGGTACTCACCGAGCCGGCCAAGGGCATGAAGGGTGCAATCGAGAAGGCCGCCGAAATCGCCGCCTCCGATACCGCCAAGTACTACATGCCACAGCAGTTCGAAAACCCGGCCAACCCGGCGATCCACGAGAAAACCACCGGCCCGGAAATCTGGAATGACACCGAAGGTGCCGTGGATGTGCTGGTGTCCGGTGTGGGTACCGGCGGCACCATCACCGGGGTTTCGCGCTATATAAAGCAGACCCAGGGCAAGGCGATACAGTCCATCGCGGTCGAGCCGGTCTCCTCGCCAGTGATCACCCAGACCCTGGCCGGCGAAGAGGTCAAGCCCAGCCCGCACAAGATTCAGGGCATTGGCGCCGGCTTCGTACCGAAGAATCTCGACTTGTCGCTGGTCGACCGGGTCGAGCAGGTGACCGACGAGGATTCCAAGGCCATGGCCCTGCGCCTGATGCGCGAGGAAGGCATTCTCTGCGGTATTTCCTGCGGCGCTGCAATGGCAGTGGCGGTGCGCCTGGCCGAGAAGCCGGAAATGCAGGGCAAGACCATCGTGGTGATCCTGCCGGACTCCGGTGAGCGCTACCTGTCGAGCATGCTGTTCAGTGACCTGTTCACCGAGCAGGAATTGCAGCAGTAACGTATTGGCCGCGTAGCCAAGCGGATCGCTCCCCACGCTTGAGCGTGGGAGCCATCAAACGAGGCGAATTGGTGGGCTGAAGCCCACCCTACGTCAGCGCCCTGTAGGGTGGGGCTTCAAGCCCACCAAAATCGACCACCGACTCTCTTCAAAGTCGCCGCAAGGCGAATCACCACGAGGCAATGGTGATCCACACACGGCCATGCAAACGTCCCCTGTAGGGTGGGCTTCAGCCCACCAAAATCGACCACCGACTCTCTTCAAAATCGCCGCAAGGCGAATCACCACGAGGCAATGGTGATCCACACACGGCCATGCAAACATCCCCTGTAGGGTGGGCTTCAGCCCACCAAAATCGACCACCGACTCTCTTCAAAATCGCCGCAAGGCGAGTCACCACGAGGCAATGGTGATCCACACACGGCCATGCAAACGTCCCCTGTAGGGTGGGGCTTCAGCCCACCTAATCGATCGTCCGGCATTGCTTTCGAGCCGTACGGGTGGCCGACGCTTCACTTGCACGCCGCGACCCACCCTATGGGATTGGACGGCTGTCTATGCCGGTGCTTTCGTCGCCGGGCGAACCACCAGCCACAAGGCGATGGCGATCAATATGCCGCCGTACAGGTGCGCCCAGGACAAGGGCTCGTCGAGCAGCAGCGCGCCCCAGAGCACACCGAAGATGGGAATCAGAAAGGTGGTGGTCGACGCCCTGATCGGCCCGATGTCGTTGAGCAGGCGAAAGTACAGCACGTACGCGAAGGCCGTGCAGCCCAGCCCCAGGGCCAGCAGGGATGACCACTCCAGCCAGCCGCCCCAGGTGGCCGGTGGCTGTATCGCCAGTGAGCCACCGAACAGCGGCAGCAGGAACAGGCTGGCGCCGCACAGGCTGCCAAACGCGGTGAGGCGATTGTCCAGGCCACCGGCTATCCAGCGCCGGGTGAGGAAGCCAGCCAGGCCGTAACAGAGCGTCGCCAGCAGGCAGGCGAGGGCGCCAAGTACCAGATCGATATCCAGTTCCACCGGGCCGCTACGGGTCAGTACGGCGACGCCGAACAGGCCAAGGGCAACACCTGCGGCGCGGGTCAGCGTCATCGCTTCGGCGAAGAACAGGGCGCCGATCAGCACCCCCATCATCGGCGTGGTGGCGTTGATGATCGCCGAATAGCCGGCGGGCAGCACCAGTGCCGCCAGGCTGTACATGGCCGAGGGAATGCCGGCATTGATCACCCCCAGCACCAGGCACAGGCCCAGCTTGCCATGGAAGTCCCACTTCACCCGCATCAGCAGCAGGATCGCCAGCAGGCCCAGCATGGCGATCGCGGCGCGAAAGAAGGCGGTCGGCATGCTGCCGATCACGGGGGCCACCACGCGCAGGAACAGGAAGCTGGCTCCCCAGATCGACGCGAGTAGCAGAAGGCGCAGCATGTCGGCAGGGCGCAAGGTGGGCTCCAGTTTCGGGCGGAAGGCCGGCAGTTTTGCCGGACGTCGCCCGCAAGGCAAGCGCGCAATGGGCTTTCAATGTCGGCAGGTGCACCTTTGGCGAGAAACACGCTGCAACCTTTATGCATCGCCCGGTGCACAACGGCTTCGCGTTCACGGTCACTATTGTTTGAACAAGCGCTCTGGCGCGCGGGTCGCACGTCAGGCTGCAAAGCACCATAATGGCGCCGCTCTCCATCGCCACTCAAATATGGATGGTCGCGCCAACTACGCGCTGTCGAAGAATCAAGGAACACGCCCATGAGCTGTAACCCGCCTGCGCAACTGCCCGAACTGTCCCGTCTGGCCAAGGCCATCCTGTTATGCAGCTGCGCGGCTGCAGGTGCGGCACAGGCGGCGGAGCCTGTCAGCAGGCTGGTGCTCGATCCCAGCGTGGTGACCGGCTCGCGTAGCGCGATGCAGAGTTTCGACCTGCCATTCTCGGTTGACGGCATCGACCGCGAGCAGATCAGCGCTGGTCAGCTGGGTATCAATGCCTCCGAGGTGCTCACCCGGGTGCCCGGCTTGGTGGTGCAGAACCGCCAGAACTATGCCCAGGACCTGCAGATATCGTCCCGTGGTTTTGGCGCACGCTCGGCGTTCGGCGTGCGCGGGCTGAAGCTGATCACCGATGGCATTCCGGCCAGCACGCCGGACGGCCAGGGCCAGGCGGCGACCTTCAACCTGGATACCGCCGACCGCATCGAAGTGCTGCGTGGCCCGGCCTCGACGCTGTATGGCAGCAATGCTGGCGGGGTGATCCAGATGTTTTCCCGCGATGGCGTCGGCCGGCCGCGTATCGGTGCCGAGACCCTGATCGGCAGCGACGGCCTGACCCGCAACCACCTCACCGCCGAAGGCGAGGCGGATGGCGTGGGCTTCGTGCTCGACGCCTCGCGGATGGACACCGACGGTTACCGCGACCACAGCTCGGCACGCCGTGACCAGACCTTCGCCAAGCTCAACTTCAAACCGGATGAAGACAGCAAGCTGGCGCTGATCTACAGCAGCCTGGAGCAGAACGGTACCAAGGATCCCCTTGGCCAGGCTTGGGAGGCATATAAGGCCGATCCGCGCTCGGTGGCGGTCAATGCGCGAAACTTCAATACCCGCAAAAGCATCGATCACCAGCAACTGGGCGCCAACTATGAGCGCTATTTTGGTGATGCGACGCTGCAGGCCACGGCCTATGCAGGCAAACGCAGCGTGATTCAGTACCTGGCCATTCCTCAGGGGCCGCAGGGCAATCCGAATCACAGTGGCGGGGTAGTGGATTTCGACCGAGAATTTCATGGTGGCAGTGTTCGCTGGCTGCAACCGGTGGATGGGGTCGCGGGTGATCTGCGGCTGGTGTTCGGCCTCGATTATGATCAGAGCCGTGACGATCGCCGTGGATACGAGAATTTCTCTGGCTCTCAGGTAGGCGTCAAAGGTGCGCTGCGCCGCGACGAAGTCGACACCGTCACCAGCCTGGATCCCTACGCCCAGGCAACCTGGACACTGGGTGACTGGACGCTGCAGGGGGGGCTGCGCTACAGCACCGTGGAGGTGGACGTCGATGACAAGTACATCGTCGGTGCCAATGGTGACGACAGTGGCACCCGGCGCTACGAAAAGGCCACGCCCTCGGTCAGTCTGGGTTACGCCTTCACGCCCGACCTGAATGGCTATGTCAGTGTCGGCAAGGGTTTCGAAACGCCGAGTCAGGCCGAGCTGGCCTACTCGCAGGGCAATGCTGGCTTCAACTATGGCCTGGAGCCGTCGGAAAGCACCCAGTACGAAATTGGCCTGAAAGCCCGCGTTGCCGAAGGCACCCGCGTCAATGCCGCGATCTTCCAGATCACCACCGATGATGAAATCGTCGTGCTGGAAAACAGCGGCGGCCGCACCAGCTACCAGAACGCCGGCAAGACCCTGCGCCGCGGTTTCGAGCTGGGCATCGAGAGCCAGTTCAATGAGCAGTGGTCGGCAGCGTTGGCCTATACCTACTTGGCCGCGACCTATGATTCGCGCTTCGTCGCAGGCAATAACACCATCGACAAGGGCAACAATCTCCCTGGCGTGCCACGCACTACGCTGTTCGGCGAAGTGGCCTGGAAGCCCGTCGATGGCATCAGCACTGCCGTGGAAGGCCTGTATCGCAGCAAGGTGTACGTCGAGGACACCAACAGCCAGAAGGCTGCACCGAGTTACGCGGTTTTCAACTGGCGTACCCGCTTCGAGCAGAATCTGGGGGCCTGGAAGACTCACCAGACCCTGCGCCTGGATAACCTGCTGGATAGGCAATATGTCGGTTCGGTGATCGTCGGCGACGGCAACAACCGCTATTACGAGGCGGCGCCGGGCCGTTCCTGGTATGCCGGAGCGGGTGTGGAGTATCAGTTCTGATGAAACCGGAGGGGGCTGTTGCATCGGCCCCCGATTGTCAGCAGGCGCAAAGCGACGGTCGGTAGCGCCTTGCAACGGTTGGAGGCTTGTTACATCTCCCCTAGTGCGATGGTTTCGGCTACTCTCAAGTCAAGCGGCCACCATAGCCGCGTGCAGTCGAGGATATCTCATATGAAAGCCTGGTTCGAAAAACTTGCCGCACAGCTCAATGCCCTGTTTGCTCCGCGCATGCAGCCGATCCCAGTCCGCAGTGAAGAGCAGCGTCGCCTGGCTGCTGAACGCCAGCGCCGCCGCTGAGCATTGCTGCGTCATTGATCTGGAAGCGCCGCCAGCGGCGCTTCGATGTTCACGCCTGTATCCCCGCCCAGGGATTGATACAGCGTGACCGCATTTATCAGCTGGTTCAGACGATTCTCCGCCAAGGTGATTTGTGCCGTGCGGCGGGTGTCCTGTGCGCTCAGCCAGGATTGCAGATCCACAGCCCCTGATTCGTAACGAATTCGATAGATACGTTCGGCCTCGCGGGCTGCGTCCAGTGCGCGACTGCGCATCGCTTCCTGCTCGGCGTAGTGGCGTCGCCCCGCCAGCCCGTTTTCCACGTCCGCCAATGCCTGATACAGGCTCTGGCGGAAGTCCGTCACCGCCAGCTCATAGTCGGTTTTCGATACCGCGACGTTGAGCTTCATCTGGTTCCACTGCAGGAAAGGCATGGCCAGGCTGGCACCCACGGCGCCGACCGGATTCTGCAGCAGATTGCCCAGTGCCGAACTGGAGTAGCCTAAGGTGCCGGTCAGGCTCAGATCCGGGTAATAGCTGGCGCGGGTGGCATCCACGGATTTCAGGCTACTGCGCAGGCGCAGTTCAGCAGCGCGCAGATCCGGGCGACGAGCCAGCAGGCTGGCCGGTAGATCGGCGGCCACGGCCGGTAATACGCTGCCTTGCAGGCTCTGCAGTTCAATCAGGCTCACCGGGCTGGCCCCATCGAACAGCACGGCCAGGGCGTTGCGCTGCTCGACGCGTTGCTGGCGCAGGTCCACGTCATTGGCCAACTGGGTTTCCAGGCTCTGCCGCGCCTCGGCGAGCTCCAGCGCCGAAGCCTGGCCGGCATCGTATTGCACCTGAACCAACTGCAGGGTTTGCCGTGCGTACTCGATGCTCGCGGCGCTGGCCGTCAGGCGTTCGTTGAGATAGCCGATCTGCCAGTAAAGGCTCGCCACCGTACCCGCCAGTGACAGGCGAGTAGCGGCGTAATCCTGCTCGGTTGCCAGCGCCTCCAGCTCGGCTGCATCGGTGGCGCTGCCCAGACGGTTCCACAGGTCGGCCTCCCAGCTCACCGAGCCGGTCAGCGAATAGCTGTGAGCGGTGCTGCCTTCCCCGCGCAAGGCACGCGTACGGTCGGCACTCAGCCCGCTGCTGAGCTGGGGAAACTGCCCATCGCGGGTCAGCCCAGCCTGCAATCGTGCGCGGCGTACGTTCAGCAATGCGGTGCCGATATCGTTGTTGCGGGCCAGCGCCGCATCGATCAGTCGATCCAACTCCGCATCATTGAAGGCTGTCCACCAGGCCTGGCCGCTGCTGGCCTGCTGTTGGCCAGGCTGCTGCCAGCTGGCGGGTACGTTCAGCGCCGGGCGCTCGTAAGGTGTGGAGAGCAGCGAGCTGCAGCCGCCCAGAGCAAGGGCGACGAGCAGTGACAGAGGTTTCAGGTAGTGACTGTGCATGATCGGCTACTCACGAGACAAAGCGTCGACGGGGTCGAGGCGGGCGGCATTGCGGGCTGGCAGAAAACCGAACACCAGGCCGATGACCGTGGAACAGAGAAACGCAGCGATGATCGAGCCGCTGGAAAACACCAGGCTGAATTCACTGGTGAAACGGCTGAACAGCGCACCGAAGGCCAGCGCCGATATCACCCCCAGTGCGCCACCGATCAGGCACACCAGCACCGCCTCGATCAGGAACTGGCGAAGGATGTCGTTCTGCCGGGCACCCACCGCCATGCGCACGCCGATTTCACGGGTACGCTCGGTAACCGACACCAGCATGATGTTCATCACCCCGATGCCGCCGACCAGCAGGGAGATCAGGGCGATGGCCGAGATCAGCAGGGTCATGGTCTGGCTGGTCTTCTCGATGGTCTGGCGGATGGTGTCGGTGTTCATCACGAAGAAGTCCTGGACCCCGTGACGGCGGGTGAGCAGGCGGATGATGCCTTGCTCGGCGGCATCGCTCGAGACACTGTCGTCGACCCGCACGGTGATGCTTTCCAGGTACGACTGGCCGAGCATGCGGTTCATCACTGCGGTGTAGGGCAGATAGACGCGCAGCGAATCGCTGCCGCCGAAGTTGCTCTGAATGGGGTCGAGCACGCCGACCACGCGTACAGGAACGTTGCCCAGCAGAATCACCTGACCGAGTGCCTGCTTGCCGGCGAATAGCTTCTTGTAGGTGTTGTCATCGATGACCGCGCTCTGCGCCGATTCGCGTACCGCCTTGGCATCGAACGCGCGGCCCTGGGCGAAGGTGTAGCCCTTGGCGCGGAAGAACTGCTCGCCCACGCCGCTGGTGGATACGCTCAGCGCCTGCTCGCGATAGCGCAGGGTGCCGGAGCTGGAAACCGACGGCGTGACGCTGTCGACGAAAGCCTGGCCGGCCAGGGCGTCGGCATCGGCCGGCACGAGTGTCTGGATGCGCCCGGAGCGGCGATCACCAAAACCGCTGCCGGGATAGATGTCGATGGTGTTGGTGCCGATCGCACTGATGTTTTCCATGATCTTCTGCTGCGAACCCTGACCGAGCGCCACCACCGAGACCACCGAGGCGATGCCGATGATGATGCCGAGCATGGTCAGAAAGGTTCGCAGCTTGTGCGACAGCATCGCCAGCAGGGCCATGCGCAGGGCTTCGCGAAACTGGCCGAAGCCGGCCTTCACGGCATTGGCGGCCCGTGCCGGCGCGGGTTCAGGCATGGCGCGCACATCGTCCTCGACGGTGCGCAGGCGGCGGTCGGCGATGATGCAGCCGTCGCTGATCTCGATGATGCGGTCGGCGATTTCTGCGACCTTCATGTCGTGGGTGACGATGATCACCGTGTGCCCGGCGGCATGCAGCTCGCGCAGCAGCTTGAGCATTTCCTCGCCGCTGTGGCTGTCCAGTGCGCCAGTGGGTTCGTCGGCGAGAATCACCTGGCCGCCATTCATCAGCGCCCGGGCAATGGAGACGCGTTGCTGCTGGCCGCCGGAAAGCTGGTTCGGCCTGTGGCTCAGGCGCTCACCGAGGCCGAGCCGCTGCAACAGCGCTTCGGCGCGCTCGCGGCGGCTGGCGGCGTCCTTGCCGGCGTAGATGGCCGGTACTTCGACGTTACCCACGGCGTCCAGATCGCCAAGCAGATGGTAGCGCTGGAAGATGAAACCGAAGTATTCGCGGCGAAGTTCGGCCAGTTCGTCCGGTGACAGCTTGCCGGTTTCCCGGCCGGCGATGCGGTAGGTGCCGGCGCTGGCTCTGTCCAGGCAGCCGAGGATGTTCATCAGCGTCGACTTGCCGGAACCGGAGGTGCCGATGATCGCCACCATCTCGCCTTGTTCGATGCTCAGGTCGACATCCTTGAGCACGGCGATGGTCTGTTCCCCGGCAGGGAATTCGCGGCGCAGGCCGCTCAGTTCTAGGAGTGCCATATCAAAGCCTCATCGGCCCGCGCATGCGCAGGGTGGTGCTGGAGCCGGCCGCGGCATCGCCGAGCACCACCTTGTCGCCGGTCTCCAGACCTTCCAGCACCTGGGCATTGATCGAGTCTTCCAGGCCGGTGCGGATCTGTCGTGCCTCGACCTTTCCATCCTTGCCCATCACCTGCACGGTGTAGCTACCGTCACGGTTGGCGCTGCCCAGCGCCGACACCGGAACGCTTGCCGCGCCCTTGACGCTGTCGAGGACGATGTTCACTTCGGTGGTCATGGAAATGCGCAGCTTGCCGTCCGGGTTGGGCACGTCGAACACGGCGATGTAATACACCGCCGTATCGGTGGAGGTGGTCGACGATGAACTGCTCGAGGTGCTGTCGCTGGTGTTGATCGAGTCCGGTGCCGGCTCGATCATGCGCAGCGTCGCTTCATAGCGCTTGCCGGGCTCGCCGAGAATGGTGAAGTACACCGGCAGGCCAGGCTGCAGATTGACCACATCGGCCTCGGAAATTTCTGCGCGCACGGTCATCTTGTCGAGCTGGGCGACCTTGACGATGGTCGGCGCCGACTGCGCCGAGTTGACCGTCTGGCCTTCCTTGACCACCACGCCAACCACGGTGCCATCGATGGGCGCGACGATCTTGGTATAGCCGAGGTCGACTTCGGCGGTGGACACCTGAATCTGCGCCTGCTGAATCTGCGCATCCAGCGCGGCGACCTGGGCCTTGGCGGTATTCAGGTCGGCCTCTGCGGTCTCGTAGCTCTCCCGCGAGCTGGCGTTCTGGGCGAGCATCGACTTCTGGCGGTTGAAGGCGAGTTGCGCCTTCTTCAAGGTCGCGGCCTGCACCGCGCGCTGCGCCTTCACATTGGCCAGTGCGGCCTTGGCATTGGCCAGGTCGTTCTGCTGAGTCAGGGAATCGATCTCGGCGATGGGGTCGCCCTGCTTGACCAGATCACCGAAGTCGACGTGCAGGCTGGTGACCTGGCCGGACACCTGGGCGCCGACACTGACCTGTTTGAAGGCTTCCAGCGTGCCGGTGGCGATGACCGTCTGCTCGATGTCTGCCCGGCGCACCTCGGCGGTCAGCAGGCCGTTGCCCGGTGCAGGCTGCAGCCAGCCGTGGAGTGCATAGCCGCCCAGGGTCAGGGCGGCTATGGCGGGAATCAGGAGCAGCAGCTTGGGTCTTGGCATGGTGATGGCACGCAACGAATGTGGATGTCGCCACTATAGGGAGGCGGCCATCGGCGTTGGGTAAGAGCGAGGTAAGGTTCTGTCAGGAATAGGTAAAGTTCGTGGCGGACCACCGGCTGCGGTCATTTGTGACCCGGTGAATGCGGCAAGGCTCTCAAGTCACCGCCGCGCTTGCCGACATTATGGAAAGCCCGATCGGGTAAGCAGGAAACAGGCGTGGCAGGGAGCCAAGTACGACGACTCCAACGTGCCATTTCGCTCGTGCTTAGTTGTTTAAAACCAAACGCCTACCTGTGCTGGCGCGGCAGCTTTGCTGTGCTAGACATAGTGGAGTGGCAGGGATGTACCCTTCACGAACTGAAGGATTGCAAGCATGCGTCAGAATCTGCCGGTGACTCAGCGCGAAAGGACTTTTCCTGCGCATGAGCGGTTGATCTCCACCACCGATCTGAACAGCAAGATCACTTACTGCAACGACGCATTCGTTGCCATCAGCGGCTTCACTCGTGAGGAACTGATCGGCCAGCCCCACAACCTGGTGCGCCACCCGGACATGCCGCCAGCGGTATTCGGCCACATGTGGGACACCATCAAGCAGGGCAAGCCCTGGATGGGGATCGTCAAGAACCGTTCGAAGAATGGCGATTACTACTGGGTCAGTGCCTACGTCACGCCGATCTACCAGAACGGCCAGGTGTCGGGTTACGAATCGGTGCGCTCGCTGCCCAGTGAAGACCAGAAGCGCCGCGCCGAGGCGCTGTACGCCAGGTTGCGAGCCGGCAAGCCCCCGGTGCCGAAGATCGAATACCTGACCTATGACCTGATTCGCTCCTGGCCGCTGATTCTCGCCACACTGGTGATCCTCGCTGCTCAGTCGGTGCTTGCCGGGTTCTGGCTGGCGGCGCTCATCGTGGTGGTGATGGCCGCCCTGGGTTCCTATCAGCTGTACAGCAAGCGCTCGTTGATTCGCCGGACCCTGGCCGATCATCCCAAGGCTTTCACCAGCAGTCTGGTGGCGCTGACCTACAGCGAGAGCCGCGGCGCTCAGGCATTGCTGGACATGGCCATGATCAGCGAAGAGGCGAGGCTGCAGACGGCGCTGACCCGTCTCGAAGACGCCGGCGTCAACGTCAAGAAGCAGGCCGCCCAGTCCGCCGGTTTTTCTCGAGCGGGCGCCGAGATGCTCGACCTGCAGCGCAGCGAGACCGATCAGTCGGCCACGGCGATCAACCAGATGGCCGCGACCATTCAGGAAGTCACCCAGAACGTGCAGAGCACCAGTCATGCCGCCGAAGAGGCCGATCGCCTGGCCAAGGAAGGTCGGCAACTGGCCGGGGGCAGCCTGGAGTCCATGCAGCACATGGCCAAGGCGGTCGCCGACATCGGCCAGGCGGTGAACGACCTGGCCAACTCCACCCAGTCCATCGGCAGTGTCGCCGACGTGATCACCTCGATCGCCGAGCAGACCAACCTGCTCGCGCTCAACGCCGCCATCGAGGCGGCGCGCGCGGGCGAGCAGGGGCGTGGGTTCGCCGTGGTTGCCGATGAGGTGCGCTCCCTGGCCTCGCGTACGCGCGAGTCGACCCAGCAGATTCACCAGATCATCGCTTCGCTGCGTGCCGGCGCCGAGCGCGCGGTGGTCACGGCCGGGCGAGGCGAGGAGATCTCCCGGGAGAGCGTGCAGAGCGTCGAGGCGGTGCGTCTCGCGCTGGATGGCATCAGTGAATCGGTCAGCCGCATCACCGGCATGAGCCAGCAGATCGCCGCCGCTTCCGAAGAGCAGGGTCAGGTGGCCGAGGACATCAGCCGGCAGATCACCCGCATCGCTCAGCTTTCCGAGCAAGGCGCCGAGCAGGCTCACCAGGGCGCCGCCATCGGCAGGGAACTGGAAACCATGGCCGACTACCTGCATAGCCTGGCCGAGCGATTCAACCGCTGATACAACCGCTCCTCGGCTGTGCAAGTGTGCTATGGCACACTGCGCGGCCGAGGAGACCTGCCCATGTCACGCCCCCGTTGTTCCCGCTGCAAACGTCCCGAAAGCCATTGCCTGTGCGCGTTGATCCCCGATCTGCCCAGCCGTACCGAAATACTCGTGCTGCAGCATCCCGATGAGGTCGATCACGCCCTGAACACCGCCAATCTGGCCGTGCTCGGCCTGCGCAATGCAAGGCTGCGGGTTGGCGAGGTGTTCGAGGATCTGTCGTTGTGGTTGGCGCACCCTGACCATCGCACCTGTTTGCTATTTCCGGGGGACGATGCGCAGCCGCTGGACAGCCTGGTCGATGAACCGGATGGCAGACCATTGCGGCTGGTAGTGCCCGATGGCACCTGGCGCAAGGCACGCAAGCTGCTGCATCTCAATCCTGCGTTGGCAGCGCTGCCGCGGGTGACCCTGTCGGATGCACCGCCCTCACGCTATCGCCTGCGCAAGGCACCGATGCAAGGATCGCTGTCGACCCTCGAGGCGATCGTCGCAGCATTGAACGTGCTGGAGGCGCCAGCTGATTATCAGGCGCTGTTGAAACCCTTCGACGCCCTGATCGAAGGGCAGATCGCGGCGATGGGCGAGGAGACGTTCAGGCGCAATCACCTGCGTTGATTGGCCTTGAGGAGGTACTGGTGGGCTGAAGCCCACCCTACTTCCCTGGGGCATGAACCGTAGGGTGTGGCTTTGGCCCACCAAAGCCATTCAACGCCGATGGCGGCTGACTGTTCAGAGCATGCGGTTCGCAGCTTCGGGGCTGTGGGCGTCATTGGTGGTGGGCTGAAACCCACCCTTCCCAGGGGCATGAACCGTAGGGTGGGGCTTTAGCCCACCAAAGCCATTCAACGCCGATGGTGGCTGACTGTTCAGAGCATGCGGTTCGCAGCTTCGGGCTATGGGCGTCATTGGTGGTGGGCTGAAGCCCATCCTACCTCCCAGGGACATGAACCGTAGGGTGGGGCTTCAGCCCACCAAAGCCATTCAACGCCGATGGTGGCTGACTGTTCAGAGCATGCGGTTCGCAGCTTCGGGCTATGGGCGT